>NZ_CP122458.1:3425714-3737142 GCF_032598905.1 Streptomyces sp. 11x1 | reverse complement strand
GGCGCCCAGTTCGCCGTCCTGGCGAACCCGCGACCCCAGCTGGTCCGCCTCCACACCACCGACGAGGAGCCCCTCGCGGGACCCGAGTTCGGCACCCGGCTGCTCGTCGCGCAGGGACCGCAGCCGCCCTCCGACTGGGTCACCGGGACGCTCGCCCCGGCCTGGCAGGTGCAGGGGTCCCTGCCGGTGCCGCTGCCCGAGGGCTCCGTGCGCTGGTGGGGGACCGGCAAGCTCGTCGAGTTCGCCGCCGGTCTCAGTGACGTCTCCGTGCTCTACCAGCTCGTGTCGTCCGTGCGCCGCGAGACCTGCCACTGGTGCGGCCTCGAACTCATCGGCGACCGCTGCGGGTTCTGCGCGGCCCCGCTCCGAGAGCCCGAACCGCCGCCGCCCGTGCGCGCGCTGCCAAAAGGGGTCACATGACAGCCGTATGCCGACCCCTCGGCCCGCAGGACCGTAAGACCCGTCCGTCACCACCCCGTCCGTCACCGCCCCGACCGAGCGGCAGGCCCGCTCACGTGCCCGGCACGTCCCCACGAGGTGAGATGTAGTGAACTCGCGCCAGCGCCGCGGCGTCATCCTGCTGGTCCTCTCGGCCCTGTGCGCCCTGGCCGCCTTCGCCGGGGTGCTCTCGGTGATCCGTGACGTGAACGCGAAGGTCGGGCCCGAGGTGACCGCGTATCGGCTGAAGAGCGACATCGCGCCCTACAAGGAGCTGACGGCGGGCCAGTTCGAGAAGATCTCGATGCCGGAGCGGTGGCTGTCCGGCACGGCCGTCACCGATCTGGCGGAGATCCGCGGCAAGATCGCCGTCACCCGGCTGAGCAAGGGCTCCCTGCTCCAGTCGGACATGATCGTCGACCGGCCCGAACTCGAAGCGGGCCAACAGGAGATCGCCATCCTGATCGACGCCTCCACCGGAGTCGCCGGAAAGATCAACCCGGGGTCGCTGGTCAACATCTACGCCACGTTCGAGGAGAAGGACAGCGACTCGGGCAAGGACACCTCCAAGCTCATGGTCGCCGACGCCCGGGTCATCGACGTCGGCAAGCTGACCCCGCTCGAACCGGGCCAGTCCAGCAGCGACCGTCGGCGCACGGCGACCGAGGCCGTCCCGATCACCTTCGCGCTCGACACCGCCGACGCCCAGCGCGTCGCCTTCGCCGAGTCGTTCGCCGAGCACGTCCGTCTCGCCCTCGTCGGGGGCGGCGAGGCCACCGTCGTCGTACCGGACGACCGTTCGTACACCCTCGACGAGGACAAGTAGGAGGCCCCGCGATGAGGTCGGTCCGGAACGTCCGCACGAGGGCACCTCGAACGGGGGTGCGTCGAATGCGCCTACGGATGGGCGTGCCGAGGCTGGGCATGCTCAGGGGGGCACGGCGCACCGGGGCGCCGTGGGCGGCGAGTGGATCGAGGGAGCCCGGTACGCCGGGAACGTGGTCGCGGCGTACGGCGTACGGCGAATCCTGCCGGTGCGCGGCGCACGGCCAACCCCGCTGGCGCGCGGCGCACGGCGAACCCCGCCGGTGCGCGACGCCCGTACCCCGCCCGACCGAGACCTCCGCACCCCTCCCGATCGCCGTGATCTCCTCGCCCTCCGCACTCCGTCCGACCGCCGTGATCTCCTCGCCCTCCGCGTCCTTCGCCCCACGAACGGGGATCCGCCGATGACCATCCGCATCCTCCCCGCCGCCGGCGACGTCGACTCGGCCCGCGCCCTCACCACCCTCCTCGGCCAGCTCACCGACGCGGAACCGGCACCGCCCGTCTCCGACTCCACCGCGCTGCTGGACACCCTGGCGCGGCTGGCCGCCGACTCGCTGGACGAGCTGCCGGAGGTCGTCCTCGTCCACGAACGCATCGGCCCGGTACCGGCGTTGGACCTGGTCCGCGATCTCGTCCTGCGCTTCCCGGCGGTCGGCGTCGTGCTCGTCACCTCCGACACCAGCACCGGCGTCCTCACCGCCGCCATGGACTCCGGTGCCCGGGGCATCGTCCAGCTCCCCCTCTCCTACGAGGCCCTCGCCGAGCGCGTCCAGGCCGCCGCCGCCTGGTCGGCGGGCATGCGACGCCATCTGGGCAGCGGCGCGCCCGAGCTGTACGCGGGCCCCGGCGGCACCGTCGTCACGGTCAGCGGGGCCAAGGGCGGTGTCGGCGCCACCGTGACCGCCGTCCAACTCGCCCTCGCGGCCCGCGCGTCCGGCCGTACGGTCGCCCTCCTCGACTTCGACCTCCAGTCGGGGGACGTGGCCTCGTACCTCGACGTGCAGTTCCGCCGCTCGGTCGCCGACCTGGCCGCCATCACGGACCTCAACCCCCGGGTGCTCCAGGAGGCCGTCTACGCCCACGACACCGGTGTCTCCCTCCTCCTCGCCCCCGCCGAGGGCGAACGCGGCGAGGAGGTGACGGACCGGGTGGCCCGCCAGGTGGTGGCCACCCTCCGCTCCCGGCACGACGTGGTGGTCGTCGACTGCGGATCCCAGATGAACGCGGCCACCGCGGCGGCTGTCGAGATGGCCGACCAGGCCCTCCTGCTCGTCACCCCGGACGTCGTCGCGGTCCGCGCCGCCAAGCGCATGGTCCGCCTCTGGGACCGCCTTCAGATCCGCAAGGCCGAGGAGACCCTGACGGTCGTCAACCGCCTCTCGCGCGCCACGGAGATCCAGCCGCCCCTGGTCGAGAAGGTCACCGGCACCAAGGTGGCCCGCGCCGCCGTCCCCGCCGCCTTCAAGGAACTCCAGTCCGTGGTCGACGCGGGCCGCCTCCAGGACCTCGACGCCCGCTCCGTCGTCAAACAGGCGCTCTGGGCGCTGGCCGGTGAACTGGAACTGGTCGCCCCGCCGGAACACGGCCACGGCGGCCGACGCCGCCGCTCCTCCGACCGGGGCGCCCTCGTCCTGCGCCGCAAGGGCGGCGACCGGGGCTCGGCGACCCTCGAATTCGCCGGCATGCTCCCCCTGATCCTGATCACCATGACGATCCTCTGGCAGGCGGCCCTCTACGGCTACACCTACTCCCTCGCCGGAAACGCCGCCGACGAGGCCGCCCGCGCCGCCACCGCCGCGTACGCGGTGGACGGCGACATCGCCGGTGCCTGCGAGAGCGCGGGCAGCGCGAACCTCCCGGGCGCCTGGAGCGACACCTCCATCGACTGCGCCCCCGCGGGCCCCGTCATGCGAGCCGAGGTCCAGGCCAACGTCCCCCTCTTCTTCCCCGGCTTCGACACGGGCTGGACGGTCAACGGCGAGGCGGGCGCGGCACTGGAGGGGGACACACCATGACCGTCCGAACCCCCGACAACACGCATGCACACCGGCGGAAAGCCGACGCACCCGCGAAGACCCACCGGCACCCCCGACCCACCCACCGCGCGCCGGCGCGCCCCCGACCCACCCACCGCCCCCGCGCGAACCCCAAACCCACGGGACGCCGCTGGAACGACCGAGGCTCCTCCATCCTGGAGTTCGCCGGCTTCCTCCCCATCCTGCTCCTCGTAGGCATGGCGGCGATCCAACTGGGCCTGATCGGCTACGGCATCAGCCAGGCAGGCTCGGCCGCCCGCGCAGCCGCCCGCGCCGAGTCGCTCCAGCCCGGCACGGGCGCGGCCGCGGGCGCCGCCGCGGCGAGCGCGTGGCTGGACCCCTCCGTCGACCCGGGAGGCGGCGGCACGGACACCACCACCGCCACGGTCGTCGTCACCGTCCCCTCCGTGATCCCCCTCTTCGACCCGGTCTCCGTGGAACGCTCGGCCACCATGCCGAACGACCTCGACCCCTGACCCCCGCCCCCCCCAACCCCAACCCCCGCCCCCGCCCCCCCCGAGAGGAGTTGACGAGAAGATGAGCCTGCGATCCCGTATCGCCGCCCCCGACGAGGGGGGAGCCGGACGCGAGGACGGACACCTCGTGGCCGTCTACCGCGCCAAGCTCCTCGAAGAGATCGACCTCGCCGAGATGTCGGCCCTGACCGCAGCCGACCGCAGAGCCCGCCTGGAACGCGTGCTCGGCCACATCATCAGCCGGGAGGGCCCGGTCCTCTCCTCGGGCGAACGCTCCCAGCTGATCCGCCGGGTCGTCGACGAGGCCCTGGGCCTGGGCGTCCTCGAACCCCTCCTCGCCGATGCCTCGGTCACGGAGATCATGGTCAACGGCCCCGACTCGATCTTCGTCGAGCGGGGCGGCCGCGTGGAGCAACTGCCGCTGCGCTTCGCCTCCACCGACCAGCTGATGCAGACGATCGAACGCATCGTCTCGACCGTCAACCGCCGGGTCGACGAATCGAACCCCATGGTCGACGCCCGCCTCCCCACCGGTGAGCGCGTCAACGTGATCATCCCCCCGCTGGCCCTCACCGGCCCCACCCTCACGATCCGCCGTTTCCCCCGCGCGTACACCCTCCCCGAGCTCATCGACCTCGGCTCTCTCGACGAGCAGATGCTGATGCTCCTCGCGGCGTTCGTCCGCGCCCGCTTCAACGTGATCGTCAGCGGCGGTACCGGCACCGGAAAGACAACGCTCCTCAACGCCCTCTCCGGCCTCATCCCACCCCGCGAACGCATCATCACCATCGAGGACTCCGCCGAACTCCAACTCCAGCAGGACCACGTCATCCGCCTCGAATCGAGGCCCCCCAACATCGAGGGAAAGGGCCAGATCACCATCCGCGACCTGGTCCGCAACTCCCTCCGGATGCGCCCCGACCGCATCATCGTCGGTGAGGTCCGGGGCGGTGAGACCCTCGACATGCTCCAGGCCATGTCGACCGGCCACGACGGCTCCCTCGCCACGGTCCACGCCAACTCCGCCGAGGACGCGCTGATGCGCCTGCAGACCCTCGGCTCGATGTCCGAGGTCCTCATCCCCTTCGAGGCCCTCAAGGACCAGATCAACTCGGCGGTGGACGTGGTCGTCCAGCTCACCCGCTTCGCCGACGGTTCCCGCAAGGTCACCGAGATCGCCCTGCTCGTCTCGCACGGCCGCGAACAGTTCCGGATCGCGACCGTGTCCCGCTTCGCCCCGGACCCCCTCGGCGCCGACCGTGTCGTCCACGGCCGCTTCGAGCACCTGCCGATACCCCGCCCCGTCGCGGAGAAGCTGTACGTGGCCAACGAGCCGCTGCCGCCCGCGTACGGCGTGGCCGAGGCCATCGACCCGCTCAACACCCGCCAGGCCATCGGATAGCCGAGAGCCCCCGAGGAGGTAGGACCGACCATGGCGACCACCGACAACACCACCCTGCTGGCGCTCGGCGCCACCGTCCTCTGCGGCACCCTCGCCGTCGCGGGTGCGCATGTGTACGCCTCCGGCCGGGCCCAGCGCCAGGCCCTCGTCGATCGTCTCGCGGGCCGGCAGGGCGGCCCGCTCCGCACGGCGACGGGCCGCGTGCGACGCTTCACGGCCGTCGACCGCCGCCTGCGCCGCACCCGCCTGGGCCGCGCGATCCACCTCCGGCTGAACACGACCGGACTGGACCTCACGGCGGGGGAGTTCGCGACCTACGTCGCCCTCCTCGTCGTGGCGCTCTGGCTGGTCGCCGCCGCCACCCTGGCCCCCTTCTTCGGCCCGATCGCGGGTGCCGTGGGCGTATGGGCGGCCGCCATCTTCCTCAACTGGCAGCGTCAGAAACGCATCGAGGCCTTCATCAACCAACTCCCGGACGTGGCCCGCCTCCTCGCCAACGCCACCGCCGCCGGCCTGGCCCTGCGTACGGCCCTGGCGATGGCGGCGGAGGAACTGGAAGCCCCGGCCGGTGAGGAACTGGCGCGGGTCGCCGACCAGTTGGCGCTCGGCCGCTCGGTCGACGACGCCCTCGGCGAACTCGCCGAACGCCTCCCCTCCCGCGAACTGATCGTCCTCGTCACCACCCTCGTCCTGTCCAACAAGGCGGGCGGAACGGTGGTCAGCTCGCTGCGCAACCTCACCCAGACCCTGGAGGACCGCAAGGAGACCCGCCGGGAGGTCCGCACGATGCTCTCCGAGGTCAACGCGACGGCCTTCACCGTCCCCCTCCTGGGCCTCGGCTCGCTCCTCCTGATCAACTCCTCGAACGACGGCGCCCTGGCCCGGGTGACCGGCTCGCCCCTCGGTCAACTCCTGGTCCTGATCTCGATCGGCCTCTACACGATCGGTTTCTTCGTCATCCGCCGCCTCGGCAAGATCGAAGTATGAGAAGGCCCCGGTGACCGACATGACGACCTCGACGCCCTCCTTCCTCCCGCTCCTCCTGGCCCTCCTGATGGCGATCTCCGTGGCGGGCGTCCTCCTGGGCATCCGCATGATCCGCGCGGACGCGAAACTCCCCAGCGACCTCGCCCTCGCCCTGGAGGTGGGCGCCACCCGCGTCTCCAGGACGGGTTCGGCGGTCGACCGTCTGGGCATGCGCTTCGCGCCCCTCGTGCTGCGCCTCATGGGCCCGCGCCGGGTCGAGGCCAAACGCCACCGCATCGACATGGCCGGCAACCCCGGCGGCCTCACCCTCAACCGCTACGCCGCCCGCCGGGCCGTCTACGGCTTCTTCGGCGCCTTCATGGGCCTCGTCTTCCTCACCAGCGGACGCCCCCTGTTCGCCGCGTTCACCTTCGCCTTCGGTCTCCTCGCCGCCGACGCGGCGATCTGGCAGGCCGTGCGCGAGCGCAAGGACGTCATCGACCGCACGCTGCCCGACTTCCTCGACGTGCTCGCGGTCGTGGTCTCGGCGGGGCTGGGCTTCCGCCAAGCGCTGGACCGGGTCGCCGAGAAGTACGAGGGCCCCTGGGCCGACGAACTGCGCATCACACTCCGCCAGATGGACATGGGCGTCAGCCGCCGCCAGGCCTTCGACGAACTCCGCAGGCGCAACTCCTCCGAACAGGTGGCCCAGTTCGTCTCGGCCCTCCAACAGGGCGAGGAGCTGGGTTCCCCCATCGCCGAGACCCTGATCCAGCTGGCCGCGGACATGCGCCGCACCGACGCGCAGAACGCCCGCCGCCGAGCCGCCCGCACCATCCCCAAGGCCACCCTCGTCACCCTCGTCTTCATGCTCCCGGCCACGATGATCCTCATCGCCGCGGGCATGTTCCTGGGCTCAGGAACAAACTTCGGCGAAATCCTGGGCCGCTGATGATCCCCCCAATCCCCTGGCGGCCCCGCCTGCACCTCCCGCCCCTCCCCTCCTGCGGGCAATCGTGCCCCTGGGGCGATGGGGGTCCCCCCGGTCGAGCGAAGCCGAGACTGGGGGAGGGTGGGCGCAGGAGGCACCTCGCAACCGCCGAGCAGCGGAACCCACCCCCGCCCGGCCCCGGCAAGGGCCCCCGCACGCAGCCCCCGCCCAACACCAGCGAGGGCCCCCACCCACAGCCGCCCGCCCCCGGCGAAGCCCCCACCACCGGATACCTCGCCGACGACGCCACACCCCCCGCCACCCTCCGCCTCCAGCTCAACGCCCTCCAGGCCCTGGCCCGCCAGACCTTCGCCGTCCGCCTGGTCACGCTCACCATCGGCACCCCCTTCGCGATGGCCAACACCACCAACGGCCCCCCGACCCACGCCGTACTCATCGCCGCCGTCCTCGGCATCACCGTCTCGTACGCCATGCTCAGGGACTGGGACCGCTTCGCCCCCCGCCTCCTCGCCCACCCCACCCTCATGGCCCTGGACCTCCTCTTCGGCGCGGTCCTCCTCCTCACTGCCTCCCCGGTCTCCCCCCTCGCCTACGCCACCGCCTGCACCCCCCTCCTCTCCGGCCTCCTCTACGGCTGGCGCGGCGCCGGCGTCCTCACCGGCCTCCAGCTCGCCGTCCTCCTCACGGTCCACCGGGCCTGGGAACACCGCCCCGGCGCGGGCGCCAACACCCTCCTCATCGCCGGCTTCTGCGTCGCCGCCGGCATCATCGGCGTCACCCTCCGCAACCTGATGTTCCGCTTCGGTACGGCCACCCAGGCGCTCGCCGAGGCCACCTCCCGCCTGGCGGTCGCGGAGGCGGTGGAGTCCGAACGCGCCCGCCTGGCCCGCGACCTCCACGACTCGGTGGCCAAGACCCTCCACGGCCTGGCCCTCGCCGCCGACGCCCTGGCGACCTCGGCCGACCACCCCACCCCCGACCCGACCCACCTCAGACAACAGGCCGGCCTGGTCGCGTCGGCCGCCCGCCGGGCCGCCGCCGAATCCCGCGACCTCCTCACGGACCTACGCCGTCACACCGACCTGACGACACCGGCCCCGCCCACCGACCTCGCGGCCGAACTGCAGGCGAGGGCGGCGGACTTCGAGTCCCGCACCGCCCTCCCCACGCACGTCACCATCGCCCCCCATCCCGGCTCGTCACCCCCACCCCTCCCACCCGAGACGACCCACCACCTCCTGGCCATCACCTCGGAGGCCCTGGAGAACGTCCACCGCCACGCCCACGCGGCGCGAGTGGACGTGTCCCTGACGACCACACCGGACAAGCTCCACCTCACGATCAAGGACGACGGAGTGGGCCTGTCGCCCACCCTCACCCTCGAAGAAGCGCAAAGATCCGGCCACTTCGGCCTCCTGGGCATGGCGGAACGAGCCGCCCGCACGGCCGCGACCCTCGACGTACGCACGACCCCCACCGGCACGGAAGTAAGGCTGACCCTCCCGCTGCCCACCGCCGAACCCCCCGTCACTCCCCTCACCTCCCGACAGGAGGCCGCACATGCCTGACCAGCCGCAGGCACGCCCCGGCCCGCCCCTCCGCGTACTCGTCGCGGACGACAACCCGGTGGTCCGCGCCGGCCTCACGGCGCTGCTGGGCGCGCACCCCGACATCACGGTGGTGGCCCAGGCCACGAACGGCGAGGAAGCCGTGACCGAAGCGCGTCGGCACCGCCCCGACGTCGCCCTCCTCGACGTCCGCATGCCGGGCACGGACGGCCTGACCGCGCTCCCCGAACTGGCCGCCCTCTGCCCCGTCATGATGCTGACCTACAGCACGGAGCCCGAGGTGGTGACCGAGGCCCTGCGCCGCGGCGCGTACGGCTACCTGGTCCACGGCGACTTCACGGCCCCCGAACTGATGGCAGCGGTACGGGAGGTGCGGGAGGGGCGCCCGGCCATCTCCGCGACTGTCTCAACTTCACTCGGCGTTTCCTACGAACCTTCACATGAAAGTCACGACCTTACTTCGCAGCTGCAACCATCTATGACACAGTCGCCAAAGGCGGGTTCCGCTCGCGTGCCGACCCCGCACCGCCGTACTCTCGACCGTTCCAACCGACCGTCCTTCGGCCTGAGTTCAAGGGAGGTGGAGGTGATGGACCTCATCGCGTCCGGCATGAACAACCGTCAGATCGCCGCCACCTGCTTCATCAGTGAGAAGACCGTCAAGAACCACATCAACCGCATCTTCGCGAAACTGCACAGCTCGACCCGCAGCGAAGCGATAGCCCACTGGCTGGGCACGGCCCTCGGGGGGTGGCCCCGATGACCCCACCCCCCGACAAAAATTGGGCCCCCGGACCCACCCCCCGTACGTGCCGACTCACGTACGGTGATCCGGTTGGTGTCGGCATCGCGCGGGAAGGCAACCGCCATGAAGGTGAAACACCGTTTCGAGACCTGGAAGACCACGGTCGCGTCCCGCATGCGCGGAAGGGGCCGGGACGCGGGCGCGGGGTTCGTGGAGTACGCGGGCATCATGATCATCGTCGCGGGGATCTTCGTGATGATCGATGGTCTGGGGCTGGACGGGTTGATCTCGGGCGCGATCTTCGATGCTGTGAACAGCGTCATCGGCGGAGGCTGACACCTCCACGGCTCCTCGGGGACCGAGGGTCGACTCTCCCTATCTACATCTGGCTTACGACCATTTTGCTCTTCGTGGCGTTGGCTTTCTTCGCGTTCGCCCAGGCCGCGTCCGCCCGTAACGGTGCCCAGTCCGCCGCGGACGCGGCTGCGTTGGCAGCCGCTCAGCAAGCGCGGGACGAACTGTTGCTTGAGCTTGGGGACGCCATCGACGCGGGCGGCGGCGACTGGCTGGAATGGCTCGACCTGAGCGGGGGAGCGGTACTACCCGTCGAGGGCGCTGATGCCGCGGCTGCTGAGCTGGCAGCCCAGAACAACTCGACCCTCGAAGGCGGCGCTCAGCTCACCGAGGTGGACGGAGCCCCCGGCTTCCAGGTCGGCGTCGTGACGGACTACACCGTCGGCGATTCGATCATCCCCGGCACCGAGAACATGACAGCCACGGCCCAGGCGGTCGCCGTCATCCAGCCGCGCTGCGACTTCGGTGTGAACACGAATCCCGCGGATCCTGTCTCCCTGGACTGCGACGGCGTTTCCGTGGACATCGACCCCGGAAATTTCGATCTGGCCGACCTTCCCGATGCGTCCGTGATGTTCTCTGTGTATCTGGCCAAGTGAGAGGAAGCAGTACCGATGAACCTTCGGCACACCATGAAGGGCCGCAGGACAGTGACCGCGGTGGCGATCGCGACCGTGCTGCTCCTCACGGTTGCCGGTTGTGGCGGGGGAGGGGACGACGACAGTTCGGCAAAGAACGATTCGTCTTCGGCACCTTCCAGCAAGTCAGTTGAGCCCGATGGGAACGACGGTAAACAGGAGACCGACTCCCCTGCCGGCGAGTCGGTGCTGGCCGAGGTCAAAGGCGACAACCTGACGCTCAAGGTCACTTCCGCCGTTCGCGACGGTGGAGGCTTCGTCACCGTCGAGGGCACGGTGACGAACAACGGCAGCCGGTCCTGGGTTGCTGCGGACTGGCGGGGCGACGAGCGCGAACTGTCCAACAACGGCGGTTCAGTCGCGGGCGCGAGCCTCGTCGATCAGGCGGGCAAGAAGAAGTACCTCATTCTCCGTGACACCCAAGGCCGCTGCCTGTGCACCCGGTTCACCGGCGCCCTGGTGCAGGGAGCCAGCGCCGACTGGTTCGCCCAGTTCCCCGCCCCTCCCGAAGGCACCACCTCCGTGGACTTCCAAGTCGGCTCCATGCCCCCCGCCACGATCGAACTCTCCGAGGACGAGTGACCATGACCGTCCTCACCCCACGGGTCACCGCGGCCCTCGCCGTCCTCGCCGCCCTCGGCCTCGCCCTGGCGACCCCGTCCCCGGCCGCCGCGGACGACCCCAGCGAACCCCCGGGCACCGTCACCACCTCCCCACCCCCGGAGGTCGACGCGAACAGCCCGGGGCTGAAGCTCGCCCAGGGGGCCACGCTCGCCCCGGCCAAGGTCCTGGACATCAAGTCGGTCGTGGAGGACCTCGGCGGCGAGGAACGCCGCGAGGACACCAACGAGAACGTCACGTTCGCCCTCCAGGCCGAGGTCCTCTTCCCCAAGGACAGCGCGAAGCTCAACCCGCAGGCGCGCTCCCGCATCCAGACCATCGCGGAGGAGATCAAGAAGCAGAGCGCGGGCACCGTCCGCGTCTTCGGCTTCACGGACAACCTCGGCTCGTACGCCCACGGCCTGACCCTCTCCAAGAAACGCGCCGAGGCCGTCCACGACATCCTCGCCGCCGACCTGGGCGGCAACATCACCTTCGAGGTGCGCGGCTACAGCGAGGACTACCCGATCGCCGACAACGCCTCCGAAGAGGGCCGCAAGAAGAACCGCCGGGTGGAGGTCTCGTTCCCGAGGACCGCATAGGGGGCCGGCGACGAAACGTCCTTCGCATACGGCTCGGGAGTCCTAATGGTCCGGATCGGTGTTGCTGTCCGCTTCCGACTCCTGCGGGTAGGCGACGAAGGTGCCCTTCGCGGCGAGAGTGACGACCAGGCCGCGTTCGCGTAGCTCGCGGATGGCGCGGCGGGCGGTCAGGTAGGCGACTCCGTATTCCGTGCCGAGATCCCTCTCGCCGGACAGTCGTGCGCCGGGCCTCAGTTCACCCGACGCGATTCGGGCAGCGATGTGGTCGGCCACCTGCATATAGACGTAGGCAATCTTGTTGGGGTCGATGGGTGAGTCGCCTGCTTCTGCTGCCATACCTCCCACCGTAGAACAGCTCTGAGCTGCAGCAATGGCCGTATTGCTGCGTACTGCTACGCACTGACATGCGTAGCAATGTAGGCTGAGACGGACAGACCCCGGCGGCCGTGCAGGGCCCCGGGGCATGGCCGAACGCTTCGAAGGAGCGCCGACAATGCTGGACTTTATCGTCCGCCCCTGGCCCGGATGCTGGGCGTCTGGTTGCCGCACTCACGCGGCCGCCACCGCGCGGGCCCCGTCCCCGTCCCGTCCGCTCCAGCTCTCCACCGCGCGGCGTCACCGCCCCCACCCGGCGCCGTGACCCGCACACCCACCCCGCCCCACTCCCGTGCCCTCACCCTGGACGACCGCGTCCGCCGCCGCGCGAGCCGTGGCCTGCGCGAACGCCGCCGCGCCCTCTATCTGGCGAGCCTCGGTCTGGACACCGAGCCACCCGCACGCCGCGAGGCGCACGGCCCCGGCGCCCTGACGGGAGCGACACGATGACGAGCCGCGCCGACCACCGCGTACCGCGACGTCCCCCGGTCCGTATGTGCGCCCGCTGTGAACGCGTCACCGAGAGCCCGCCTGGTCCACGAGCACCACGGCGCCACCGGCCGCGGCTTCAACGTGTACGCCTGCACGGAATGCGCCCCGCACTACCCACCGCCGACGGAGGGACCGGACAGGCCGTGCTGACACCCTGCCCGTGTGACGTCAGGCCCCAGGGCCGACGGCCTCGCCCCGCCCGTGCTCGTCCGCGTAAGCCCGCAGTGACCCCACCACCGTGTTGGTGACCGCGACCAGCGGCACGGCCACCACCGCGCCCCCGATCCCGGCGATCATGCCACCGGCGGCGACCGCCAGCACGACGGCCAGGGGGTGTACCCGGACGGCCCGGCCGAGGATGAACGGCTGGAGGATGTGCCCCTCGATCTGCTGCACGGCGAGCACCACGACCAACGTCATGACGGCCGTGAACACGCCCTGGGTCACCAGCGCCACGACCACGGCCAGCGCGCCCGAGACGACCGCACCCACCAGCGGGATGAAGGAGAACAGGAAGATGAACACGGCCAGCGGGACCGCCATCGGCACATCGAGGAAGTAGATCCCCAGGCCGATGAAGATGGCGTCGATCAGCGCCACGACCACCGTGCCGCGCACGTACGCCGTCAGCGTCCGCCAGGCGCGCGGCCCCGCGTCGGCGACACCCGGCCGGGCCGCCGTGGGCACCAGCTTCAGCGTCCACCGCCAGATCCTCTTGCCGTCGTACAGGAGGAAGAGAGTGGAGAACATCGTCAACAGGATGCCGGTGAGCGCCTCGACGATGACCGTCACGCCCTCCAGCCCCGCCGAGGTGATCGTGTCGGTGTTGTCGCTGACCGCCTCGCGGAGGTTCTTGGCGATGTCGTTGATCTGGTTCTCGGTGACGTGGAACGGGCTGTCGAGCAGCCAGCGTTGCAACTCGTCGATGCCGTCCTGGATCTGGTCGGAGAGATCGTCGATGTTCTCCATGACCTGCCAGGTCACGAACCAGCCGATCAGTCCCATGACGATGAAGCCGAGGGCGGCGGTCAGCGCGGTGGCGAGGCCGCGCGGTACGCCGTGCCGGGTCAGCCGTGCCACGGTCGGCTGGAGCACGGCGGTGACGAGCAGTGCGGCGGTGAACGACAGCACCAGCAGCCGTACCGAGCTGATGACCCGCATCAGCACCCAGACGGTGCCCGCGAGCACGAGCAGCCGCCAGCCGGCCTCGGCCGCCACCCGCATGCCCCAGGGCACCACCGACGCGGGGTCCGGACGGCTGTAGAGCACGGGGGTGGTCGTCGGCCGGCTCTGCGAGGCCGTGGATCCGGCGGAACCCGCCGCATCCGCAGGGCCGGTGGAGCCGCCCGCTTCGGCGGGGGCGTCAGAGCCGTGCGCCGCGGCAGGAGTGTCGGATCCGTCGGCCCCGGCGGCCGCATCAGCGCCGCCCGTGCCGGCACCCTCACCGGAGCCGGTGCGGCCCTCCGAGCCCGTCTCGGAGTCCTCCGCCTCCATCTCCGCCCGGCGCCGCTCCAACCGCTCGCCCCATCCGCTCAGTCCGGCGCCGAGCCGGCCGAGCCACCCTGGAACTCGCGACATCATCCGTCCTCTTCCCCCGTCGCTCCTGTGGGTCACCACTCCTCCCGGAGGCCGCGAATCCTCTCGGGGGCTCCGACCGTACATGGCAGAAGCCCCCCACCAAAGGACGGTGGAGGGCTTCAGAAGGTTGAGCGGCGGGTGTGCGTCACCCTGTCGCCGACCGGCCTAGTACCAGTTGTTGGCCTGCCAGAACGTCCAGGCCTCGCACGGGCTGCCGTAGCGCGATTCCATGTAGTTCAGGCCCCACTTGATCTGCGTGGCCGGGTTGGTCCGCCAGTCGGAACCGGCGGAGGCGTACTTACCGGCGGGCAGCGCCTGGAAGAGACCGTAGGCGCCCGAGGAGGGGTTCACGGCCTTGTAGTTCCAGGTGGACTCGTGGTTCACGATGTTGCTGAAGCACGTCCACTGGTCGCTGGCCACGACCGCCTTCGCCATCGCCTGGATCTCGGCGACGGTGTACGAGCTCTGTGCGGGGATGTCACCGAGCGAGCCGGCGGCAGCGGCCTTCGACTTGGCCTCGGCCTCCGCCGCTTCCTTCGCCTTGCGCTCCTGCTCCGCCTTCTCCGCGGCCTTCTGCTTGTCGATCGCGTCCTGGGCCGCCTTCTTACGGGCGGTCTCCTCGGCGTCCTTGCGGGCGCTCGCGTCGGCGGCGATGGCCTGGGCGTCGGCCTGAGCAGTCAGGGACGCGGTCTGCACCTGGGCCTGCTGGCCCACGGGTATGTCGGCGAGCAACGTGGTGTCGTTCGCGACCGCCTCGGCGTCGTCAGTGGTCGTCTGCGCGGTGCTGCCCGAGGCAACTCCGACGACACTGCCGACTGCGGTGACCGCGGTGGCCGAGGCCACTGCGAATCCCCGGACCGAAATCCGGCTCACACGGTTTCCTTCCAGCATCGCCCGCCTCGGTGACCCTGGCGGACGCAATCGTGCCCCTGACGCTGGCCTCCCAACTGCGGGGTCACGGAGGCGCGGGCCCGGTGGGCAACTCCCCTGCGGGGAGCGCCGCGTGGTGCTCGGGCGGCATACGACGACGCTGTTGAGTTGACCTGGTGGTGCTGTGGTTCCGTACCGCTGGGGGTACAGGTGTGTCGTATGCGGGGCCTGACAGGAATGAGACTCTGCCGTAACCCGACACCGGGAGGCAATTCAGTGGTGAGTGTGAAAGGTCACACCTCGTTTGACGCCGGAGATTCCAGGAAAAGCCCACACGCCGAGGCGCCGCCCGGCTAGGCTGCTGAGCCTTTTGCCGGGCGGCGCCCCGGGGTTGTGCGGGAGTCGGGTTAAATCTGGCCGTCCTCCAGCATTTCGG
The DNA here is from genome assembly GCF_032598905.1 of Streptomyces sp. 11x1. Classification (NCBI taxonomy): domain Bacteria; kingdom Bacillati; phylum Actinomycetota; class Actinomycetes; order Kitasatosporales; family Streptomycetaceae; genus Streptomyces; species Streptomyces sp. 11x1. Next base: position 3,721,786 of record NZ_CP122458.1, on the reverse strand, counting down.
TCACAAGGGCCGCGATCTGGGACCGTTCGGACCTCGTCAACGTGACGTGGGCGAAGAGGGGATGGCCCTTCAGCTTCTCGACCACGGCCACGACACCGTCGTACCGACCGACCCGCAGGTTGTCCCGCTGGGCGACGTCATGCGTCAGAACGACTCGCGAATTCGCACCGATCCGGGACAGAACGGTCAACAGGACGTTCCGCTCCAGCGACTGGGCCTCGTCCACGATCACGAACGCGTCGTGCAGGGAACGGCCGCGGATGTGCGTCAGCGGCAGGACCTCCAGCATGCCGCGCGCGGTGACCTCCTCGATGACCTCGCGGCTGGTGACCGCGGACAGCGTGTCGAAGACCGCCTGCGCCCAGGGGCTCATCTTCTCGGACTCGGAACCGGGCAGATAGCCGAGTTCCTGCCCGCCCACCGCGTACAGCGGCCGGAAGACCATCACCTTCTGGTGCTGGCGCCGTTCGAGCACGGCCTCCAGACCCGCGCACAGCGCGAGCGCCGACTTGCCGGTGCCGGCCCGGCCGCCCATCGACAGGATGCCCACGTCCGGGTCGAGCAGCAGATCCAGCGCGATGCGCTGCTCGGCGCTGCGCCCCTTGATGCCGAACGCCTCCCGGTCGCCGCGCACCAGACGGATGTTGCCGTCGGGCGTGACGCGGCCGAGCGCCTTGCCGCGCTCCGACTGGATCGTCAGGCCGGTGTGGACGGGCAGCGTGCTCGCCTCGGGGACGTAGATCGACCCTTCCTCGAAGAGGATGTCGACCTGTTCGCCCGGCAGCGTCAGCTCGGACATCCCGGTCCAGCCGGAGGCGTCCGTGATGGCCAACTCCGCGCGGTACTCCTCGGCGAGGAGGCCCACGGAGGACGCCTTGATCCTGAGCGGGAGGTCCTTCGACACGACGGTGACGTCGAAGCCCTCGGCCTGCAGATTGCGGGCGACCGCGAGGATCCGGGAGTCGTTGTCCCCCAGGCGGTAGCCGCTCGGCAGCACGCTGGGATCCGAGTGATTGAGCTCGACCCGTACGGTGCCGCCGAGGTCCCCGATCGGGATGGGGGCGTCGAGGCGGCCGTACCGGACCCGGAACTCGTCGAGCAGGCGCAGGGCCTGCCGGGCGAAGTAGCCGAGTTCGGGATGGTGCCGCTTCGCCTCCAGCTCCGTGACCACCACGATCGGCAGCACGACTTCGTGCTCGTCGAAGCGGCTCAAAGCATTCGGGTCGGCCAGCAGGACGCTGGTGTCGAGAACGTAGGTGCGCCGGTCTGGCATGCGGCGCTTTGTGCTGGTCACCACGGAAGGACGTACCCCCTCGGATGAGGTCGGGGAGCGACGGGTTCGAACTGGGCCGGTCGTCGGCGCCGTTGCACGGGCCGGTGACCGGCCCTCCGCTGCTTCGTCCGTGCTGTGACCGCACGATCGGGCTGGTGCAAAGGGCCTCCCGGGCGGACGGCCCCGAGCCGCCCGCTGAGATCCGACACCCGTGGTTCGGGCGTCGACCTGACTGGCTTATGCCCTCGAACGTGCGCTGCCATGCCAAGCGGTACGACGGCGGCCCGGTGAACTCCTCGTTACTTCTGTCCCGGTGGGGGTGATACGCACCTCACGCGTATCGCGGAAGGTCAGCCTCCGTAACGGCGGTGTCGCGCAGCGTAGTCGCGGAGTGCGCGCAGGAAGTCCACCTTGCGGAAGGCCGGCCAGAAGACGTCGCAGAAGTAGTACTCGGAGTGCGCGGTCTGCCAGAGCATGAATCCGGACAGCCGCTGCTCGCCGCTCGTGCGGATCACCAGATCCGGGTCGGGCTGGTCGACGGTGTAGAGATGACTGCCGATCAGGTCCACGGAGACGTTCTCGGCGAGTTCCTCCATCGAGGTGCCGCGCTCCTGCGCGTCCTGGATCATCGACCGGACGGCGTCGGCGATCTCCTGACGTCCGCCGTACCCGATGGCCACGTTGACCAGTATTCCGTCGATGTCCGCAGTGGACTCCTCGGCCTCCTTGAGCGCGCGCTGCATCCCGGGGGAGAGCAGGTCCAGCGCGCCGACATGATGCACGCGCCAGCGACCGTCGGCGGCGAGGGAGCGGACGGTGTCCTCGATGATCCCGAGCAGCGGGACGAGCTCTTCCTTCGGGCGGTTGAAGTTGTCGGTGGAGAGCAGCCAGAGAGTGACGACCTTCACGTCCGTCTCGGTGCACCAGCCGAGGAACTCCTCGATCTTGTTCGCTCCGGCCTGGTGGCCCTGCACCGTGGTGGAGCCCGCGGCCTTCGCCCAGCGGCGGCTGCCGTCCACGATGACGCCGATGTGCTCGGGCACCTGGGCGTGGTCCAGGTGGCCCTCGACCCTGCGTGCGTAGACCTTGACCAACAGGCCGCGCAGTGTGTCGCGCAGGTTCACGTCTTCCAGCCCCTCCGGTGCGGTGGCAGTCCCCTAGGTTGGCAGAGCCTACCGGGGCTGGAGGCCAACTACGCCAAGGGGTGCGCGGGGTCGGACGCCCTCCGGGCCCCGGCGGCGGCCTCGTCGGAGGGCCGCCTTCCGGGCAGAAAAAACGGGCCGGTCCGTGGGGGGGAGACGGACCGGCCCGAGGGGGGGTTTCCACCATAACCCTTCGTGAGTGATGCTGCGTGCATCGGCGTGCCACAACTACTCTCCGAAGTCGGACGACAGCGTGACGGTGAGCGCGTAGCCGTTCATTCAGGGTGTGATCGAGGGTGAGCATGGCCGAATTCCGGCGGATTCCAAGGGGAAATGAAGGAATCCCAGTGGGAATATGGGGTTTGGGTACCCTTGTGCGACTTTCGAGGGGGAGGGTCTTCGCGCCCCCGTACGGGTGAGCGCGGGCGGAACGCGCGCTTGACGCCGACGGCGGGGCGCACGGCTTCGCGCAGCCCCCTCCACCGCGCGAGGCCGTGCCGCGCAGCTTTGCTCACGCGAATTACCTTGGTCTGAACCTATGCGAGTAGACCCGGATAAGCCAAGCCGCGGGCGATAACGATGTGGACACCGGCTCAGCCGGCCGACGGCCTGCGGGCCTCGAACAGATGGCGGGCGCTGTGCGCCACGAACGGGCCCTCGGCCTCGATCCGCTCGTGCAGGGCACGGAGCTGCGGGAGATACGCCTCGACGGTGAAGCCGGGGACCATCCAGACGACCTTCTTGAGGAAGTGCACGACCGCCCCGATGTCGAAGAACTCCATCCGCAGCCGCTCGGCCCGCAGATCCACGATCTCCAGGCCGGCCGCCTCCGCGCCGGCGCGCTCCCCGTCCGGGTGGCGGGCGTTCCGGTTCTCCTCGGGCAACGGTCCGGTGAAGTGCTCGACGAGTTCGTAGACACTGCCCGGCCCCACGTGCTGCGCGAAGTACGTGCCGCCGGGCCGCAGCACCCGGGCGATCTCCGACCAGTGCGCCCGCACCGGGTGCCTGCTGGTGACCAGGTCGAACGCCCCGTCGGCGAACGGCAGCGGCGCGTCCTCCGCGGCGGCCACCACCACCGCGCCCCGGGGGTGCAGCAGGGCGGTCGCCTTCGCGACGTTCGGCGGCCACCCCTCCGTGGCCACGGTCACCGCCGGAAACCGGGGAGCGGAACCGAGCACTTCACCGCCCCCGGTCTGGATGTCCAGCGCCGCCGAGGCCCGCCCGAGCCGCTCGGCCATCCCGCGCGCGTACCCCCACGAGGGCCGGGCCTCGGTGGCCCGCCCCTCGAACCAGGAGAAGTCCCACCCGTCGGTGGGCACGGCATCGTCCTCGGCGACGAGGCTCTCGAAGGTACGGGGGAAGGGGGAGGAGGCCATGGGGCGAGCTTCCCAAGGAGGCGAGTGCGCGCGCGACCGCATTTGTGAAGGGCCGCAGGCTCCTTCAGGGGCGCGGGGAACTGCGCGATCAACCACATCCGACCCGCGGCCGCCCCACGACCCCGCCCCCCGAGCTCGTAGGCGATTCCAGGCCACCCCGCTCCCGCCGACCTGCTCGGAGAGAATCCCGCGCCCTACTCGCAGAGAATCGACTCCGCCTCCACCGTGACCCCCACCGCCTGCACCACCGACGCGACCCGGAACGCCTCCTGCACGGTCTCCCGGCTGACGCCGGCCCCCCGCAGCACCCGCTCGTGCGAGTCCAGACACGCCCCGCACCCGTTGATCGCGGACACGGCCAGCGCCCACAACTCGTAGTCGACCTTGTCCACCCCGGGGTCGCCGATGACATTCATCCGCAGCCCCGTGCGCAGCGCCCCGTACTCGTGGTCGGAGAGCAGATGCCGCGTACGGAAGAAGACGTTGCTCAACGCCATCGCCGCGGCCGCGGACTTCGCCGCCGTGTACGCCTGCGGCGACAGCCGCGCCCTCGCCTCCGGCGCCAGCTCGCGCAGCACGACCGGCGAGCGCGAGGCGATCGCCGTGGCCAGCACCGTCCCCCACAACCGCTGTGCCGACAGCCCGGACTCACCGAGCACCGCGTCGAGGTTCCGGCGGAGATCCTTGGCGTAGTCCGGGATCAGGGACCTCAGGGTGTCGAGCGACATGGCGTCCTCACTTCGTCCTCACTGCCGGGCGAGCGGCTGGCGGGGTCCAGTGTGACGGCGCCGCGGGGCCGCCGCGGCACCCGTCTACTCCGTCCGCAGCCCCTCCGGACGCATCATCCGCATCAGCGGCGGCATGCTCAGCGCCGTGACCAGGACGACGACGCCCGCCCCGATGCCGGTCATGGACAGCACCCCGGACCAGCCGACGGACACCTCCACGTTCGTCATCCGCAGCAGGACCGCGCCCAGGGTCACCCCGACCGTCATGGCGAGGGCCAGGCCCAACGTGATCGGGACGGCGGTCTGCCACAGCACGGACAGGCCGAGCGTGCGGCGCCGGGTACCGAAGGCGACCAGCGCCGACAGCAGCTTCCGGCGTTCACGCAGCTGCTCCAGCTGGGAGACGAGGAGGCTCGCGCCGATGAGGACCAGTACGGCGGACGCGCCGACCAGCAGACCGGTGCGGATGTCCGTGAACTCGTCGGCCCGTGTGGTCGACTCCCACTCCCAGGTCCGGATGAGCGGATCGATGGCGACGGCGGCGTTGCGCACCTCGTCGAGGGCGTCCGGAACCCGGGGATCCGCCCGTACGTAGACGGTGGTGGAGAGCTGGTCCTCCGCCTTGGCGGGCAGGGCGCTGGGAGTGGCCAGCAGCCCCCCCGTCCCGGGCCGCAGCGTGTCGGCGCGGGCGGACACCTTCCGCAACGCGTCCGGCAGTTTCCAGGCGATCTCGGCGCCCCGCTCGTCTCCGCTGTAGGACGCGTCGAAGTACAGCGTGTTCCCGGCGGTCATGAGCTTCGCCGTGACCGGGTCCTCCGAGGCCCCCAGCGTGAAGACGTCGCCGTCGCGGCAGGAGGAGATCTTTGCGAGCTCGCGCAGCGCGGCGCAGTCGCCGACGGTCACCCGGACCCATTCCTCGGGGTCCTTGGCGGTGGCGGAGAGCTCCGCGTCGGACAGCGCCGCGGCGGCCTCCGCGCCCTTGGCCCGCTTCAGCTCCTGGCTCACGGCGCTCACCGGGAGGTCGTCCGGCATGGAGAGTTCCAGTTGGGTCCGTGCGGTGTCCTTCCCGGTCGACTGGGTGAACCTGCCCTCGACTCCGTCGAACAGCATCTGCAGGGCGATCGCGCCGGCCACCGCCACCGCGATGCCGTTGACCATGCGGGCCGCCGGTCCGCTGCTCAACTGGAGCCTGCGAACGGCCAGTTGCCAGGAGAGAGGGCCGGAGCCCAGCCGGGCGACGAACGCCTCGACGACCCACGGCAGCAGCGCGGTGACGCCGACGAGGAGCAGGACGACACCGCCGGTCACCAGGTACTCGTTGAACTCCCCGTTCTCCGACCCCTGGCCGACCATCGGGTAGAGCAGCGCGAGACCGCCGAGCGGCAGCAGCAGCCGCCACCAGAGCCTGCGCCGCGCGGGCCTGGCCGTACGGACCACCCCGAGCGGTTCGATGACGACGCCGCGCAGCGCGAACAGGGTGACGAGGACGGCGGCGGCCGGCACCGCGAACGCGACCAGCAGCGCGAGGCCGGGGGAGGGGTCGAGGTAGCTCGGGAACACACTGACGTCGAACACCTCGACCGAGCCGGCGATCTGCCGGCCGAGCAGGAAGAACCCGGTGCCGAAGACCAGCCCCAGCACGGCGCCCGCGAGGGCCTCGCCCGCCGCGATCCGGCGCGTCATCCGCCCGTCGGAACCGACCAGCCGCAGTGCCGCCAGTCGGCGGTCGCGCCGCTCCCCGCCGAACCGTACGGCCGCCGCGATGAAGACGGCCACCGGCATCAGCAGCACCACGAAGACGACCAGGACGAGCAGGAGCAGGATGGGGTCCATCTCCTCGTCGGCGGGCTGCTCGGTCGCCCCGAACCGGTCGATCCGGGCCACCACCGAGCCGTCGATCCGCTGGGCGAGCCCCTCGGCGCCGGCGTAGTAGGCGAGTTCCCCCGAGCCGATCAGCCCGGCCTCGCCGATGGTGCCCGCCGTCTCGTACGGCAGCCGGTCGCGCAGCAGTTTCCCGGCGTCCGACTTCAGCAGTTCGGCGAGCGCGGGGGAGACGATCATCTCGCCCGGCGCGGGGAACTCGTCCAGCCCCGGCGGTGGCGGCGCGTGCTCGCCCTCCGGTTCGAGGAGCCGTCCCCTTATCTCACGGTGCCGGTACTCGGTGTCGGTGTCGGCGACGAGCAGACTCCTGTCGGTCGGCTTGGACCGGATGTTGTCCTCCAGGTAGCCGATCCCCCGGTCCTGCCGGGCCTCCTCCCGGGCCCCCCGCGTCGACAGCGCGTTCGGTACCGCCGCCGTGAGCAGCAGCAGCGCCACCCCGAGGCCGACGCCCACCGCGGTGAGCGCGGCGCGCACCCAGCCCTCACGGCCTCCGGTGAAGGCGAACCGCACCCCCATCGCCAGGTCCCGGTACCACTGGCGGAACACGGCGGACCTCATACGACGCGCTCCATGTCCCGGGACTTCCCGTCCCGTACGACGATCTCGCGGTCCGAGTAGGCGGCCACCCGTGCCTCGTGCGTGACGAGGACGACGGCGGCGTTGGTGGACCGGGCGGCCTCGGTGAGCAGCTCCATCACCCGCTCGCCGTTGAGGGAGTCGAGCGCGCCGGTGGGCTCGTCGGCGAACAGCACCCGGGGGCCCGTGACCAGCGCCCGCGCGACGGCGACCCGCTGGCCCTGGCCGCCGGAGACCTCACCGGGACGCTTGCGGGCGAGGTCGTCGACCTCCAGGCGTTCCATCCAGCCGAGGGCGGTCCGCTCGGACTCCTTGCGGGAGGCGCCGTTCAGCCGCAGGGGCAGGGCCACGTTCTCCACGCACGTCAGCTCCGGGACGAGCTGGCCGAACTGGAAGACGAACCCGAACTCGCTGCGCCTGAGCGCGCTGCGCTGGGCGTCGTTCATGGTGGCCATCTCGCGGCCGTGGTACGTGATCGAGCCCGAGTCGGGCGGCACGATCCCGGCGAGGCAGTGCAGCAGCGTCGACTTCCCGGAACCGGAGGGGCCCATCACCGCGACGACCTCGCCGGGGTGGATGGAGAACTCGGCGCCGTCCAGCGCGGTGGTCGGGCCGTAGGCCTTGCGCAGGTCGGTCGCGACGAGCAGGGAGCCGGCGGGGGCCGGCGAGGCGGTCGGGTTCACCGGGTCACCGCCTCGGCCAGCTTGCCCAGTCGGGCGGCGGTCAGCTCCAGCCATCGCAGATCGGCCTCCAGATGGAACAGGGCGTGGTCGCAGATCAGCTGGTCGGCCAGGTCGCCCTTGCGTTTGCGGTCGGTGAGGATGCGCATCATGCGCAGGTGCTCGGAACGCTGGGTGTCGAGGATGTCGGCCGCGTTCCGGTCGGTGAGCAGGGCGAGGACGACCTTCGTGTAGAGGGTCGACTGCAGGTACGGCTCGGGCTTCTCGGGTGTCGCCAGCCACCGCTGGACGTCCGTGATGCCGGCCTCGGTGATCGCGTACCGCTTGCGCTCGGGCCCGCCGCCGGGCTCGATGCCGTCGACCTCGACGAGGCCGTTCTTCAGCAGGCGCGACATCGTCGAGTAGACCTGGCCGTAGTGCAGCGGCCGGTCGTGACCGAACTTCTCGTCGAAGGCCCGCTTCAGGTCGTAACCGTGTCGGGGCCCGGACTCAAGGAGCCCCAGGAGAGTGTGACCGATGGACATGAGCACGACTGTACACACGAGGTATACACCGCACGTATACCTACCGTGTATAGGTCCCTGTCGGAGGGGAGGGGGCGCAGGTCAGCGGTGATTGTCACGGTTCTGTCACCGAGAACGTCAGGAACTCGTCGGAAACTCGTGAGTCGGGTGGGGCAACCATCGCCCCTGCTGGAACGTCCGTTCCGGTGGGATGAGGTCTGTGGACACGCGTCGCGCGTGCGCTTTGTCACGTCGTCACAGCGTGGACCGACTCCCTCTTGTCATAGTCCTCGGTGTTAGCTTGCTGAGCCGACAAGACCCGAGTGACGTATGAGACCGAGCAGAAGGCGGAGCGGACCGGAGCCATGGGACGAGCGGAAGAAAGACGAGCGCGGCAGCGCGGCGGTCGCCGCGCGGCGCCCCAGCCCTCGTCCGGAGGCGATGCGGGGGCGACGGCGGTCATAACCCCGCCGGAGGGCGGAGGTCGGGCGGCGGCCCGCGCTGCGGCCAAGGCCGGCAACAAGAAGCAGAAGAAGGGCCAGAGGAGCTTCCTGCGCCGCCTCTTCACCTGGAAGAAGATCCTCGGCGCCTTCTTCGGTGTCTGTCTCCTCGGCATGGGCGCCTTCATCGTGCTCTACCTGATGATCGACATCCCCAAGGGGAACCCCGAGGCGACGCAGGAAAGCAACGTCTACAAGTACTCCAACGGCAAGATCTTCGCCCGCACCGGCGACACCAACCGCGAGATCGTCGAACTCGACAAGGTCCCCAAGAAGGTCCAGCTGGCCTTCGTCGCCGCTGAGAACAAGACCTTCTACAACGACCCCGGCGTCGACCTCAAGGGCATGGCGCGCGGTGTCATCAACACCCTCTCCGGCAAGGGCAAGCAGGGTGGCTCGACCATCACCCAGCAGTACGTCAAGAACTACTACCTGACGTCCGACCAGACGGTGACCCGCAAGCTCAACGAACTGGTCATCTCCCTGAAGCTGGAGCGCGAGGAGACCAAGGACTACATCCTCGCGGGCTACATCAACACCAGCTACTACGGCCGCGGCGCGTGGGGCATCCAGGCCGCCGCCCAGGCGTACTACCGCAAGGACGCCAAGGACCTCGACGTCGAGGAGGGCGCGTACCTCGCCGCGCTGCTCCAGGCCCCCAGCCAGTACGACCTGGCCACGGCCACCCCGACCGGCAAGAAGCTGGTCACGGCGCGCTGGAACTACGTGCTGGACAACATGGTCGAGATGGGGGAGTTGACCGCCTCGGAGCGGGCGGACCTGAAGCTCCCCAAGCCGAAGGCGCCCCAGGCCGCCGCCGGCATGGCCGGCCAGAACGGCTACCTGGTCGAGGCCGCCAACAACCAGCTGGCCAAGCAGCTCGTGGCCTCGGGCAAGGCGGACGACACCGAGGACGCCAAGGCGCTCATCGACCTGCGCGGCTGGACGATCACGCTGAACATCAACCCCAAGAAGCAGGCCGCGCTGGAGAAGGCCGTCAAGGAACGCCTCACCAGCAAGCTCGACCCGAAGAAGCGCAAGGTCGACAAGCACATCCAGGCCGGTGCCGTCTCCGTCGACCCGAAGACGGGCAAGGTCGTCGCCATGTACGGCGGCGTCGACTACGTCAAGCACTTCACCAACAACGCCACCCGCCGCGACTACCAGCCCGCCTCCACCTTCAAGCCGGTGATCCTCGCCGCGGCCGTCGACGAGAACGCCGAGACGCAGGACGGCGACCCGATCACCGCCAGCACGGTCTACGACGGTGACAGCCGGCACAAGGTCAAGGACGACGGCACCGCGGTCGGCTTCGCCCCGCCGAACGAGGACAACGTCGACTACGGCGACGTCACCGTGCAGACCGCCATGAACAAGTCCATCAACTCCGTCTTCGCGCAGATGGGCGTCGACGTGGGCATGGAGAAGGTCATGGAGGTCGCCGGGAAGCTCGGCATGGACACCGAGGGCATGCAGGCGGTCCCCGCCCAGACCCTGGGTTCCATGGGCGCCAGCCCGCTGGAGATGGCCGGCATCTACGCCACCCTCGACAACCACGGCAAGAAGGTCACCCCGACCATCATCGCCGAGGCCAAACGCCGGGACACCGAAGTCGAGTTCGACGACCCGATCGGCGAGCAGGTCATCACCCGCGAGGCCGCCGACACGGTCACCTCGGTCCTCACCGGCGTGGTCGACGACGGTACGGCCAAGACGTCCGTCCGCGACAACCCGGCCCGCAACGGCCAGCAGGTCGCCGGCAAGACGGGTACCTCCGACGAGAACCGCTCCGCCTGGTTCACCGGCTACACGCCGAACCTCGTGACCTCCGTCGGCCTGTTCGGCGAGGACATGAGCAAGAACGGCAAGCACGTCTCCATGTACAACGCCCTCGGCGTCCCCCGGGTCAACGGCGGTGGTTTCCCCGCCCAGATCTGGGCCACGTACACCTTCGGCGTCATGGGCAAGACCACCAAGTTCGACCTCGACACCAAGCAGGGTGCCGCGGTCGCGCCGACGGAGTCCCCGACCCCGTCGCAGACGCCGTCGGAGACTCCTTCGGAGACGCCGTCCGAGACCCCGTCGGAGACGCCGTCCGAGACTCCTTCGGAGACGCCCACCACGGAGGAGCCGACCAGCGAGCCCCCGACGACTCCGCCGACCTCCCCGGACGAGACCCCGTCGGGCGACAGCGGCGGCATCGAGTTCCCGACGAACCCGAACGATCCGCAGGCGAACGGCTAGCGCAGACGACAAGCGAAGGGCGCCCGGTGATCTCACCGGGCGCCCTTCGCTTGTGTTGCTTGTGTCTTTTGCTTTTGAGGGGCGCGGGGAACTGCGCGACCAGCCACGACGAACCCGCACCCCGCGGAGCACAGCCGCTCCCGAGCTCTCAACGGCTCAACGGCTCGACCCAGCAGAGCGCTCACGCCTGGTTGAGCTCGAACCACACAACCTTCCCCGCGCTCAACCGAGTGGCCCCCCACCGCTTGGCCAGCCGATTGACCAGGTAGAGCCCACGGCCCCCCTCGTCCGTCGCCCGGGCCTGCCGAAGCCGTGGCAGCTGAGGCACGTCATCGGTCACCTCGCACCGCAGCACATCGGTCCGCAACAACCGCAGGGTGACGGGCCGCGTCGCATACCGCACCGCGTTCGTCACGACCTCGCTGATGAGCAGCTCGACCGAGTCGGTCAGTTCCTCAAGACCCCAGCGGGACAAGGCGTGCCGGGCCAGCCGACGCGCCCGCCCCGGAGCCATCTCCTCCGGTTCCAGGAACCAGTACGCGACATCGCTGGGAGCGATCCCATCGAAGCGCGCGGCGAGAAGCGCGATGTCGTCGTCCCGGTCCCCCGGGCCGAGCATGTCCAGCACCTCGTCGCACAGCGCTTCCAGCGGCGGCGGATGATCCGGCCCGGTCAACTGCGCGGTCGCGGCCAGCTTCTCCCGCAACTGCTCTATCCCGGTCCACACGTCCCGCAGCCGGGACTCCACGAGCCCGTCGGTGTACAGCAGCAGCGTGCCACCGGCCGGCGCGTCCAGCTCGACGGCCTCGAAGTCGACCCCGCCCACACCGATCGGCGCGCCCGGCGGCACCCGCAGCACCTCGGCGCGCCCGCCGAGATGCAGCAGCACCGGCGGCGGATGCCCGGCGTTGGCGATGGTGATCCGGTGCGATACCGGGTCGTACACCGCGTACAGACAGGTCGCCATGCGATCCGTACCGAGCCGCTGGGCCTGCTCGTCGAGGTGGTGCAGCACCTCCTGCGGCGGAAGGTCCAGCCCCGCCAGCGTCTGCGCGGTGGTCCGCAGCTGACCCATGATCGCGGCCGAGGTCATCGAATGACCCATCACATCGCCCACGACCAGCGCGACCCGGCTCCCCGGCAGGGGAATCGCGTCGTACCAGTCGCCGCCGACCCGCGCGGTCTCGGCGGCCGGCAGATACCGGTGCGCGAGCCGCACGCCGGTGCACTTCGGCAGCGCCTCCGGCAGCATCGTGCGCTGCAACTCGTCGGCGATGTACGCCTCGCGGCCGTACAGCACCGCCTTGTCGATGCCGAGCGCGCTGTGCGTGGCGAGCTGCGCGGCGACCAGCAGGTCGTCCTGCTCGAACGCCATCCGCTCCGGGCGGCGCAGGAACACCGCCGCGCCGATCACCCGGCGCCGGCCGCGCAGCGGGGCGAGGATCGCCCGCTGGCCGGTCGGCACGGTCAGTTCGGCGTCCGGGCCGAGCAGTTCCGGCAGCGCGTCGTGCGCGGCGGGCGCGTCCGCGAAGACCGGGCGCACACCCCGCAGCACCTCGGCGAGCGCCCCTCCGGGCCGCACCTCGCACTGCTCGGCGGTGACGACCGCCAGGTCCATGGGCTGCTCGGGCTGGAGCGAGGAGGGCATGAAGCCGCCCTCGGTGTCCCGTTCCTCCGGGATCCGGTCGGTGCGGCGCAGCCGCAGCACCATGGGCCCGGTGGGCCGCTCGTCGCCGACCGGCAGCGGCTCGCGCAGATACACGAGGATCGCGTCCGAGAACGTCGGCACGGTGGCCCGGCACAGACCCATCACGATCTCGTCGAGGTCTATGCCCCGGGCGATCCGCCGGGTCGCGGCGCCCACGAAGCGCAGCCGGTCGCCGTCGCGCCGCATCGGCATGGGGGCGCCGGGCGGCACTCCCTGCCCGCCGCGCCGCTCCGGACCGCCGCCGGTGCCGCCGCCCGACCGGTCCGGCTCGCCGCCGGGCTGCGCCGGGATGGTCTCCGGCGCGGGCCTCGGACGGTGCGGGTCGGGCTCGGTCGCCGCGGGCTGCGAGTGCTCGGAGACCGCCGGCTGGGCGTGCTCCGAGGGGGCCTGTCCGGCCTGTCCGCTCTTCGCGCACGAGGCCGCGGTACCCGGCTCGGCCGACGCGTCACCCTTGCGTGCCTGAGCGGGTAAGGCCGTGGCGGGCGCGGTGCGCATCGGCTCCTGGGTACGCAGAAGCGCCCCGCGGGGGTCCGTGGGGCCGGCGCCGCCCTGAGGGCGCTCGTGGGAGGTGGGGTGCTCCGTCACGCGTGTCGAATCCATCCGTCCGGGACTGCGCGTCGTGAGCGCAGTGCGTCCCGCAAACCCGATCCTTCGTCCCGCAGAAAGGCCGATACCCGGATTACGTGTCCTGGGAACGGAATTCCCGCGTGGTCAGAGGCAGTTTCTGTGCCACACACGGTACCGGCGGGCTCGGCGAACGACAGTACTGCCCGTCCGTCGGGCCGTCTCCGGCTCGTCCCGGTGTAACCCTCGTACCCCTTGATCACGTCTTGCCGCCCCTCGGTGACGTACGGTCAAGCCCTGCCCGAACTGCGGGAGTTGCCCCTGTGAACCATTGCGGAGGACGATCCTACGGTTGCGGACCGGGGGCGCATCAAGGGTCTCATGAGGACAAGTGCGCGGGCGTACGGTCCCAGTCGTCCGGGAGAGACGGTACTCCCCACGCCGGATTCGGGCGCCAGTGCTGCCAGCCGTCCGAGAACGGCGCGCCCCACGCGTGGATCACCTCCACGGCCGAATGCCCCGCTTCCCGTACCCGCTCCGCCGCCTGAGCATCCATCAGACCGTCCTGCTGGGCCTGCGCGAACTCGTCCTCGTCGAGCCAGTTCCACGTTCGGTCCGGATACACGCAGATGTCCAGGAAGTGGTCCTCGGAGTCCACGCCGCCGCCCCAACGGGCCAGCGGCGACTCCAGGTTGACGTACCAGTTCTTGAAACGCCAACCCTGCTCCCAGAACAGCCACACCGACCACGGCTCTCCCGGCCGCGCCAGCTTCAGCACTCCGGAGCCCGACCATCTGCCGAGCCGTACGCCGCGCGGCTCCTTGTAGCGGGACGCGAGGGGGACCGAGTTCAGCGAGGCACCGTCCGCCAGCACGGGCCGTACACACTCGGTACCGGGTGCCATCCACACGGCCAGCAGCTCCGCGTCGTCGCGCACCACCGTGACGGGACGCGCGATATGGAAGCGTTCGCCGCTGTTCTCCCGGTAACGCCACAGGATCTGACTCCCCGGCTCCCAGAACGCCGCCGACCCGCCCGCTTCCACTCGTCTCACCACTCCGTCGTCTCCCATGCGCAGATATTAGGTGTCATGCGCATATGACGCTGCGGTACCGGTCACGGTTCACGCCTTGGCGGGAATCGGTTACCCGGGTGACACCCACGAAGGCCGGAACCCGCCGTCCGGTCACGGCCGCGTCATCCGCAGGACATCCAGTGCCTCGTCGAGCTGTTCCAGTGTCAGGTCGCCGCCCTCGACGTACCCGCCGTCCAGGACGACCTCCCGGATGGTCCTGCGCTGCGCCTGCGCCTTCTTGGCGACCTTCGCGGCCTCCTCGTACCCGATGTACTTGTTGAGCGGGGTGACCACGGACGGGGACGACTCGGCGTACTCGCGGGCCCGCTCCCGGTTCGCGACGATCCCGTCCACGGTCCGGTCGGCGAGCAGCCGCGAGACGTTCGCCAGCAGCCGGACGGACTCCAGGACGTTCTTGGCGATGACCGGCAGCATGACGTTGAGCTCGAAGTTGCCGGAGGCGCCGGCCGTGGTGACCGTGACGTCGTTGCCCGTGACCTGCGCGGCGACCATGAGCACGGCCTCCGGGATCACCGGGTTGACCTTGCCCGGCATGATCGAGGAGCCGGGCTGGAGGTCGGGCAGGGCGATCTCCGCGAGACCGGTCCTCGGGCCCGACGCCATCCACCGCAGATCGTTGGCGATCTTGGTGAGGGAGACGGCGATCGTCCGGAGCTGCCCGGAGGTCTCGACGATCCCGTCCCGCGCGCCCTGCGCCTCGAAGTGGTCCCGCGCCTCGGTGAGCGGCAGCCCGGTGGTCCGCGCGACCTCCGCGATGACGGCCGCGGAGAACCCGGGCGGCGTGTTGATGCCGGTCCCCACCGCCGTTCCGCCCAGGGGGAGTTCGGCGAGCCGGGGGAGCGAGGCCGTGAGCCGCTCGATCCCGTACCGCACCTGGGCCGCGTACCCGCCGAACTCCTGGCCGAGAGTGACCGGTGTGGCGTCCATGAGATGCGTACGACCGGACTTCACGACATCCGCGAACTCCACGGACTTGCGGGTGAGGGCGTCGGCGAGATGCTCCAGCGCGGGGATCAGATCACGGGTGACGGCGGCGGTGGCGGCGATGTGGATGGAGGAGGGGAACACGTCGTTGGACGACTGCGAGGCGTTGACGTGGTCGTTCGGGTGCACGTCCCGTCCGAGCCGCTCGCTCGCCAGGGTGGCGACGACCTCGTTGGTGTTCATGTTCGACGAGGTCCCGGAGCCCGTCTGGAACACGTCCACCGGGAAGTGCTCGTCCCAGCGGCCCTCCGCGACCTCCTCGGCCGCCTCCCGGATGGCCTCGGCGATGTCCTTGTCGAGCACACCCAGTTCGGCGTTGACCTTCGCGGCCGCGCCCTTGATCCGGGCCAGGGCCTCGATGTGGGCGCGCTCGATGCGCTGCCCGGAGACCGGGAAGTTCTCGACCGCCCGCTGGGTCTGGGCCCGCCACTTGGCGTCCGCCGGCACGCGGACCTCGCCCATGGAGTCGTGTTCGACGCGGTAGTCACTCATGACGGGTACAGCGTCCCGACCGCCCGTGGTGTTCCCGGCGGTAGGCCATGAGGGTGGGCCCGGATCAACCCGTCCGGCGTTCGAGGACGAGGCCGTTCAGACCGGAACGGGGTCGGGGGCGGAGTCCCAGCGGGGTCGAAGGGGCGCAGCGCCCGGGATGGGACGGGTAGGGGCGGCGGGGGCGGGATTCATCCCACGCCGCCCCGAAGGCACTACGCCAGCCCCGGCCCCCGCACCGGGATCGACGTGAACGTCGGCGCCGGGGCCGGGTCCTTGAAGAAGTCGTTGCCCTTGTCGTCGACGACGATGAACGCCGGGAAGTCCTCGACCTCGATCTTCCATACGGCCTCCATGCCGAGCTCCTCGTACTCGACGACCTCGACCTTCTTGATGCAGTCCTGCGCGAGGCGCGCGGCGGGGCCGCCGATGGAGCCGAGGTAGAAGCCGCCGTGCGACCCGCACGCGTCCGTGACCTGCTGCGACCGGTTGCCCTTCGCCAGCATCACCTTGGAGCCGCCCGCCGCCTGGAACTGCTCCACGTAGGAGTCCATGCGCCCGGCCGTCGTCGGACCGAACGAGCCCGACGCGTACCCCTCGGGGGTCTTCGCCGGTCCCGCGTAGTACACGGGGTGGTCCTTGAGGTACTGCGGCATCTCCTCGCCCGCGTCGAGCCGCTCCTTGATCTTGGCGTGCGCGATGTCGCGCGCCACGACCAGCGGCCCGGAGAGCGAGAGCCGCGTCTTCACGGGGTACTTGGTCAGCTCGGCGAGGATGTCGTCCATCGGCTGGTTGAGGTCGATCTCGACCACGTCGCCGTCGGCCTGAAGGTGCTCGTCCGTGGTCTCCGGCAGGAACCGCGCCGGGTCCGTCTCCAGCTGCTCCAGGAAGACCCCCTCGGCGGTGATCTTCGCGACGGCCTGGCGGTCGGCCGAGCAGGAGACGGCGATCGCGACGGGGCAGGAGGCGCCGTGCCGCGGCAGCCGGACGACCCGCACGTCGTGGCAGAAGTACTTGCCGCCGAACTGCGCGCCGATCCCGATCTTCTGCGTCAGCTCGAAGACCTTCTCCTCCAGCTCCTTGTCCCGGAAGCCGTGCCCGAGCGGCGATCCCTCGGCCGGGATCTCGTCCAGGTAGTGCGCGGAGGCGTACTTCGCGGTCTTCAGCGCGTACTCGGCGGACGTACCGCCCACGACGATCGCCAGGTGGTACGGCGGACAGGCGGCCGTACCCAGCGAACGGATCTTCTCCTCCAGGAACTTCATCATGGAGGCCTCGTTGAGGACGGCCTTCGTCTCCTGGTAGAGGAACGACTTGTTGGCGGAGCCACCGCCCTTGGCCATGAAGAGGAACTTGTACGCGCCGCCGTCGGTCGCGTACAGCTCGATCTGCGCCGGCAGGTTCGACCCGGTGTTCTTCTCCTCCCACATGGTGAGCGGAGCCATCTGCGAGTAGCGCAGGTTCAGGTTCAGGTACGCGTCGTAGATGCCCTGGGAGAGGGCCCTCTCGTCGCCGCCTTCGGTGAGCACGTTCTGCCCGCGCTTGCCCATCACGATCGCCGTACCGGTGTCCTGGCACATGGGCAGCACACCGGCAGCCGCGATGTTCGCGTTCTTCAGCAGGTCCAGCGCGACGAACTTGTCGTTGCTCGACGCCTCGGGGTCGTCGATGATCCGACGGAGCTGCGCGAGGTGCGCCGGACGCAGATAGTGCTGGATGTCGTGGATCGCCTCGGCGGCCAGCTTGCGCAGCGCCTCCGGCTCCACCTTGAGGAACGTCCGCCCGTCGGCCTCGAAGGTGGAGACACCCTCGGAGGTCACCAGCCGGTACGGGGTGGTGTCCTCTCCCATGGGGAGCAGATCGGTGTACTCGAACTCAGGCATGTCGCCCATTCCTCACTCGGCACTCGGCGCTCGGCGCTCGACAAGACGGCGCGGCTGGCCTCCATCGGCAGCGTCCACCAGCGTAGGACCTGGCTCGCGGGGCGGGCTTGTGAGGTAAGGCTCAGTTCGCCGGTCCCGAGTTGTCCACACCCCTGGTCGCGATCTATCGCGAGTGGGTACGCTGCTGCCGTGGACCTTCACAAGCGCCCCACCCAGGAACCGCCGTTGTCCGCCGCCGAGCTGCGCGCCTCCGACGCCGACCGCGACCGGATCGCCGACCTCCTGCGCGACGCCCTCGCCGAGGGCCGTCTCACCGCCGACGAGCACGCCGAGCGGGTCGAGGGCGTGCTCGCCGCGAAGACGGTGGGCGAGCTGGACGTCTTCGTACGGGACCTGCCGGCCGGCCAGGCCCGCAAGGCGGGCCCGGTCTATGTGCCGGCCGTCTCCTCCGTGCCCAACCGGCCGACGCCCGGCGCCATCCCCGTCGACCCCGACGACCGCCTGGTCGCCGTCTTCAGCGCCTCCACGCGCAAGGGCCGCTGGCGGCCCGGCCGCCGTATCCACGCCTACGCGATATTCGGCAGTGTCGAGCTGGACCTGAGCGAGGCGCTCTTCGAGCACCGCCAGGTGATGATCAAGGTGATATCCGTCTTCGGCAGCGTGGAGATCCGCGTTCCGGAGAACGTCTCGCTGCGCGGCAGTGGCGGCGGCATCCTCGGCGACTTCACGGTGGACGCGCTGGACTCGGGCGAGACCGACGCCCCCGTGGTCTATGTGGACGGACTCGCGGTCCTCGGGAGCGTCGAGGCCAAGCCCAAGCGGGGGAAGGTGATCGCGGACCTCCTCGGCCGGGTCACCGACCATGTGGCCCGCAAGGTCGACGACCATTTGCGCAAACGCATGGATCGTTGACGCTTGTGAATTCGACCACGCCCGGACAGCTCCGAAGGGATCCGATCCGGTGCCGATCCGGTGGTGACCACGCGGTGTTGACAACGAATTCCAGCGGTTCGGGACTCAGTGCATAGGCCCGCGCACAGCGGGTATCCCTTGCTGCATCGTCTCTCGCTCGCGAAGCCGTCGTCAGGAGTAGACCGTGCTGCATCCGCCGCATTCGTCCCTGCAGGTCGCTGCTGTACCGCCCCAGCGGGTGCCAGTGCGAGACAGGGACCAGGACGCCCCGTGGCACACGGAGGCCGTGTGCCGGCGTGACGAGGCCGGGCTGTTCTTCGCCCCCTCCAAGGAACCCACTGCGTCCCGGCTCTCCCGCGAGGAGGCCGCCAAGCGAGTCTGTGCCCGCTGCCCCGTCATGGTCGAGTGCCGGGAACACGCACTCCTGCAACCCGAGCCCTACGGTGTCTGGGGCGGCCTCACCGCCGCCGAGCGCCGGGTGGTGCTGGCCCGCAGGCGCCGCCGCGACCTCGAACTGCAGAAGGCCGCGCGGGCGAACGGGACGATAGCGGCGGCGGGTTGAACCCCGCCGACACCGTAGAGGGCGCCCTCTCCGTACAAGAGGGCGCCCTGTCGGTGTCGAGGGGCAGCGCCCCGTCAGGGGCGAGCTCGACCTACTTGGCCTTCTCGAAGTCGATGGAGCTGTAGGCCCGCAGCTTGCTCAGCCGGTGCGTCGAATCGATCCGCCGCACCGTCCCCGACTTGGACCGCATCACGATCGAGTCGGTGGTCGCGGTCTCCGACCGGTACCGCACCCCACGCAGCAACTCACCGTCGGTGATCCCCGTGGCCACGAAGAACACGTTCTCCCCGGACACCAGGTCGTCGGTCGTCAGCACCCGGTCCAGGTCGTGCCCCGCGTCGATCGCCCGCTGCCGCTCCGCGTCGTCCTTCGGCCACAACTTGCCCTGGATCGTGCCGCCGAGGCACTTCACCGCGCAGGCCGAGATGATGCCCTCGGGCGTACCGCCCACCCCGAGCAGCAGGTCGACGCCCGTACCCTCACGCAGCGCGAGGATCGAGCCGGCGACGTCACCGTCGGAGATCAGCTTGATCCGCGCCCCGGCCTCCCGGATCTCCTTGATGATCCCCTCGTGCCGGGGCCGGTCCAGGATGACCACGGTCACATCGTCCGGGGCGGACCGCTTGGCCTTGGCCACCCGTCGGATGTTCACCGAGATCGGAGCGTCGATGTCGACGAAGTCGGCCGCCTCGGGACCGGTGACCAGCTTGTCCATGTAGAAGACGGCCGACGGGTCGAACATCGTGCCCCGGTCGGCCGCGGCCAGTACGGCGATCGCGTTCGTCATGCCCTTGGCCGTCAGTGTCGTGCCGTCGATCGGGTCCACGGCGATGTCGCACTCCGGGCCGGTGCCGTCACCGACGCGCTCGCCGTTGAAGAGCATCGGGGCCTCGTCCTTCTCGCCCTCCCCGATCACGACGACACCGTTCATGGACACGGTGGAGACGAGGGTCCGCATGGCGCGCACGGCCGCTCCGTCCGCCCCGTTCTTGTCCCCGCGGCCGACCCAGCGGCCCGCGGCCATCGCGGCCGCCTCGGTCACCCGTACGAGTTCCAGGGCGAGGTTGCGGTCGGGGGCCTCGGAGGGGACTTCGAGCTCGGACGGCAGATGATGGTTCTCGGTCATCGGAACGCACCTTTCTGATACGGCGACGGCCGGATGAGGGTTCCGTTCGACTCTATCGTCAGTTCGACAGAATGAGCAGGGGACCCCACGGATGAGCAGACCAGGGCACCTGCGACGATGAGGGCGTGGCAGGTATGAAAGGCAAGCAGACCGTTCGCGACATGGTCCTCTCCCTGGGGCTCATCGTGCTGGCGGCGTGCGTCATCTATCTCTTCATCCCGCATGACGAGACCGAGCAGGAGCCCAAGCGCGTCGACTACCGCGTCGAACTGCTGACGGCACGGCGCGCGGCGTCCTATCCGGTGGCCGCGCCCGAGGGTCTGCCCGCCGACTGGAAGGCGACCTCCGTCCGCTTCCGGGGCGACGAGTCCGACCGGTGGCACCTCGGGTTCCACGATCCCGACGGGCAGTACGTGGGGATCGAGCAGTCCGCCGAGAAGCCGTCCCGGTTCATCGCGGACGCCACGCAGGACGCGAAGAAGACCGGGACCACGCAGGAGATCGGCGACGAGACCTGGACCCGCTACGAGGGCGGCCGCTACGACGCCCTGGTCCTGGAGGGCACGGACTCCACCACGGTGGTCACCGGCTCCGCGTCCTTCGCGCAGCTGACGAAGATGGCCGAGGCGCTCAGGACGGAGTGACCGGCGCTCGGACGGAGAGACCGCGCGAGCGGTGGGACGAGACGTGCGAAGGGCCCCGGCGAGGTCGCCGGGGCCCTTCGTCATGCCTGCGGTGGGGCTCAGACCGTGGTGACGACGTGGTCGAAGTCCAGGCGCGGGGAGCGCGGGTACGAGGCGCCCTCACCCGGCCGGCCGATGTTGACGACCATCAGCGGGGTGTGGTCGTCGTCCAGGAACTCCTTCTGGACACCGGCGAAGTCGAAGCCCGTCATCGGACCGGCGGCCAGGCCCGCGGCGCGGACGCCGATGATGAAGTACGCGGCCTGGAGGGCGGCGTTCATCCCGGCCGCGGACTCACGCGCCGCGCGCTCGGCGAAGAAGAGGTCCTTGGCCTGCGGAAATGCCGGGAACAGGGTCGGCAGTTCCTCGTGGAACTCGTTGTCCGCGGCGAGGATCGCGACCAGCGGGGCGGTCGCCGTCTTGGCCTGGTTGCCCTCGGACATGTACGGCACGAGACGCGCGCGAGCCTCGGCGGAGCGGACCAGGACGATGCGCAGCGGCGTCTGGTTGAAGGCCGTCGGGCCGTACTTGACCAGGTCGTAGATCGCCTGCACCTGCTCCTCGCTCACCGGCTCGTCGGTGAACGTGTTGGCGGTGTGGGCCTCACGGAACAGCAGGTCCTGGGCGGCGGGGTCGAGAACGAGCGACATGGAACAACCTTCGTGCGTCGGGCGGTGCGAGGTGTGCGTCCCCACCGTACGGCAGAAAAATTCAACTTTCAATCAAAGTGGGCTGTGGTGAGCCGCTTCACAGTGGCTCCAAAGGTGTAAACAGTGACGCCGCAGGTGAGAACAGTGGCTCCACAGGTGAGAGGTGTTGCTGGGAGAGCCGTCAAGAGGAGGTCAGCCGGACTCGGCGTGCCCTTCGCTCTCCTCGCCCTCCGCCAGCGCCGCGTCCAGCCGCGCTCGGGCTCCGTCGAGCCAGCGTCGGCAGACCTTGGCCAGCTCCTCGCCCCGCTCCCAGAGGGCGAGGGACTCCTCCAGCGTCGTACCGCCCGCCTCCAGGCGCCGGACGACCTCGATCAGCTCGTCCCGCGCCTGCTCGTACCCGAGGGCGCGGTCGATCTCCGAGACCCCGGCGGCCTCGCTCGTCCCCTCGGCCTCACTCACGTTGCTGGTCATACGGCCCACCCTATGCGTCCCCTCCGACAGTGCCGGTCTCCTGCACGGCCCCCGCTCCGTCGACCCGGACGGCGAACTCGCCCTCGGCCACCCGCGCCCGCAACGGCTCCTCCGGTCCCACCTCGCCGGGGGCGCGGACCACATGCCCGTCCGCCTTCTGCAGCACCGCGTATCCCCGCCGGAGCGTCGCCGCGGGGGAGAGGGCCACCACGCGCGCGTGCGTGTGCGTCAACTCCGAGGAGGCGCGGTCCAGATGGTGCCCGAGGCAGCGGCGCCCCCGGTCGAGCAACGACGCCACGTGGTCGGCGCGTTCGTCGATCATGCGGTGCGGGTCCTCCATCGAGGGACGCGCCAGCGCGTGGGCCAGCCCCCGCTCCTCCCGTTCCACGCTCGCCTGCACGCACCTCCGCGCCCGGTCCCGCAGCCACCGCACCCGCTCGTACTCCTCGCCCACGTCCGGTACGACCTTCTTGGCCGCGTCGGTGGGCGTGGACGCGCGCAGGTCCGCCACGTAGTCCAGCAACGGGGTGTCCGGCTCGTGCCCGATCGCCGACACCACCGGCGTACGACAGGCCGCGACCGCCCGTACGAGCTGCTCGTCGGAGAAGGGCAGCAGGTCCTCCACGCTGCCGCCGCCGCGCGCCACCACGATGACGTCCACGCCCTCCATCGCGTCCAGCTCCTTCACCGCCTGCACGACCTGCGGCACCGCGTGCACGCCCTGCACGGGGACATTGCGCACCTCGAAGCGGACGGCCGGCCAGCGGTGCCGGGCGTTCTCCAGCACGTCCCGCTCGGCGGCCGAGGCGCGGCCGCACACGAGGCCGATGAGCTGCGGCAGGAAGGGCAGCGGTTTCTTCCGCTCGGGCGCGAAGAGCCCTTCGCCGGCCAGCGACTTCTTCAACTGTTCCAGCCGGGCGAGCAGTTCACCGACCCCGACCGGCTTTATCTCGGTGGCCCGCAACGACAGCTGCCCACGCGGCGCGTACCACTCCGGCTTCGCCAGGACGACGACCCGGGCGCCCTCGCTCACGACGTCGGCCACCGCGTCGAACACCTGGCGGTAGCAGGTGACGCCCACGGAGATGTCGTGCGACGGGTCCCGCAGCGTGAGGAACACGACGCCCGCGCCCGGGCGCCGCGACAACTGGGTGATCTGCCCCTCCACCCACACCGCGCCGAGCCGATCGATCCAGCCGCCGATGAGGCGGGAGACCTCGCCGACGGGGAGGGGGGATTCGGCGGACGTGTTCAGAGCCATGCGGCCGAGCGTAGCGGGGGGTTCGGACAAGGCCGCCCGCACAGCTCGGGGGTTCGCGTGTTCTGGTGGGCGCGAGTGGGTCGTGGTTGCCCGCGCAGTTCCCCGCGCCCCTGAAGAGCCAGGCCCCTGCGGGCCTGAAGAGCACGGGGCGCAGCCCCTGTTTCTCAGGGGCGCGGGGAACTGCGCGAGAAGCCCCACGCACCCGTACCCGCCAGAACATGCGAACTCCCGAGCTATCGGGCGCCCCCGCCCCACGGCGGAGCCCCCGCCCGGGAACCCCCTACGATGGAAGACATGACCGCTTCGCCTGGCCGCCGCCGTGTCCTCCTCGCCGCCCCGCGCGGCTACTGCGCGGGTGTCGACCGCGCGGTGATCGCCGTCGAGAAGGCCCTGGAGCAGTACGGGGCCCCGATCTACGTCCGCCACGAGATCGTCCACAACAAGTACGTCGTGCAGACGCTGGAGAAGAAGGGCGCCATCTTCGTCGAGCAGACGGAGGAGGTCCCCGAGGGCAACATCGTCATGTTCTCGGCCCACGGCGTCGCCCCGACCGTCCATGAAGAGGCCGCGCGCGGCAAGCTCGCCACCATCGACGCGACCTGCCCGCTGGTCACCAAGGTCCACAAGGAAGCGATCCGGTACGCGCAGGACGACTTCGACATCCTTCTGATCGGGCACGAGGGACACGAAGAGGTCATCGGGACCTCGGGCGAGGCGCCGGACCACATCCAGCTGGTCGACGGCCCCGAGGACGTCGCCAAGGTCGAGGTCCGAGACCCGTCCAAGATCGTCTGGCTTTCCCAGACCACGCTGTCCGTCGACGAGACGATGGAGACCGTCGGCGCGCTCAAGGAGAAGTTCCCGCTGCTCGTCTCGCCGCCCAGCGACGACATCTGCTACGCCACGCAGAACCGTCAGCTCGCCGTGAAGCAGATGGGCGCCCAGGCGGAGCTGGTCATCGTGGTGGGCTCCCGCAACTCCTCCAACTCGGTCCGCCTCGTCGAGGTGGCCAAGCTCGCCGGCTCCCGCGAGGCGTACCTCGTGGACTTCGCCAGTGAGATCGACGAGGCCTGGCTGGAGGGCGTGGAGACCGTCGGCGTCACCTCGGGCGCCTCGGTGCCGGAGGTCCTCGTCGAGGAGGTCCTGGAGTGGCTGTCCCAGCACGGCTACGAGGACGTCGAACTGGTGAAGGCCGCCGAGGAGTCGATCACCTTCTCCCTGCCCAAGGAACTCCGCCGCGACCTGCGCGAGGAGGCGGCCTCCCTGGTCGCCGAGCGCACCGGCCAGGGCGCCTGATCCCTCCGCACGCGCGCGTACGGCCCCGGAACGTGAAGGTTCCGGGGCCGTACCCGTCCGGCGAGGTGAGGATTCCGACCGCCGTCGGCGGTGGGCGACCTCGCGAACGTGACTGTCAGTCGTACGACGTAACGTAGGGCCATGCACATCTTCGGCGTGGACATCGGCGGTTCCGGGATCAAGGGCGCTCCCGTGGACCTGGACCTGGGCGACCTGGCGGACGAGCGGTACAAGGTGCTGACCCCGCACCCGGCGACGCCCGAGGCGGTGGCCGACGGGGTCAAGGAGGTCGTCGGCCACTTCGGCTGGACCGGCCCGGTCGGCATCACCTTCCCCGGCGTGGTCACGGGCGGTGCCACGATCCGTACGGCGGCCAACGTCGACAAGAGCTGGATCGACGTCGACGCACGCGCGTTGCTGAGCGAGCGGATCGGCGGGCTGCCGGTGACCGTGGTGAACGACGCGGACGCCGCGGGTGTGGCCGAGGTCCAGTTCGGCGCCGGGCGCGACCGGCAGGGCACGGTCATCCTGCTCACCTTCGGCACGGGCATCGGCAGCGTCGTCTTCTCCGACGGGGTCCTCGTCCCGAACACGGAGCTCGGCCACCTGGAGCTGCACGGCCACGACGCCGAGACCCGCGCCTCCACCAAGGCCAAGGAGGACCACGAGCTGACGTGGGAGCACTGGGCCAAGCGCGTCACCAAGTACCTCGCGCATGTCGAGATGCTCTTCTCGCCCGAGCTCTTCATCATCGGCGGCGGCGTCAGCCGCAAGTCCGCGAAGTTCCTCCACCTCATCGAGGGCATCAGGGCGGAGATCGTCCCGGCCCAGCTGCAGAACAACGCGGGCATCGTGGGAGCGGCGATGAGAGCGGCAAAGGCCGAGTAGCGAGGGGGCCGGCGAAGGCCCACGCCTACTTTCGTACGACGGCACCCACCAGAGACGCAGGGAACTGCGCGCCCCGCTCCGACGGCGCGGCAGTCGCATGACGGCGGGTCGGTCGGGCCCCGGGAGGGCTGGCCTTCTGCGCCGGACGGCATTCCCCGAAGGGGCGCGGGGAACTGCGCGCCCCGCTCCGACGGCGCGGCAGTCGCATGACGGCGGGTCGGTCGGGCCCCGGGAGGGCTGGCCTTCTGCGCCGGACGGCATTCCCCGAAGGGGCGCGGGGAACTGCGCGCCCCGCTCCGACGGCGCGGCAGTCGCATGACGGCGGGTCGGTCGGGCCCCGGGAGGGCTGGCCTTCTGCGCCGGACGGCATTCCCCGAAGGGGCGCGGGGAACTGCGCGCCCCGCTCCGACGGCGCGGCAGTCGCATGACGGCGGGTCGGTCGGGCCCCGGGAGGGCTGGCCTTCTGCGCCGGACGGCATTCCCCGAAGGGGCGCGGGGAACTGCGCGCCCCGCTCCGACGGCGCGGCAGTCGCATGACGGCGGGTCGGTCGGGCCCCGGGAGGGCTGGCCTTCTGCGCCGGACGGCATTCCCCGAAGGGGCGCGGGGAACTGCGCGCCCCGCTCCGACGGCGCGGCAGTCGCATGACGGCGGGTCGGTCGGGCCCCGGGAGGGCTGGCCTTCTGCGCCGGACGGCACTCCCCGAAGGAGCGCGGGGAACTGCGCAACCGACCCCGACGACGCCGCAGCCGCACGCCCCCCGGACCCCCGGACGCGGCCCTCGCGCGGAGCGCTCAGCGGCCTCGAGGGACGGTACGGCGCGGCTGGGCCGGAGGCCTCGGCGTCCGGGGCCCCATGGGCCGGTGGTCGGACGGAGGCCGGTCCCGCTCGGCGGCCCGACGGGACATCAGTCGCAGCTTGCGCACGGTCACGATCACCCCGGCGGCGAGCGTGCCGCCGTACAGCCAGCCGGCCTGCATGGCGAGGGCGGTGACCAGGGCCATGAGATGCCCCCCGAGCCCGCCCTCGCCCTCGGTGAGCAACGGCAGCCCCACCGCGTAGGCGATCGGCACGACGACGGGAGCGCTCGCCAGGTCACCGCGCCGCACCCACCCCGCACCCAACGCGCTGACCAGCAGGAACAGCACGCCGTACACGGTGGCGGAGGAACCGAGGAGCAGCCGGTCCAGCCCCGCCAGCACGAACATGGACACTCCGCAGAACACCCCGCATCCCAGCCCGGTGAGACGCGGCTCCGGCATCCGACGCACGGCCCGGCGGGCGCCCCGTACAGCTCGCGCGACACTCCGCACCGCTCGGACCGGAGGCGGCACGGGCCCGCGCGCGACCGGAGCTCGACGTGGCGCCCCCGCGCCGGGAACCCGGCTCCCTCCGCCGGCCTGCGGCGGAAGCGGAGAGACGCCGCGGCGCGGCCCGGTCCGAGAGGGCTGCGGGGGGTATGTCCGTTGCTGCTGGTCCACTCGCCCAACTTAGGTCGGTTAATGTGCCGAATGGGTTCACAGACACGCCGTCGAGCGGACCTTGGCCAAGCGTTCGATACGTCGCCGGGGCGGGTGCCGGTACGCCGTAAACTGGGGGATCGGCCGGCCCTCCGGCCGCTGGGGCACGATCCGCGGACAGGCTCCGGGCCGGCCCCAGGCCCAGCCGCTCCAGCCCCGGCCGCCTGGCCCTTCTACGTACGGGAAGTCGCAAACGTGTCGCTCACGATCGGAATCGTCGGTCTGCCCAACGTCGGCAAGTCGACCCTGTTCAACGCCCTGACCAAGAACGACGTGCTGGCGGCCAACTACCCGTTCGCCACGATCGAGCCGAACGTCGGCGTCGTGGGCGTCCCGGACGAGCGCCTGACGAAGCTGGCCGAGATCTTCGGCTCGCAGAAGATCCTCCCGGCGACGGTCGACTTCGTCGACATCGCGGGCATCGTGCGCGGCGCCAGCGAGGGCGAGGGCCTCGGCAACAAATTCCTCGCGAACATTCGCGAGTCGGACGCGATCTGCCAGGTCATCCGTGCCTTCCAGGACGAGAACGTCGTCCACGTCGACGGCAAGGTCTCGCCCAAGGACGACATCGAGACGATCAACACCGAGCTGATCCTCGCCGACCTGCAGACCATCGAGAAGGTCCTGCCGCGCCTGGCGAAGGAGTCGCGCATCAAGAAGGACATCGCGCCGAAGGTCGCCGCCGTCGAGGCCGCCAAGGAGATCCTGGAGAGGGGCGACACCCTCTTCTCGCAGGGCATCGTGCAGGGCTCCGGCAACGAGGAGCTCCTCCACGACCTGCACCTGCTCACCACCAAGCCGTTCCTCTACGTCTTCAACGTCGACGAGGACGAGCTGACCGACGAGGACTTCAAGAACGAGCAGCGCGCGCTGGTGGCCCCGGCCGAGGCGATCTTCCTCAACGCCAAGCTGGAGGCGGACCTCGCCGAGCTGGACGAGGCGGACGCGATGGAGCTCCTGGAGTCGGTCGGCGCGGAGGAGCCGGGCCTCGCCACCCTCGCCCGGGTCGGTTTCGACACCCTGGGCCTGCAGACCTACCTCACGGCCGGCCCCAAGGAATCCCGCGCCTGGACGATCAAGAAGGGCGCGACGGCCCCCGAGGCGGCCGGCGTGATCCACACCGACTTCCAGAAGGGCTTCATCAAGGCGGAGGTCATCTCCTTCGCCGACCTGGTCGAAACGGGCTCGGTGGCCGAGGCCCGCGCCAAGGGCAAGGCCCGCATGGAGGGCAAGGACTACGTCATGCAGGACGGGGACGTGGTCGAATTCCGCTTCAACGTGTAGCGGCTGGCCTGCCACTCCGCCGCTGATCCGGCGCGCGGTTCGTGACCGGGCGGGGCAGGGGCACCGTCAGTGCCCCTGCCCCGCCCGAACGGTCACTGCCCGGCGGCCCGGTCCGCCAGCCGTCCGGCGACGAACGCGACGGGCGAGATCGAACAGCCGGTAGAGCCGAGAGCGCGCTCAGCATGGTCTCCGCGCCGCTGGAGGCGGGCCAGGCGGTACTCGGGGCGGGGTGTACGAGGAAGGTGACCCCGGCCTGGAGCCCCGGTCCGTGGCGGTCATGAGTGAGGTCCGCCGCTGCCGTGCGACGCCTCCGCCCGCGCGGGACGGCGCACGGCCTCGCGCAGCTCCGTCACGAACCGCTCGCCCGCGGGCAGGAGTTCGCCGCTCGCGAGCAGCGTGCGGGCGGCCGCCTCGGTGTGCTCGCGCCAGGTGTCGTACTCGCGCCCGGCGCGCTCGCCTCCCGCCCCGGAGGCGAGTTCGGTGCGCCAGAAGTCCGTCACACCCAGATGCGCGTACGTTCCCTGGAGCAGCGCTCCGGCGGGCCGCGGATCGGGCCGCCACGGTGCGTGGTAGCGGGCCTCCGTCGGCGGACCGTGCAGCGGCAACAGGTCGAGCAGTGCGCCGAGTTGGACATGCAGAAACTCGTGCACAAGGGTCAGCGCGAGAAGCACCGGGTCCTCGGGGAGGGAAGCGGCGACGGCCCCGAAGGCGCGACGGGCTGCCGAGCTCACCTCGGTGCCGTCGGGGTGGGGAAGCAGCGGCACCACTGTGGTCAGGCCCGCGGCGATGGTCTGGGCGTGCCAGGGGTGCCGCCGCGCGAGCACCGTCCAGGCCGCATCCAGCGCTCGTGTCCACTCCCGAACCTGCCCGGGGGTGAGGGGCTCGGCGAGTTCGTGCCCGTGCGCCTCACGGAAGGGGCCACGGTCGGCGAGCCGCAGTTCGAGTGCCGCGCCGTCACAGACGGCTTCGACGTGCTGCCATGCCCGTCGGCCCGGGTCCACCATCAGCTGTTCCAGCCACCGCAGGTCCGCAGGCCCCCCGCGATCCAGCGCGATGAGAGCGCGGTTCAGACCCTCGTCCAGATACGGATGCAGCATGACCTCGCGCCAAGCCGCGCGGTCCCGCCGGTTCAGTTCGACCAGGCCGCGGTACACCGCCACCGTGGCGCCTTCGTCCGGATGCCCGTGCGCCGCCTGGCGCAACGCTCGCACCATCAGCATGCGCTTGCTCAGTTGCCCGCTCCGCAGCAGATCCACGGCGGGCGCACCACCGCGGGCGCGGGCCAGAGCCGTGAAGACGGGGGCGGGCACGGTGTGCGCTCTCATCGGGACGCCTTCCGTCGGGGCACGGCCAGCGCGGCGACGTCCTGGCGCAGCCGGGCGCCGATGTGGTCGACCAGTACCGACAGGTCGTCGCAGTACACGGAGGGCGCCGAGAAGACCGGAGTGGCTCCGGGAGCGTATCTGTGGGCGTACAGGCCGCCGCCGCACACGCGGGAGCGGGTGCAGGAGCGGCAGACCGGGCCGAGCCCGCCCAGCCCTCGCTGCCGGGCACGGAAGGATGGATGCGCGGCGGCGTCGGCGAAGGTGTCGCGCAACACGTGTAACCCGGTCTCGGGGGCCCCGGGATAGCTGACCTTGAGCGAGTCGGCCTGCTCGATCGCCCCGTCGGTCTCGACGACGACGAGGTCGACGGGTGTGAGGCCGACCACCTCGCTGCGGGCGGTGCCGCCGAGCAGCAGCACCATGATCTCCTCGAACAGCCGGATGCCGGTTTCCCTGCGCGGGGCGCCGTACCAGCGGTCGAAGACCGTGCACAGCCAGTCGGCGTACGGGGTGGAGCACGCGGCCGCGCCCGGCGCGGGCGCGGCCGAGGGCGGGGAGATCCGCGCGTCGAGGCCGGGCGGCGGAGCCTGCCAGGTCCCATGGGGGAGTAACAGGTCCAGCCGGGGCGGAGCGAACCGCAGGAGCGCGTCGTACGTCTCCAGCGGGTCGGTGGTGGGATCGATCACGCACAACAGGCCGGCGAACAGGTGCCGGTGGGCCGGGTCCCTCAGCAGTTCGAGCGCGCGTGCGGTGGCGGCGTAACTGCCTCTTCCGTCGGCCCGCCGCCGATGCCGGTCGTGTGCTGCGGGGGTGCCGTCCAGGCTCACCCCGATCCGGACCCCGTGACGGTCGAGTACGGGGAGCAGGCGCGGGTCCTCGACGAGCCGGATGCCGTTGGTCTGCAGGGAGAAGCGCGGGGTGGCGATCCCGGCCAGGGCATCCGTGACCGTCCCGAGGAGATCTTCCAGGTACTGCGCTCCGACCAACAGGGGCTCGCCGCCGTGCAGCACCACATGCACCTCGGACAGCGCGTGCTCCGTGGCGTGTTCGGCCATCAGCCGCGACGCCCGCCGTACCGTCGCCGGAGCCATGCTCCTCGGCCGTTGCCGCCAACTCTGGTCGGCCGCCTCGTACATGTAGCAGTAGGTGCAGGCCAGGTTGCACCGGCTGTGCACCTTCAGCAGGAACTGTCGGAAGGGCACGGCCTCCGTCCCGCTGTCCGGTGCGGAGTGCACGGAGGGCGCGGCGGGTGGGGCGTTGGTGGCGGACATCGGCATCGATCGCTCTGCTGCGGCGGCGGAGGAAAGAGGCCATCATAGGTACCCCGGGGACGCCGTGTGGCTCGCGGGGCGGATGACGTCCTCTGATCAGGTGGTCGGCGGTTCGATGTCCGAGTCGAGTCGTTTCCCGGACAGAATCGCCCGGGTCGTGGGGTGTGCCTCGCCCAGCTTCTCCCGGGCCCTCAGCGCGGCCTCCTCCGCCAACTGCCCCGCCTCCTCGGTGCGGCCGAACGCCCGCAGGCTCAGGCCCAGGTTGGAGGTGATGCTGATGGCGTCGTAGTGGTCGGGCCCCAGGATGTCGAGGAAGTACCGCCGCGCACGCCGGTCCCACTCGACCGCCTGCTCCAGGTCGCCCGCCAGGAAGAGGTCGTTCGCGTGATTGATCATGCAGCTGAGGCTGTACGGGTGACTCTCCCCGACGATCCGTGACATCTGGTGCAGAGCCCTGTGGGACAGCTCGCAGGCGGATTCCGTACTGCCCGTCAGTCGCCGGTACACCGAGAGGTTGGTGGCGCAGGCCAGCGTGACGGGGTGTTCCGCGCCCAGGTAGGCGCTGTAGCGGTCCATCGCCCGCTCGGCCAGCTGTCGTGCCCGCTGTGGCTCCCCGAGCGCCGCCAGGTCGCAGGCGAGACCGCAGGCCGCGGCGAGCGTGTCCGTGTGCTCCGTGCCGTGCGCCTCGACGTACCGGGAGTGGATGTCCTCGTCGATCTTTCTCGCCTGTTCGTAGTCACCCGCCCGACGCAGCGCCACGGCGAGGTTGCGGCGCGTCCTCAGCGTCTCCATATGGCTGTCCCCGAGGGTCTGTTCGTACCACTGGACGGTGGCGCGCAGCAGGTCCAGGGCTTCCCTCAGGCTCCCCGTCTCCCGCAGATCCCGGGCGTAGTTGCTGGCGAACAGCAGGGAGTAGAAGTTGTCCCGGCCGCGAGCCTCGCTCTGCTGCCGGTAGGCGAGTTCGTGGAGATCCAGGGCCGCCCGGCGATCGCCCGCGAGGTACTCCGACATACCGAGGTTGTTGGTGTACATCAGCGTGCGCGGGTGGTCGTCACCCAGTGTCCGCAGGGCTCCGTCGAGGGTCTGACGGTCGAGCTCCCGGGCCTCGAGGTAGCGGCCCAGGGCACGCAGGTCGGCGGCGACGTTCCCGGCGGCAGCGAGCGTGTGCGCGTAGTCCGGGCCCTTGGTGCGGTGGAACCGCTCGAAGGTGTCGTGGTCGATCTCGTACGCCGTCTCCAGCCGCCCCCTGGAGCGGAGCACGTTGCCGAGCTGGATGCGCAGCATCAGGGTCTGTGGGTCGTCGGGGTGCCCGATCCCGCACGCCTTCCAGCGGGCCAGCGTGCGTTCCGCGAGCTCCTGGCCATCCGTGTGCAGGCCGCGTTTCCACAGGTATCGCACGGAATCGGTGACCCACTTGCGCACTTCGGGGTCCGGGCTCTCGGCTGCCAGGCTGGGCCGCAGATGGGGAAGGAGTTCCGCATAGCGGTCCCAGTCTCCCGGTACGTCGGGGTCGCCCGGGTCGGCGTCCACCAGCGCGGCGTGCACCACACCGCGGGCCTGTGGTGTGCGTGTCTCGTCGACCTGGTCGCGGATGACGGCCTGCACCAGTCGGTGCACTGTGAGGGTCGCGCTGCTCTGGTCGCTCTTGGCCAGGCCGAACCGGTTGATCGCCCGGACGAGTTGGGCCACCGCCATCTCGTCGCGCGGCTCACCCGGCGGCAGGGTCAACGCCTTGGTGACGGCCTTGCTGTAGAGGAGTCGCAACGGAATGGGATCGGGTCCGAAGAAGGAGCAGATCTCCAGCATCTCGGCCGCCGCCTGGTTCACCCGGCGCAATTCGTCCACCGCCAGGTTCCAGGTCGCCGCGGCGGAGCGCGGGTAGTCCCGCTGCGGCAGCCGGGTCGTCTGCAGCACTTCGGTGAGGCGGCCCCTGAGCAGCTCCAGATAGGTGGCCACCGGCATGCTGCTCTCGCTCAGCCACACCGCGGCCTGGGCGACCGCGAGCGGCAGGTCGCCCAGCTCCCTGGCCACCTCGTCGGCGTCGGAGGCCGTGAGCCCGGTGTTGAGGCGGTGCAGCAGGTCGGTGCTCTCCTGGCGCTGGAACACCTCGACCTCGACCAGCCCCGCGTCGTTCACCCAGGTCCGGTCACGGGAACTGAGCAGGACGTGTCCGCCGGGCGGCCCGGTCGGGATGAACTCCGCGAGCTGTTCGGGGCGTCCGGCGTTGTCGTAGACCAGGAGCCAGCGGTCGAAGGGTTCCCCCCGGCGCAGCGCCCTCAGCACCGACTCCGCGGTGCTCACCATGTCCTCGCCGACCTCCAGGCCGAGACGCGGCGCGAGATCGGCCAGGGCCGGGCGGATCAGACCGGGTTGCGCGGCGGTTACCCACCAGACCACGTCATAGGCCGCTTTGAATCGGTGTGCGTATTCTTGGGCGATTTGCGTCTTTCCTACGCCTCCGAGTCCGTAGAGGACCTGGGTGGTGCTGCCGGAGGTGAAGCCGTTGCGCAGCCGCTCCAGCAGGAAACCCCGGCCGGTGAAGGAGACGTTCCTGGAGGGGACGCGCTGCACCGCGGGGGACGTGCCGGGGAACGGCGGGGCGGGCGAGCCGGGAGCCGGTGCGACGCTGCCCGGGATACGGGCGCGGCGGACCGGGCCGACGACCGACAGCAACTGGGCCTCGGCCTCCTCGGGGGTGCAGTGGGTGAGGTCGGCGGCGTACCGCCCCCCGAAGGGATCCCGAGCAGTGGTTTCGCCCTCCTGGACGCGCACCGCCAGCAGTGCTCCGTCGGCGCTCTGATGACCTCGCAACTGCTTCCAGACGTCCTGGGCGCGCCGCTGCACCATGTACTCGGGGGAGAGCAGTGCGAGCAGCCGTCCGCGTCCCTTCAGGACGGGGGTGACCTCGGGCAGTGCCCCGGCGCCCGGCTCGGCGGCGCTGTGCAGAGAGACCTGGTATCCGATGCCCTCCAGCCGGGCCGCGATCCACTCCGCCCACATGCGGTCGGCCGAGGCGTAGCTGACGTGGATGCGCGGCCACGACGTCCTGGGGTCGAGGTAGGCGGCACGCATCCGCTGCCGCTCCTCCTCCGGATGGGGGACGAGGGATCGCACCCGGCCGTCGGTGACCCACGCGGTGAGCCGCTCGAAAGCCGCGAGCAGGTTGCCCGGCTGGGAGGGCCGGTCCCGGACCGTGGTCGGGATCTCGGCGTAGGCGTAGTACTTCTTGTAGGGGATCTCGACCTCTCCCCAGTACTGTTCGTGCTCCGGCTCGGCCAGCCAGGCGAGGAACGGTCCGAACTCGGCACGAGCCAGGTCCCGGCCCCATTCGAGCAGTTCCTGTTCGCCGTCCTCGACCCGCATGGGGACCGGGAGGATGCGTACGGGGTGGCGCGCCTCCGAGGCCACCGACTGCGCGACGTCCAGGCCGCCCTCGATGCTCTGGTGGTTCAGCACGAACCCGTCGACGAGGACGTCCGGCATCACGGTGGTGCAGATCCCCGAGATGTCACTGACACCCGTGCGGCTGTCGATGAGGACGTAGTCGTACGAGGCCTTCATCTCCTCCCGCAGTGCCTGGAGGAAGGCACCGCCGCCGAGGCGTTCGTAGAACGCGCGCCAGTTGAAGCTGGTGACGTCCGCGGAGTACGAGGGGGACATGCGCCCCGCGGGCAGGAAGTCGAGCCGGCCACCCGCGGGGAACCGAAGGTCCAGGCCGGTGGTGCGAGCGCCGAGCCGTGCGTGGGACCGCAGTTCGTCGTCGCTCATCACCGTGGTCTCGGCGCCGGAATCAGGCGGCTCCCCGGGGCGTATCACCTGTCCGACGAAGGCGTTCACCATGTTGATCAGGCCGTCGGTGTCCCGCAGCTTCGGGTCGAGGAGGAAAGGGCGCAGATAGCGGTGCAGGCCGGGAGCTTCGAGGTCCCAGTCGACCAGCAGCACCCGCTTGCCGTTGCTGGCCATGATCCAACCGACGTTGACCAGGGCCATCGTGCGGCCTGTGCCACCTTTGTAGGAGTAGAAGGTGACTATCCTGCCGGCGTCCCGAGCCTCGGCCTCAGAGCTCATCGTCCTGATCCTTCTGCAGGGGGGTACGACCCGGCTGCTCGGTCGGATCGTCGGTGCTGGGCGGTGGTGTGTACGGGACACTGAGTCCAGGCATGGGCGGTACCGACGGTGCGGCGGGCAGCCGCCGCGGAGCGGCCTTCTCCATGAGACGGTTCTGGGCGACCACCACCATGCGGGCCAGCCGGTCCTCGAACCGATGTCTTTCGACCTGGACCTGGAACAGCGGATCGTAGGGGTCGTTGCGCCGCATCCAGTTCCGTCTGAAGACCTGTTGAAGGTCGGTCCACAGCGTCTCGTCACCGGATTCCTCGTCCGTCTCGTGACACGGTACGAGGACGCCGGTGACGGGGTGGTTCTGCCGGTCGTAGTCGGACAGCGGAGCGCGGTACTGGCTTTCCCGGGCCGCCCACGCGTCGACGAGCAGCACGGACGTCTGGTTGTTGTACATGGCCTCGTCGAGCTTCTCGCCGAGGCCCCGGTCGACGACTTCCAGACTGGTCGTGCACCCCTCGTCGATGATGACGCGCTGAGCCCGTAGGGCCACGGTGGGATGGATCGGAGGGTGGTACGGCGTCCAGTCGAGCGGTGAGGGCCCGTAGTACTCGCGCCGCTGCCGGCCCGCGGGCAGGGGGTCGGTGACGCCCGCCGCGATGAACATCCGGACGTGACCCGTACTGTGTCTCCCCGGCCCCGCGGGTTCCCGTCCTTCGAAGGGGCTGCGCACGGCCCCGAGGTCGAGGCCCGGCGCGCGGGGCAGCCGGAAGTGATCGGCCACGTGGTGCACCCGCTTCGCGACGAGTTCCAGCACGGCGCGGTAGGCGCGGCCCCCGGGGGCCGAACGCAGCAACCCCATCAGACCCTGCTCCAGGTACTCCTGGCCCATCGCCGGTTCGAAGTACTGGTACTTGCTGATCTCCGGCGGCATCGCATGGTGCAGGGGGGTCCACAGGACCGGTATGAGCGCCGGAACCTCTATGTCGGTCTGCTCGCGATACCTCAGCAGCCGGGACTCGAACGCGGCCCATTCCTTGCCGCAGTAGAGGCTGTTGACGTAACCGGGCGAGCACAGGGCCACCACGGCCCGGCAGTGCCCGATCTCGCTGCCGAGCGTGCTCTCCCAGTCCATGCCCAGGCCGATCCGCTCGATGTCGAGGAACGGCTGTTGTCCGCTGCAGTCCGCGCCCAGACGGCTCAGCTCCGCGACCAGGTCGTCGTAGAAACGGCCCACGAAGGCGCTGCCACGATCGTCCCGGCGCGCATAGCTGAGGAAGAAGTACGGCTCTCTCTCCAAAGCACCCCCCGGCCGCCGTATCCGGCCGCAGGCGTTTCACCGCGCCTGAGAGCCGGGACACGTGCGTAGCAACGTGATACCCAGCGGGGCGGAGGCTCAACTCACCGCGGAGGGACGGATCGTAGTTGGCCGAAAGGAGGCGAGACGGGCTGCCGGTGCGTCAGAGAAGGGCCGACGAGAACGCGGCGAAGCTCTCGCCCGAGGGGAAGCGCACGTCGTGGAGCACCGACGCGAGGACCGTGTCCGGCAGGTCGTCCAACGCGTCCATGGGCAGGTCGGTGATGTCCACCAGGTCCGAGACGTACTCGGAGCCGCTCGTCTCTCTCAGCACCTGCAGTGCCTTTCTACCCCGCACGCGCCGACTTCGGCGGGCGTGCCTGTTGTCCGGTGCCACGCCGGAGCACCGGGCGACTTGAGAGAGCCTAATGCCCAAAAGCAGCTCTGATACGCAGTCCGACGCCCGGTGCCAGGAAATTCGTGCCCTTTGTCGACGGTGATCGGTTGTAGCAGTTCTGGCCGGAGAAGGACACTCCCGTGCGGGGCCTGCAGGAAGGTGGGGTTCCGGGGTGTCGATCTCTTGGGGTGGGCAGGGTTTTCGGCAGGTAGGTGTGTCGGGCCGGGAGGGGGACCACATGTGGGTGGCGTTGGCGATACTCGGCGTGCTTGTCGTGTTCAACGGAGAGTTCCGGGTGCTGGCGGTCGCCGCCGGAGCGCTCCTGTTGTGGGTCGGGCACAAACGCAGCAGCATGCTGGTGACGGCGGTCGGGGCGGGTTTCCTCGCGCTGATGCTGTACGCGGCGTACTGAGCCCGGCCCGCCCGTGCCCCCGAGGGCCCTCGTCCTCGTCGGTCAGCTCCCCGCCAGCCCCGTCTTCACGCCCGCGCCGCACAGCGGCACCACCGCCGTGCGCGACCCGAGCGCTCCCTCCCGTACCGCCGCCCAGCAGGCCACGCCCGTGGACTCGACGTACAGGCCGCGGGAGGCCAGGTCGCGTTGGGCGTGGCGGATCTGGTCCTCCGTCACGGTGAGGAAGGCGCCGCCCGAGTCGCGTACGGCGCGGAGGACCTGACGGGCCCGGGGCGGGCGCGGGATGGCGATGCCCTCGGCGAAGGTGGGTGCCACGGGGGTGGTCCCGACGAGGTCGTCCGCGCCCTCGGTCCAGGCGTGGGCGAGCGGCGCCACGGCGGCGGACTGGACGGCGTAGAGGGCGGGCCGGCGGTCGATGAGGCCCGCCGCGTGCAGTTCGGCGACGGCCAGGGACGCGCCCAGCAGCAGTGTGCCGTTGCCCACCGGCACGACGATCACCTCGGGAAGGCGCCCGCCGAGGTCCTCCCACAGTTCGTGGACGTACGTCTTGGTGCCGTGCAGGAAGTACGGGTTGTAGACGTGCGAGGCATAGAAGACGCCGTCCTCGTCCGCCGCCGCGCGGGCGACCCGGGCCGTGGCCTCGCGATCGCCGTCGACGAGGTGGAGCTGCGCGCCGTGCGCTCCGATCTGCTCCAGCTTCTTGTCCGACGTGCCGGCCGGGACGTACACCGTGCAGGGCAGCGCGGCCCGTGCGCAGTACGCGGCGACCGCCGTGCCGGCGTTGCCGCTGCTGTCGGCGATCACCTGCCGGGGCCCCAGCCGAAGGGCCAGCTCGGCGAGGAGCACCGCGCCCCGGTCCTTGAAGGACAGCGTCGGCATCAGGAAGTCGAGCTTGGCCCGGATGCCCTCCCGCAGTTCTACGAGCGGGGTCCGGCCCTCGCCCAGCGAGACCGTGGGCGACGCCAGGGGGAGGCATTCCGCGTAGCGCCAGAGCGAGTTCACCCGGCCGGAGAGGGACTTGAGCGATGCCGGCGTGGGCGCGAAGTCCAGGTCCAGGGGGCCTCGGCAGGCCGGGCAGCACCAGGCGAGGGAGGCGGCGGGGACGCGCGTTCCGTCCGTCGGGCAGAAGCGATCCGGCAGAGGGGTCATGCACGCAGGTTAGTTCGGGGGAGGCGGGTCGGCAGGTGCGGCAGAGACGGCTGTGGTCGCGGCGGAGGGGGAGGGGATGGCGGCCGCGAGCCCCGCGTACGCCGCGAGCCCCGCGTACGCCGCGAGCCCCGCGTACTCGGCGGCGACCGGGGCCGCCCCGGCGTGTTCAGCGCGCCCGGCGCCCGCTTACCATGCGCCCAGTCGTACGTCAGTTCCCCTCTGCTCGCCGCAAGGAGTACCCGCACCCGTGGCCACACCCCCGCCCTTCGGGCCCCAGCCGCCTCACGGAGGTGGCCCGTTCCCGCCGCCGGGGCAGCCACAGCCGGGGGCCGGGCAGCCGTATCCGCATGGGGCGGCCGCCGAGCCCTGGGGTCGGGCCTGGGGGCAGCCGTATCCGGCGTGGGCGCCCACCCCACCCGTCAACGGGCTCGCGATCGCCGCGCTCGTGCTCGGGGTGCTCTGCTTCCTGCCGGGGATCGGGGTGGTCCTGGGCGTCGTCGCGCTGGCGCAGATCAGGAAGAGGGGGGAACGCGGCAAGGGCATGGCGGTGGCCGGAATCGTTCTGTCGACGGTGGGCGCGCTGCTGATGACCCTCGCCTTCACCACGGGCGGCGCGCGCGACGCGTATGAGGGCTTCCGTTCCGCGGCGAGCGGCGCGGGTGGCACATTCTCCGTGGCGAAGGGCGAGTGCTTCGACTCGCGCAGCGGCTCCCTGGAGGGGTACGCGTACGACGTCGACATCGTGCCGTGCGACGGTGCGCACGACGCCGAGGTGTTCGCTTCCTTCGCGATGCCGGACGGCGGCGGTGACTTCCCGGGCGACGACGCCGTCACCGAGGTCGCCGACGACCGGTGCCACCCGTACTCGGAGGCGTACGCGATGGACACCTGGGCGCTCCCGGCCGACGTCGACGTCTACTACTTCACGCCCACGCGGGAGAGCTGGCGGTACGGCGACCGCGAGATCACCTGCATGTTCGGCAACGTCGACCCGAAGGCCCACCTGACGGGCTCGCTGCGGCAGGACCGGACGACCCTCGACGACGACCAACTCGCCTTCCTGGAGGCCGACGCGATCCTGAACGGCGCCTTCGACGAAATGCCTGGGACGGAGTACGTCGAGGACGACCTGGCCGGGCACAAGGAGTGGGCGGCGCAGGTGGTCGACGCCTTGGAGCGGCAGGCGGCCGCCTTGCGCGTGCACGACTGGGAACCCACCGCCGAGCGGGACGTCACCGACTACGCCGAGGCCCTGGACGAGGCGCGCGAGGAGTGGGAGGCGGCGCACGAGGCGGACGACGCCGACGATTTCACCGACCACTGGGACGCGGCGCACCGGCTGACCGACGGATCCAAGGCCATCACCGCGCGCGAGGCTCTGGGGCTGGCCATCGAACCGCCGACGTACGACGACGAGGGCACCGGCGGGGGCGACGGCGAGGACGGGCCCGGCGCGGAGGTGTGATCGCATCCATAGTGGGGAGAAAGTGCCTGCGTAAAGCCCTCCCCGGGTGCATGTCATCACATCGAGTGATTCTCTGGCCTTTGCTTGCATGGCTGAACCCACGGTTGCCAGGCTGTTGCTGTCTGTACATCCAGATGGGAGCGGCTAGTGACTTTCGGTGAGCAGCCGGCGTACTTGCGTGTCGCGGGTGATCTCCGCAGGAAGATCGTGAACGGATCGCTGCCGCCCCACACCCGCCTCCCCTCCCAGGCCCGTATCCGCGAGGAGTACGGCGTCTCGGACACGGTCGCGCTGGAGGCCCGCAAGGTCCTCATGGCCGAGGGGCTGGTGGAAGGTCGCTCAGGGTCGGGCACGTATGTGCGAGAGCGGCCGGTGCCGCGCCGGGTCGCCCGCTCCGGGTTCCGGCCTGCCGGGGGCGCCACCCCCTTCCGGCAGGAGCAGGCCGACGACGGGGCGCGCGGCACCTGGGAGTCGCGCAGCGAGCAGGTCGAGGCAGGACCCACGGTCGCCGAGCGGCTCGCGATCCAGCCCGGCGACCGCGTGATGTGCACCAGGTACACCTTCCGGGACGCGGGCGAGACGATGATGCTCTCCACCTCCTGGGAGCCCCTCGCCCTCACCGGCCGCACCCCCGTGATGCTTCCGGAGGAGGGGCCCCTCGGCGGTATGGGCGTCGTCGAGCGCATGGCCGCCATCGACGTGGTCGTGGACAACGTCACCGAGGAGGTCGGTGCCCGCCCCGGCCTGGCCGACGAACTGCTCGCCCTCGGCGGTGTCCCCGGGCATGTCGTCCTGGTCGTCCACCGTACCTACTTCGCCTCCGGACGCCCGGTGGAGACGGCGGACGTGGTGGTGCCGGCGGACCGGTACCAGGTGGCGTACCACCTGCCGGTGAAGTGAGGCCGGAAGGCGGCCCGTTCGGGAATCCGGCGGAATCCGTGTGTAACGGACGGTGGCGCGGGCATGGGGCAAGTGGCCCTTGCCGGAGGGAAGTTGAAACCGCCCCAGCCTTGGGGGAATCGTCCGAACGTAGTTCGAATTCGGTCGTTCTTGGCGGCGGGTCGTCATGGCGCCCGGTAGGTGCCCGTTTCGCGCGAAGGGCGCGGGACCGCTGCTCGTCGGAGCGTTGGGGGGCGCGCGGGTGGTGATCGGCGGCGCGTTCGACGGGGTGCGCCCGCCTCGTCCTGGCTGGTTGCGTACCTCTTTGTGAGAAGTCGGATTCGCTGTGTGAAGGTTAGGCGTACGCTCGGGCATATGCGGATTGCGGTTTCCTTAGGTGGCGGGGCGCGGCGACATCCGGGGGCGGGGCCTGGAGGGGCCGGGGCGGGAAGGAGCGGTGGGGGTCGATGAACGACGGCACGATCACTCTTCCCTGGCTCGTCATACGGCAGGACGACAACGGCAATCGCTACCGGGTGGGCAGGTACGCGACGCGCGCCGAAGCGCAGAAGATCGCGGACAGTCTCGACGACCGCGGTCACAAGCAGCTCTACTGGGTCGAGCGCATCGGGCAGAACAGCCAGAGCGGGATGAATGGGAGCAAGTGACGCACCCTGCCCGGCGTCCGTGTCCGCTCCCGTAGGCTCCCGCGCATGACCGAACCGATCGTGGTGGTGGGCGCCGCTCTGCTGAGCGGCGGCCGACTGCTCGCCGCGCGCCGCAGCGCACCGCCTGAGCTGGCCGGACGGTGGGAGCTGCCGGGCGGCAAGGTGGAGCCCGACGAGTCTCCCGAGCAGGCGCTCGTGCGTGAGCTGCGCGAGGAGTTGGGTGTCGAGGCGAAGTCCGCGGAGCGGGTGCCCGGTGAGTGGGTGGTACGGCCGGGCTATGTGCTGCGGGTGTGGATCGCGCATCTGCTGTCGGGTGAGCCACGAGCGCTGGAGGACCATGACGAGCTGCGTTGGCTGACCGCGGACGAGGTGTGGGACGTCGACTGGCTGGACCAGGATGTCCCGGCGGTGATGGAGGCGGCTCGGCTGGCTTGGGGGGACGGGGGAGCCTGATCCCGCCCCATCCGCCCCGGCTTCGGCGGCGTCAAAGACTCGGGGCTCTGCCCCGGACCCCCTTCGCGCAGTTCCCCGCGCCCCTGTAGGGCTGGGGCGACAGTTGGGGGTTGTCGCCCCTACGCCGTTCGTGCCACAGTGCGCCCTCGTGCGCGGTACTTCGGGCTGGATATCGGGTATGTGCCCATTAACCCCATGAAACCGGACAGGGTCTGCTTCTGGACTGGGAAGTGATCGGCGTGATCGACAGCGGAGACGACTGCGCCGAGTGGACCTTTCCCGCGC
Organism: Streptomyces sp. 11x1; assembly: GCF_032598905.1. Lineage (NCBI taxonomy): Bacteria > Bacillati > Actinomycetota > Actinomycetes > Kitasatosporales > Streptomycetaceae > Streptomyces > Streptomyces sp. 11x1. Next base: position 3,679,848 of record NZ_CP122458.1, on the reverse strand, counting down.
AGCCGGGGGCGGTGCGGGACGCCCGTGCGGTGGTGCGGGCGCGGCTGCGCGAGTGGGGACTGGAAGTGCTCGCGGACATCACCGCCCTGTTGGTGAGCGAACTGGTGACCAACGCGCTGCGGCACGCGACGGGACCCATCGGAGTGCGGCTCGTGCGTCCCACCGACCCCTCCGGGACGCTTCTGGTCGAGGTCTCCGACCCGTTGCCCGATCCACCACGCGAACGCGCGGCCGATATCGACGACGAGAGCGGCCGGGGGCTGCAGTTGGTGGCCTGTTCCTCGCGTGCCTGGGGTACCCGCCCGGGAGAGGCGGGCAAGACCGTCTGGTTCGAGCTGGCGGTTCCCGGCTGAGCGACCCCGTCGACGTACAGGGCGACGGCGCGGGTGCACGGAGGGGGTTCACGGCGTACGGCCGGGGGAGGGGGCGGCTCCCGGGGGCGCGTGTGCGACCGACTGGTTCAAGCCAGTAGGGCTGGCTGGAGTCTTTGATTCGAGGGGGCAACGCCTGGTTAGAAGACTTGGGAGTATGTCGCAGCCGGTCCAAAAACGATCGGGACCGTGCTGTGATCGTGAACACCGTGTTGCGCGGCGCCGTAGTGCTGGATACTGCGGGCAGCCGCCCCTGGTGACCGAAGCCGGACGCGGTGAGCTGGAGGGGACGGTTCGCGTGAGCGAGATACCAGCGAAGGCCACGAAGGCCACGGGGTCAGGGAACCCGTCGGACCGTGCGAGGCCCGAGGCCGCAGACGATTCCGGCCTGGGCGGAGCCACTCGCGACAGCGGTGCCGCACGCGACAGTACGGCGGCCGCGTCCGCCGGCGGGGCGGCCGGATCGACCGACGGGGCGACCGAATCCGCCCAGAGGGTGGTCGGTTCCGCCGCCGGGACGGTCGGATCCACCGACGCTCCGGGCTTCATGGGTGGTCACGCGGTCGGTGACCCGATGTGGCAGACCAGCCCGCCCGGGTCCATGTACGACTACATCAAGGTCGCCTCGTTCTCGATCGGTCCCGACGGACTCGTCGACCAGTGGAGCCTGCGAGCCGAGCAGTTGTTCGGTATCTCGGCGGAACGGGCCGTGGGGATGGACCCCATCGAGGTGTTCGTCGACCCCGATCGGCGTGCGGAGGGCCAGCGGAAGATGGCCGAGGTCCTCGACGGCCGGGAGTGGACCGGGGTGGTCCCCTTTCGGATGCCGGGCCCCGGCGGGGAGGAGGGGCTCGCCGAGGTCTATGTGATGCCCACCACCGCGGAAGGCGGTGAACGGGCCGCCGTGTGCATCGTCGTGGACGTCCGGACCCTGCGCCGCATAGAGACCGACCTTGCCGCTTCGCAGGCCATATTCGGCCAATCTCCGTTCGGGTTCCTTCTGATAGACACCGATCTCCGGGTCAGGCGCGCCAACCGGCGTTTCGCCTCCATCTACGGTGGCGAGGTCGACGACCACCGGGGCCGGGGCGTCCACGACTATCTGCAGTCCCCGGAGGCCGAGCGGGTCGAGGCGACCCTGCGGCGGGTCATGGAGACCGGCGACTCGATCACGGACATGCACATCACGGGCTTCGTGCCCGGCTCCGAGGAGCGCCGCCACTGGTCCATCAACCTCTTCCGCGTGCACAGCGGCACCGGCCGCCCCATCGGCATCGCCTGGCTCGCCACCGACATCACGGCCCGCCGCTCCGCCGCCCGTGAAGCGGCCGCCGCCCGGCGGAATCTGGCCCTCCTCAACGAGGCCGGGACGCGCATCGGCAACTCCCTCGATCTGGAGACCACCGCCCGCGAACTCCTCGACGTCGTCGTCCCCGGCTTCTGCGACCTGGCCACCGTCGACCTCTACCAGGGCCTGCTGGTGGGCGACGAGACTCCGCCCGGACTCGCCGACGGCAGCGCCGAGTTGCGCCGGGTCGCCTTCTCCAGCGCCGTCTCCGACGCGCCCTTCGTCGGCGGACCCGCCCCTGTCAGGGTCGGTGCCGTCCACCACTATCCGTTCAACTCGCCCTGCGCGGACGCCCTGCGCACCGCCCGCCCCCAACAGGTGCCCGAGGAGGGCAACCTGATCCAGTCGACGCTCGCCGTGCCGATGGTCGCGCACGACACCGTCGTCGGACTCGTGCAGTTCTCGCGGACCAAGGGCAGCGAGCCGTTCGGGGATCGCGACCGGGGCCTCGCCGTCGAACTGGCCGCGCGCGCCGCCGTCTGCATCGACAACGCGCGCCTCTACCGCCGCGAACACGAACGCGCCCTCATCCTGCAGCGCTCCCTGCTGCCGCCCGGCGACCCCGAGGCCTCCGGGCTGGACATCGCCTGCCGCTATCTGCCGGGCAACGCGGCCACCGAGGTCGGCGGCGACTGGTTCGACGTCATCGAACTCCCCGGTCACCGCACGGCGCTCGTCGTCGGCGACGTGATGGGCCGCGGACTGCGGGCAGCGGTGGCCATGGGTGAACTTCGTACGGCCGTACGCACGTTGGCTCTGCTGGACCTGGAGCCCGCCGAAGTCCTCTCGGCGCTCGACGAGATCGCCCGGGGCCTCGGCACCCCCGGCGGCGTCCAGTCGGCCTCCCGCACCGCCGCCAGCCGGCCCCACGACAAGGACCTCTCCGAGGTCTACCTCGCGACGTGCGTCTACGCCGTCTACGACTCGGTGACCCGTCGCTGCACCTTCGCCAACGCCGGCCATCTGCCGCCCGTGCTGGTCGAGCCGGGCGAGAGCGCGCTGATGCTCGACGTGCCGCCCGGCATGCCGCTCGGTGTCGGCGGCGAACCGTTCGAGGAGGTGGAGGTCGAACTGCCCGAAGGGGCACTGTTGGCGCTCTACACGGATGGACTGGTCGAATCCCGCGACCACCCCCTCGACGAGGGGCTCCAGGCGTTCGTCGGCGCGCTCACCGACCCCGGTCAGCCGCCGACCACGCTCCGCGCGGACACGCCCCGGTCCCTGGAGGACGTGTGCGACCACGTCCTCAACACCCTCGACACCCACCACGGCGAGGACGACATCGCGCTGCTGATGGCCCGTGTGCAGGGGCTGCCGGAGGACTCCGTCGGCGACTGGACCCTGCCGCGTGAGCCGCGCAGCGTGGGGCGCGCCCGTGAGTACGCGCGCGGCCGGCTGCTCGCGTGGGATCTGGAACCGCTCGTCGACACGGCGGAACTGCTGGTCAGCGAGCTGGTCACCAATGCGCTGCGGTACGGCGAGGGCGAGATACGGCTGCGGCTGCTGCTGGACCGGACGCTGGTGTGCGAGGTGTGGGACGCCGGGCTCGTGCAGCCGCGTCGGCGTCGTGCGCGGGACACGGACGAGGGCGGACGGGGGTTGCAGTTGGTCGGGCTGCTCTCCGCCGCGTGGGGCTCGCGCCGGACGCCTCGCGGCAAGACGGTGTGGTTCGAACTGCCGTTGCCGGGCGGGGAACACCGGCTGACGGATCCGGCGGAGGCGTTGCTGAGCCTGTTCTAGGGCCGGATCGCGCGGTTCCCCGCGCCCCTGCCGGGGGTGCGGTGTGACCCGGCTGTTCAGAACCGGCCGCTCCTCGCCCTGCGGGCACGGGTGGCCGTTCCGCCGTAGCAGGCGGGGCCCCGTAGGTCCGCTCGGCCGGTGCCGTCGGGGGGCTCGCCGAGGATGATGCCGCCCAGGAGGGCTCCGGCGAGGCCGTCACCGACCGGGCCGCCGTACGGGTTGCCGTATGCCCGTACGTCCTGCTCGGCCAGGTCGCGGGCCTCCCGGGCGAGGGTGTCCGCGCGCCGGGCGTGGTCGGAGTTCTCGGCGTCGCCGTCGTCCAGTCCCAGGTGCCGTTCCGCCTCCGACAGCCGGGTCCTGGCCCGTACGCCCACCGCCGCCCGGTGGGTGGTGATGAAGTCGGCCGCGGCCGCGACGGCGCTGCGGGACGGCAGCCGCCAGCGGCTCTGGCGGCGCAGGACGTCGAGGGGGTCGTCGTACGGGCCCGTGTAGGGGGCGCCCTGCTTCGCGAGCTCGGTCGCGCGGGCCAGCTCCGCGGCGAGCCGCTCCACTCCGGTCACGAACAGGTCCGCCTGGTCGATCGCGCCCTCGGCGGCCCGTAGGTGTACGGCCGCGATGTCCAGGTCGCCGGGGTAGGCGCACTGACGGGCCCGGTTCAGTTCCGTGGTGGCGAAGACCAGGCGGTCCTTGGCCTGCTCGACGTGGCCGGTGACGGGGAGGGAAGCGGCGGGGGCGTAGGTGTCGCGGAGGGCGGTGAGGGTGGTGGACGCGGTCGCGGTACGGCCGGTCAGCTCACGGAAGCGGGCCTCCGCGTGCTCCAGGGCGGGGGTGATGTCCCGCTCCAGGGAACGGAGTTGATCGAAGGCGGGGGTCGCCGTGTCGAGTCGCCGCTGTGCCGTGGTGCACCGGGTGAGGATCTCCTCCAGCAGCGCGCGTTCCTCTTCGGGCGTCAGCGAGTCGCCCTCCTCGTCCAGCCGCTGGCCCGCCCCGAACGCGGCCACCAGCTCACCCCGCGCGTCCGCCAACGCCTCCACGAACGGCCGCACCGCGTCCCGCGCCGCGGGCGTCTCCGCGAAGGGCTGAGCCGGATCGAGCGTGAACGGCTTCGGCGTGTGGGGTCGGCTGGGGCCGACCGCCGGTGGGTTCTCTTGGTGGGACCCGCCGGGGGTGGCTGCCGAGGGTTTCGCCTCGTCCGGCTGCTCCGATTCCGGCTGCTCCGATTCCGGCTGCTCCGATTCCGGGCTCTCGTGGTCCGGCACGTCGGCAGCCGGCTCCTGGGGGGCCGGCTGGTCCGCGTTCGCACTCTCCGCAGCCGGGGCGTCCGTGGCGGGCCTTGCCGCGTCCTGCCCGTTCGCGTCCGGCATTGCCGCCACCTCCTGTCCGTCCGCGTCCTGCCCGTCCGCGTCCGGTTCCCCCGGGTCCTGCTCGTCGACGGCCCGCCCTTTCGTGTCCTGTTCCGGTGGTTCCTCCCGGAGTGGGGCGGTGGGGGCTCGGCCCGGGCGGGCTGCCGCGAAGCCGAGTTCCTCCGTGCTGGTGCGGACGCTGTCGTCGGTCTCGACCAGCAGGCGTCGGGCGCGGCTGTGCACATCGGACAGGGGGGTGGTGGGAGGTTCGTAGACGCCGGTCGGGGTCGTGCGCAGCCGGGCGCGGCGCCTGCGCCGTACGAGGGAGTACGCGGCGACGGCGACGGCCGTGCCCGCGGCCGCCACCGGCAGGACCAGATCCGAGCCGGAGCTGTCGTCGGCCGGAGCCGCGCTCCCGTCGCCGTCGGTGGCCGGGGCCATGACGAGCCGACCGGGCGCGGCAGCCGCGGGCCACTCGCCGACGGGGGGACCCATGACCCGGGCCACGGACCCGTCGGGGACGTGCGGGCCCGTGGGGCGCCCCTCCGCGGCCGTCTGCGTCGCCGTGGGCAGCAGGAGCCACGCCAGGGCCACGAGCCCTCCGAACGCGGTGTGGGCCACGCGCACGGCTATGTGGGACGTTGCCCCGCGCGCTCGGCTCCTTCTCAGACGCGACGTCACATTCGGGAGCGTATGACCGGTGCCGGGTGCCCGCGAGCGGGGTGGGCCGGAGTGGGGGAGCCGCCCGGATGCGGCGGGCGGGGTGCCGCCCGCACGCCCGGGGCCTCACCCCGTCGAGGAGCGCCTCCTGATCTTCGAGCCCAGCCACACCAGCGGGTCGTACTTGCGGTCAGCCGCACGCTCCTTCAGCGGGATCAGCGCGTTGTCGGTGATCTTGATGCCCTCGGGGCAGACCTCCGTGCAGCACTTGGTGATGTTGCAGTAGCCGAGGCCGTGTTCGTCCTGGGCGGTCGTCTTGCGGTCGAGACCGCTGTCGGCCGCCGCGTCCAGGGGGTGCATGTCGAGCTCGGCGACCCGCATCAGGAAGCGGGGACCGGCGAACGCCGGCTTGTTCTCCTCGTGGTCGCGGACGACATGGCAGGTGTCCTGGCACAGGAAGCACTCGATGCACTTGCGGAACTCCTGCGAGCGGTCCACGTCCTCCTGCATCATCCGGTACTCGCCCGGGCCGAGGTCCTCGGGCGGTACGAAGGCCGGGACCTCGCGCGCCTTCTGGTAGTTGAAGCCGACGTCGGTGACGAGGTCGCGGACCACGGGGAAGGCGCGCAGGGGGGTGATGGTGATCGTCTCCTCCCGGGTGAACACCGACATGCGGGTCATGCACATCAGCCGGGGCCGCCCGTTGATCTCCGCCGAGCACGAACCGCACTTGCCCGCCTTGCAGTTCCAACGGACCGCCAGATCGGGGGCCTGCGTGGCCTGGAGGCGGTGGACGATGTCCAGCACCACCTCGCCGTCGTTGACCTCGACCGCGAAGTCCTCCAGGCCGCCGCCCCGCACATCGCCCCGCCACACCTTGAAGCGGGCCTCGTAGCTGCTCACTCGTACAGCTCCCCTTCGGCGAGGTACTTGACCAGCTCCTCCTTGTCGAACAGGGCGAGCAGGTCGGGACGGATGGGTTCGGTGGTCTCTCGGGTGAGGGCGATCGCGCCGACGGCGGCATCGCCTGTGGGATCGGCGGCCGGATCGGTGAGCCGGCACAACAGGTTGATCCGGCGCCAGTCGCGGTCCATCGTCGGATGGTCCTCGCGGGTGTGGCCGCCCCGGGACTCCGTGCGCTCCAGCGCGGCCCTCGCCACGCACTCGCTGACCAGCAGCATGTTGCGCAGGTCCAGGGCGAGATGCCAGCCCGGGTTGAACTGCCGGTGCCCCTCGACCCCCGCCCGGCGCGCCCGTACCCGCAGATCGGCGAGCCGCTCCAGCGCCTGTTCCATCTCGCCCTCGCGGCGGATGATGCCGACCAGGTCGTTCATGGCCTGCTGGAGTTCCTGGTGGAGGGTGTACGGGTTCTCCTGCGGCAGGCTTCCCGCCGCCTCGGGCTGCCCGGGCGTGGGGCCCTCGGCGGAGAACGGGCGCAGTGCCTCGGCGGCGGCCGTGTCGACCTCGATGTCGTCCACCGAAGGGCGCGCACCGGCCAGGCCCGCCGCGTACTCGGCCGCGTGCAGCCCGGCCCGGCGGCCGAAGACCAGCAGGTCGGAGAGGGAGTTGCCGCCCAGCCGGTTGGAGCCGTGCATCCCGCCGGCCACCTCACCGGCCGCGAACAGGCCCGGTACCCCGCGCGCCGCCGCCGTGTCCGACTCGACCGCGATCCCGCCCATCACGTAGTGACAGGTGGGCCCGACCTCCATGGCCTCCGCCGTGATGTCGACGTCCGCCAGCTCCTTGAACTGGTGGTACATGGAGGGGAGTCGGCGGCGGATGGTCTCCGCCGGCATCCGGGTCGACACGTCCAGGAAGACCCCGCCGTGCGGCGAGCCCCGGCCCGCCTTCACCTCGGCGTTGATGGCCCGCGCCACCTCGTCGCGCGGCAGCAGCTCGGGCGGGCGCCGGTTGTGGTCCGGGTCCTCGTACCAGCGGTCGCCCTCCTCCTCGGACTCCGCGTACTTCTCCTTGAAGACGTCCGGGATGTAGTCGAACATGAACCGCTTGTTCTCGGAGTTCCTGAGCACCCCGCCGTCGCCGCGCACCGACTCCGTGACGAGGATGCCCTTCACCGACGGCGGCCAGACCATGCCCGTCGGATGGAACTGCACGAACTCCATGTTCAGCAGCGGCGCGCCCGCGAGCAGCGCCAGCGCGTGACCGTCACCCGTGTACTCCCACGAGTTCGACGTCACCTTGAAGGACTTGCCGATGCCCCCGGTGGCGATGACGACGGCGGGCGCTTCGAGCACGAAGAACCGCCCCGACTCGCGCTCGTACGCGAACGCCCCGGACACCCGGTCGCCGTCCTTCAGCACCCGGGTGACCGTGCACTCCTGGAAGACCTTCAGCCGGGACTCGTAGTCACCGGTCTCCCTGTGGTCCTCCTGCTGCAGGGCGACGATCTTCTGCTGAAGGGTGCGGATCAGCTCCAGGCCCGTACGGTCGCCGACGTGGGCGAGGCGCGGGTACTCGTGGCCGCCGAAGTTGCGCTGCGAGATCCGGCCGTCCTTCGTACGGTCGAAGAGGGCGCCCCAGGTCTCCAGCTCCCAGACCCGGCCGGGGGCCTCCTTGGCGTGCAGCTCGGCCATCCGCCACTGGTTGAGGAACTTGCCGCCGCGCATGGTGTCGCGGAAGTGGACCTGCCAGTTGTCACCGGAGTTGACGTTGCCCATGGCGGCCGCGATACCGCCCTCGGCCATCACCGTGTGGGCCTTGCCGAACAGGGACTTGCAGATCACTGCCGTACGAGCGCCCCGCTCGCGGGCCTCGATCGCGGCGCGCAGTCCGGCGCCGCCGGCGCCGATCACGACGACGTCCCACTCCTGTCGCTCGACCACGGACATCAGAACAACCTCGGATCGTCGAAGGCGCCGGACGCGACCAGGTACACATAGAAGTCGGCGAGCGCCACGCTCACCAACGAGGCCCAGGCGAGCAGCATGTGACGGGCGTTCAGGCGGCCGACCCACTGCCACATCCGATAGCGCACGGGATGCTTGGAGAAGTGCTTGAGCTTGCCGCCGACGATGTGCCGGCACGAGTGGCAGGAGAGGGTGTACGCCCAGATCAGCACGATGTTGACCAGGAACACGAGGGTGCCGAGGCCCATGTGGCCCCACTCGTAGTGCTCGTCACGGAAGGCCAGGACCGTGTCGTAGGTGAGGATGCCGGCGACCAGCAGGGCGGCGTAGAAGAAGTACCGGTGCAGGTTCTGCAGGATCAGCGGGAATCGGGTCTCGCCCGAGTACTTCTTGTGCGGCTCGGCCACGGCGCAGGCGGGCGGGGACGCCCAGAAGCCCCGGTAGTAGGCCTTGCGGTAGTAGTAGCAGGTCAGGCGGAAGCCGAGCGGGAAGATCAGGATGATGATCGCCGGTGAGATGCCCCACCAGCCGCCGAAGATCTCCCAGTTGGGGCCGCCGTGCATGGGCTCGCAGCGTTCCGCCAGACAGGGCGAGTAGAACGGCGAGACGTACGGGGCCGCGTAGTAGTACTCGTCCGCGAAGGCCCGCCAGGTCGAGTACACGATGAAGGCGAGCAGCCCGGCGGCCGTGGCGGCGGGGGCCAGCCACCAGCGGTCGGTGCGCAGGTGCGGGTCGGAGATCGCGGCGCGCGTACGGGTCCGCACGCCGCCGTGCTGTGGAAGGGGTTCTGTTGCCGGTGGTTCCGTACCAGTGGCCAACGGGGGACTCCCGGTCGGGTTGGTTGTCGGGGTGGGCGGACGGCAGCGGTCAGGGGGCGCGGCGGCCGCGGGAGCCGAGGCCCTCGTCGTCCGAGTCCGTCCACAGGGAGCTGTCGTACGGGGTGTCGGGGATGGGGACGAGGTCGGGGCGGCGCGGCTTGGCCGGGGAGGCCGCGGCCTCGCTGAGCAGCGCGATGCTCTCGCGCAGGTGGTCGGCGTCGGTGCGGACGCGGCGTATCTCCAGACCGCTGCCGCCGAGTTGCTGTTCCAGGCGGTGTACGGACCGGGTCAGTTCGTCCAGGCAGCGCCGGACCGACGTCAAGTCGTCGTGCACGGACATGACTTGCCCTCGCTTTCAGGGGGTGTGGGCCCCAAGGCGGCAACGTTCATGCGCCTGCGAGTGTCGCGCGTCACACCTGCCGGTGGGAAGCGGTTTGCGGTTTTCTTTTGCGCGGGTGGGGTGGGGGCCGGGTGGGTGCGTTGTCGGGTGCGGCTCCGGTGGGGCTTCTCGCGCAGTTCCCCGCGCCCCTCAAAAGACCACGGCTCCGTGGCCTGAAAGACCACGGCTCTGTGGCCTGAAGGGCGACGGGGCCGCGGGCCTGAAGGATGACGGGGCCGCGGGCCTGAAGGATGACGGGGCCGCGGGCCTGAAGGATGACGGGGCCGCGGGATGAAAAGCACGGGGCGCAGCCCCGGCTTTTCAGGGGCGCGGGGAACTGCGCGAGCAACCCCCACCGGACCCGCACCCGACAACGCACCCACCCGCCCCCACCCCGGAGGGGCCGCGCGGCCAAACGGGTGGGTTCCGGCGCCCCCTCGTCGTGTCGGCGGCCCCGCGCCCGCGTCGTCCTCTTCAGTGGGCCGCATCCGTCTGATCAGCTCCATATACCGCCGAACGTGATCAGAGCCACCCCCGTCCCCGTTCTCCCACCGCGGAGCGAGGAGGTCGCCATGACGCCGATTCCCCACGACCGCGTTCGACCGCGCGCCCCGCGCCGCTCGCTGGTGTTCCTCGCCGCCGGCGTGCTCACGATGCCCGTGCTGAGCGGATGCGGTGAGGAGGACCCGGCGGGCAGGCCGGTCGCCGAGCAGGACATCGCGCCCGCCGCACGGAACCGGGTCGCCGACGGCGGCACCCTCCGCTGGGCCGTGGACGCCGTACCGGAGACGTTGAACACGTTCCAGGCGGACGCCGACCTGGCCACCGCGCGGATCGCCGGCGCCGTACTGCCGTCGATGTACCGCCTGGACGCCAGCGGGCGCCCCGAGCTCAACTCCGACTACGTGGAGTCCGCCAAGGTCGTCGAACGCGAGCCCCGGCAGGTCGTCCTCTACAAACTGAACCAGCAGGCCGTGTGGAGCGACGGCCGGGAGATCGGCGCCGCCGACTTCGCCGCCCAGTGGCGTGCCCTGTCCGGCAAGGACTCCGCGTACTGGACGGCCCGGAACGCCGGCTACGAACGCATCGAGAAGATCGAACGGGGCGAGAACGACCTGGAGGTCCGGGTCACCTTCGCCCGTCCGTACGCCGACTGGAAGTCGCTGTTCTCGCCGCTGTACCCGAAACAGGTGATGGGCACCCCGGACTCCTTCAACGACGGCGCCCGCAAGAAACTCAAGGTCACCGCCGGTCCGTTCGCCCTGAAGGGCATCGACCGCAAGGGCGGCGAGGTCACCCTCACCCGCAACCCCCGCTGGTGGGGCCGTACCGCCAAGCTGTCGACCCTGGTGCTGCGTGCCGTGCCGCGCGACGAGCGGGTCGAGGCGCTCGCCGGTGACAGGGTCGACATCGCCGAGATCGACTCGGTCCAGGCCGGGCGGATCACGCTCGCCCACCGTGACAAGAAGGACACAGGGGCGGCGGGGCCGCTCGCGCAGCGCGAATCCGCGCAGGCGCTGCGCTCCTGGGCCATCGCGCACGGCTCGGACGAGAAGGCCGCCGAGAACGAGATCGGCGCCCGGAAGAAGCGGCGCGAGGCCCTCGCCGAGTACACCGCCCAGCAGTCCGCCCTGCGCGGCATCACCGTGCGCCGCTCCCTGGAGCCCGCCTACACCCAGCTCGCCCTGAACGGTTCCGACGGCCCTCTCGCCGACGAGCGGGTCCGCCGCGCCGTGGCCCGCGCGATCGACCGGGAGAAGCTCGCCGAGCTCGTCCTGAAGCCGCTCGGGCTGCCCGCCGTCCCCGTCGGCAGCCACCTCGCCCTCGCCGGCCAGGCCGCCTACGCGGACAGCAGCGGCGCTCTCGGTGGCCAGGACACCGACGAGGCGCGTGCCCTCCTCGCCGACGCCGGCTGGGAACAGGGCGGCCCCCTCGCGCCCGGCAAGAAGGCGGCCGGCGCGGAGGGCGAGCGGGAGCACGGCTCCAAGGACGCCAAGGACTCCGAGGCCAAGGACGCCAAGGAGTCCGAGGACAAGGACGCCAAGGACGCCAAGGACGCCAAGGACAAGGAGCGCAAGGACTCCGGGGACTCCGAGGACTCGAAGGGCGCCCGGGACTCCCGGGGCTCCGCGGACGAGAGCACCTACATCGTCGGCCAGGACGACAAGCCCTCCGACGCGGGCCTCGACGCCGACGTCGACGAGCAGGAGGGCGAGCGGGGCGCGAACCTCGCTCAGGACGGCAAGCAGTTCAAGCCGGGCGGGGTGCCCGGCGCGTACGCGCCGCGCGGGACGCGGGCGCCCGCCGATGCCGCCAAGGGGCCCCTCGCCAAGAACGGCAAGCTGCTGACCCTGCGGTTCGTGCTGCCGTCGGGCCCGGGCACCGAGTCGCTGCGGGCCGTCGGCGAGCGGATCGCGGCCATGCTGGACCGCGTCGGGATCCGTACGGAGATCTCCAAGGTCGCGAACGAGAGCTACTTCAAGGACCACATCGCGAACGGGCAGTACGACCTCGCGCTGTACTCCTGGCCGACCTCTGCCTACCCCGCCACCGACGCCCGGCCGATCTACGCCAAGCCGGTGCCCGCCGCCGACGGCTCGCTGAACGTCGAGCAGAACTACACGCGCGTCGGCACCGACCGGGTCGACCAGCTCTTCGACCAGGCCGTGGCCAGCCTCGACGAGGGCAGGACGCGCTCCCTGATCCGCAAGGCGGACGCCCGGATCTGGGCCGCCGCCGGGTCCATCCCCCTCTACCAGCGGCCCCAGCTGGTCGCCGTCCGCACCGGCCTCGCGAACGCGGGTGCCTTCGGCTTCCAGACTCCGTACTACGAGGACATGGGCTTCCTGAAGAAGGGCGCCAAGGGGCCGGCACGGCCCACGGGCAAGCAGTCCGCCGAGCAGCGGCCGGTCGACGGATAGCGGACCGTCCCTGACGGACCCCGGCCGCCGCCCCGTATCGCACGGGGCGGCGGCCGACGTACGCGGGCCGGGCGGCCCGGAACCCGTCTGAGCTGGGGCTGAGCCGGTCCGAGCTGGGCCGGAGCGGCCCGGGGAGCCTCGGTGCCCGCGGCCCCGTACCATGGGGTGAGGCCGTGGCGTGTCCAGCCCGGCAGGGTCCGCGCGACACAGATGTCAGCGCAGGCCGTCCTCACACTCCGGGAGAAGCGCCTCACTATGGCCACGCGCCACGACATCCGCAACGTTGCCATCGTCGCCCACGTCGACCACGGCAAGACCACTCTGGTCGACGCCATGCTCAAGCAGGCCGGTGCCTTCGCCGCGCACGCCGCCGAGTCGCTCGACGACCGCATGATGGACTCGAACGACCTGGAGCGTGAGAAGGGCATCACGATCCTCGCCAAGAACACGGCGGTCAAGTACCACCCGAAGGATGGCGGCGACGTCATCACCATCAACATCATCGACACCCCCGGCCACGCCGACTTCGGCGGCGAGGTCGAGCGCGGTCTGTCGATGGTCGACGCGGTGGTCCTGCTCGTCGACGCCTCCGAGGGGCCGCTGCCGCAGACCCGCTTCGTGCTCCGCAAGGCGCTCCAGCAGCGCCTGCCCGTCATCCTGTGCATCAACAAGACGGACCGCGCGGACTCGCGCATCGACGAGGTCGTCAACGAGACCTACGACCTCTTCCTCGACCTCGACGCCGACGAGGACCAGATCGAGTTCCCCATCGTCTACGCGTGTGCGCGTGACGGTGTCGCCTCGCTGACCAAGCCGGAGGACGGCACCGTCCCGGCCGACAGCAACAGCCTGGAGCCGTTCTTCTCCACGATCCTGTCGCACGTCCCGGCCCCGTCGTACGACGAGGAGGCCCCGCTCCAGGCGCACGTCACCAACCTGGACGCCGACAACTTCCTCGGCCGTATCGCGCTGCTCCGCGTCGAGCAGGGCGAGCTGCGCAAGGGCCAGACCGTCACGTGGATCAAGCGTGACGGCACGATGTCCAACGTGCGCATCACCGAGCTGCTGATGACCGAGGCGCTCACCCGCAAGCCCGCAGAGGTGGCCGGACCGGGTGACATCTGCGCCGTCGCCGGTATCTCGGACATCATGATCGGCGAGACCCTGGCCGACCCCGAGAACCCGATCGCGCTGCCGCTGATCACGGTCGACGAGCCGGCGATCTCGATGACCATCGGCACGAACACCTCGCCGCTGGTCGGCCGTGGCGGCACGGGCAAGGGCGCGGACAACAAGGCCGCGGTCAAGGACCGCAAGGTGACCGCCCGTCAGGTCAAGGACCGCCTGGACCGCGAGCTGATCGGTAACGTCTCCCTCCGTGTGCTCGACACCGAGCGCCCGGACGCCTGGGAGGTCCAGGGCCGTGGTGAGCTGGCGCTGGCCATCCTGGTGGAGCAGATGCGCCGTGAGGGCTTCGAGCTGACCATCGGCAAGCCCCAGGTCGTCACCAAGGAGGTCGACGGCAAGATCTACGAGCCCGTCGAGCGCATGACGATCGACGTGCCCGAGGAGCACATGGGCGCGGTCACGCAGCTCATGGGTGTCCGCAAGGGCCGGATGGACAACATGTCGAACCACGGCTCCGGCTGGGTGCGCATGGAGTTCGTCGTGCCGTCCCGCGGCCTCATCGGCTTCCGGACCGAGTTCCTGACGCAGACCCGCGGCACGGGCATCGGGCACTCCATCCACGAGGGCCACGAGCCCTGGTTCGGCGCGCTCCAGACCCGTAACAACGGCTCGCTCGTCGCGGACCGCGCCGGTGCCGTCACGGCGTTCGCGATGACGAACCTCCAGGAGCGCGGTGTGCTCTTCACGGAGCCCGGCACCGAGGTGTACGAGGGCATGATCGTCGGTGAGAACTCGCGCTCCGACGACATGGACGTGAACATCACCAAGGAGAAGAAGCTCACGAACATGCGGTCCTCCTCGGCCGACTCGTTCGAGGCCATCGTGCCGCCGCGCAAGCTCTCCCTGGAGCAGTCCCTGGAGTTCTGCCGCGACGACGAGTGTGTCGAGGTGACCCCGGAGGCCGTGCGCATCCGCAAGGTCAACCTGGACGCCCGCGAGCGCGCGCGTGCCGCGAGCCGCGCCAAGCACGGCTGACGTTCGGCCGACACGGCTGACGCTGCGTCAATTGCCTTGAGCGAAGCCCCGGTTCTCCGCGTACTGGAGGACCGGGCTTCCGGCCTGCCCGCATACGGGGGAGATGCGGTGGGGATGCAGGGGATTCGGGGGAGCGTGTGAAGAGGCCGCGGGGGAGGCTGGACTTCCGTGCGCGATCTTTCGGTTCACTGTCTGTGTGCTGTGAAGCGCTGTTCGGATATCGGTGTTCCAGCGATCAAGTTTCGGACATGTAAACAAAAATCGTTCCGCGTATGCCCGATTCGCCGGGTTCTCGTCTCACCTGTCAAGCGCGACCAGGTGTCAATCTTTGCAATTTTTGCTCAAAATATGGACGGTAGGGAGATCCCTATGCCTTCCGCCCTTGACGCGCGTTGACCCGTTTGGCGAAAGTTCCCCCAAACCACAGAACCTGCCGGTATCTGTGCTGCGCTCAACTCTCCAACCCCCCGGGGGAAGAACAGACATGACCAGTCCAACCAAGGCCGAGGGCTCCGGGTCCGCGGTCGCCTTGGACCCCGAGCTCGAGACGACCGCCGAGGTCGCCAAGGGCGAGAAGAAGCTTGAGGGTCGTTCCCCCGGGCAGTTGATGTGGCAACGGTTCAAGCGGGACCGTACTGGAGTCGTCTCCGCGTGCGTAGTGATTTTCTTCTTCGTCGTCGCAGCGCTCGCGCCGGTCATCTCGAGCCTGTACGGCAAGGACCCGTACACGCTGTACGCGCAGGAGCCCGACTACCCGTTCCTGCTGGACGACTTCGCGATGCCCACCGGTTCCTTCGGTGGCATGTCGGGTGACTTCTGGTTCGGCGTCGAGCCGAAGCTGGGCCGCGACGTGTTCACGATGCTGCTGTACGGCATGCGGACGTCGCTGTACATGGCGGTCATCGTCACGCTGTTCAGCGTGACCACCGGTGTCCTCATCGGCATGATCGGCGGCTTCTTCGGCGGCCGTGTCGACTACTGGGTGGGCCGGATCACCGACTTCTTCCTCGGTTTCCCGCAGCAGCTGTTCTTCATCGCCTTCATGCCGGTCGTCACCGCGCTGTTCGTCGACCCGCGTGACGAGACGCCGACCTATCTGCGGGCCGTGGCCATCGTCCTGGTGATGTGGTTCCTCGGCTGGATGGGTCTCGCCCGCCTGGTGCGCAGCTCCGTACTCTCCCTGCGCGAGCGTGAGTTCGTGGAGGCGGCCAAGGTGTCCGGGGCCTCGCCCTGGCGCATCGTCCGCAAGGAGATCCTGCCGAACATCGTCACCCCGATCCTGGTGCAGGGCACGTACATCCTGCCCAGCACGATCCTCTCCATCGCCTTCCTCTCGTTCGTCGGTGTCGGCTTCCCCGAGCCGACCCCCGACTGGGGCCGCATGTTCGCCCTCGGCGCCAAGGTCTACGAGCAGGACCCGATGTTCATGTTCTTCCCGGGCGTGGCGATGGTGATCTTCGTGCTCTGCTTCAACCTTCTCGGCGACTCCGTCCGGGACGCATTCGACCCCAAGACCGGACGCTAATCGTCCATTGGTGGGTGGGGGGACTGCCGCCCCCGACCCGGGTTCTCCCGGGCCGTCAGGCAGTACTCGTGGACAACTATCGACAGGTAGGTGCATAGGCATCATGAAGCCCATCAGAAACCGCACCACGCGCGCCGTGGCCGTCGCCCTCGTGGCCGGTTCGCTCGCGCTGGCCGGCTGCGCGGACAACGGCAAGAGCAACACGAAGGACACCTCCAAGAGCAAGGAGGACGCCGCCGAGCAGTCGAAGCCTGTCGCTTACGGTGACGCCGCTGCGTCCACCGGCCCGGCCGAGGAAGTCAAGGGCGCCAAGTCCGGCGGTGTCATCAACGTCTACCAGCAGTCGGACATCACCCACCTGGACCCGGGCCAGATCTACGTCTCCGACGCCGGTCAGCTCGCGAACCTGATCCACCGCGGTCTGACGAACTACCAGGAGGACGACAAGGGCAACCTGACGGTCGTCGGTGACATCGCCACCGACTCCGGCAAGTCCTCCGACGGCGGCAAGACCTGGACGTACACGCTCAAGGATGGCATCAAGGACGAGGACGGCAACGTCATCACCTCGGCCGACGTCCGCCACACCATCGAGCGCCAGTACTCCAAGGTCATCTTCGACGGCCCGTCGTACATCCAGAGCTGGCTGTCGGGCTCCGACTACCGCAAGGCGCTGCCGGACGGTCCGTACAAGGGCAAGCACCTCCCGGACTCCGTCCTGGAGACCCCGGACGACAAGACGGTCGTCTTCCACTTCGACCAGCCGCGCCCGGACCTGCCCCAGGCCCTGGCCATGGCCGGCTACGCCATCGTGCCCGAGAAGCAGGACACGAAGGAGAAGTACGACAAGGCGCCGGCCTCCCTCGGCCCTTACAAGATCTCCGAGCTCAAGGCCGGCAAGTCGCTGAAGCTGGTCAAGAACGACCAGTGGGACCCGAAGACGGACTCGGTGCGCCACCAGTACGTCGACGGCTACAACTTCACCAACACCATCGACCAGGCCAGCCAGACCAAGCGTCTGATCGCCGACCAGGGCGAGGCCAAGAACGCCATCCAGTTCACGGACTCCGTGGACCCGGCGCAGATGTCGACGGTCATCGGCAATGCCGAGACCAAGAAGCGCACCATCCAGGGCTACCAGCCCTACGTGTGGCAGCTGAACTTCAACCTTGACAGTGCCAAGGTGAAGGACAAGAAGGTCCGCGACGCGATCACGTACGCGCTCCCGTCCCAGGCCATGGTCCAGGCCGACGGTGGCCGCTACGGCGGTGAGGTCGCCGGTGGTCTGCTGGCGCCGACGCTGCCGGGCTACGACGCGTCGTACGACCCGTTCGGCAAGACCAAGAAGCCCAACGGTGACCTGGAGAAGGCCAAGGAGCTGCTGAAGGAGGCGGGTGTCGAGGAGGGCACCAAGCTCACCTACGCCTACTCCAACACTCCGCGCGGCCAGGCTCAGCAGGTGATCATCAAGGACGCGCTGGGCAAGCTCGGCTTCGACGTCCAGGCCAAGGAGGTCGACCGGGCCAGCTTCTACGAGCAGGTCGGCAAGCTGGACAACCCGTACGACATCTACATGACCGGCTGGGGCCAGGACTGGTCCTCCCCGTCCACGGTCATCACGCCGGTCTACGACGGCACCCTCATCGCCGACGGTGCCTCGAACTACTCGCACATCAACGACGACAAGGTCAACGCCCTCATCAAGAAGGCGCTGACCGAGGAGCCCGAGGCTGCCGCCAAGACGTGGGAAGAGGCTCACCACCGCATCGTGGAGGAGATCAACCCGGCCGCCCCGGTCTACTACTCGAAGCAGATCCAGCTCTTCGGATCGAACATCGGTGGTGCCCGGTACAGCACGGAGTCGAGCTACATCGACATCAACGACCTGTTCCTGAAGCAGCCGTAATCCGTCAGCCCGGCTGATCCGCGGGGGTGTGCGCCAGGCGGAGCGCACCCCCGCGGTCGGTACCACCCCCTCCGACCGCCGCGTTTTCGAAGAGAGCATCCACCCGCCATGCTTCAGTTCCTCATCCGCAGGCTGATCGGCGCCGTCGTCATCATGTTCCTGATCGGCGCCTTCACGTTCTTCCTGTTCTATACGATCCCCCAAGACTTCGCGCAGCTGTCCTGCGGCAAGAACTGCTCCCCCGAGAACATCGCGGTCATCAGAGAGAACCTCGGTCTCGACAAGCCCATCACCACGCAGTTCTGGGAGTTCATGTCCGGCATAGTGGTCGGCCGGGACTTCGCGGTGGGGCACTGCTCAGCACCTTGCCTGGGCATGTCCTTCCACAGCGGTGACTTCGTCTGGGACTCCATCGTCGACAGCTTCCCGCTCACCCTGTCGCTGACCCTCGGCGGTCTGCTCATCTTCCTGGTGTTCGGCCTCGGTACCGGTCTGCTCGCCGCCTGGAAGCGCGGCACCGCCGTCGACAAGGCCGTCAGCGGCGCCTCGATGGTGCTCAGCTCCTTCCAGATCTACTTCCTCGGCCCGATCGTCCTCGGCATCTTCGTCTACAGCACGGGCTGGATGGAGAGTCCCAAGTACGTGCCGCTCAGCGATGATCCGGGGGGCTGGTTCATGGGCCTGCTGATCCCCTGGGCCGTCATGGCCACCATCTTCACCGCCCAGTACACGCGTATGGCCCGCTCGACCATGATCGAGCAGCTCTCGGAGGAACACGTCCGCACGGCCCGGGCCAAGGGCATGAAGCAGCGGTACGTATTCTTCCGTTATGCCTGGCGTGGTTCACTCATCCCGATCGTCACCATCATCGGCATGGACCTGAGCGCGCTGCTGTCCGGCGCGGTCGTCACGGAATTCACCTTCGACCTGGCCGGCCTCGGGCGTCTCGCGGTCAACTCCTCGCTCGACAAGGACATCCCGCTGACGATGGGCGTGATGCTGTTCGGCGCCTTCTTCATCCTGTTGCTGAACATCATCGTGGACATCGCCTACGCCTACATCGACCCGCGCGTGCGCCTCAGCTAGGAGAAATACCGTGACCACTCTGACCAAGACCGAAGGTGAGAAGGCCCCGACCGGGCCGGAGGCCTTCCTCTCGGTCCGCGACCTGCGGGTGCGGTTCTCCACCGAGGACGGCATAGTCAAGGCCGTCGACGGGCTCTCCTTCGACGTCGAGCGCGGCAAGACGCTGGGCATCGTGGGTGAGTCGGGCTCCGGCAAGTCCGTGACCAACCTGACCGTCCTCGGTCTGCACAACCCCAGGAGCACCACCGTCGAGGGCGAGATCATCCTCGACGGGAAGGAACTCGTCACCGCCAAGGAGAAGGAGCTGGAGCAGCTCCGCGGCAACAAGGTGGCGATGATCTTCCAGGACCCGCTGACGGCGCTCTCGCCGTACTACACGGTGGGCCGGCAGATCGCCGAGCCGTTCATGAAGCACACCGGCGCCTCCAAGAAGGAGGCCCGGCAGCGGGCGATCGAGATGCTGGCCAAGGTCGGCATCCCGCATCCGCAGACCCGCGTGGACGACTACCCGCACCAGTTCTCCGGCGGCATGCGCCAGCGCGCCATGATCGCCATGGCCCTGGTCTGCGACCCCGACCTGCTGATCGCGGACGAGCCGACCACGGCGCTCGACGTGACCGTCCAGGCGCAGATCCTCGACCTGCTCAAGGATCTGCAGCAGGAGTTCGGTTCCGCGATCATCTTCATCACCCACGACCTCGGCGTCATCTCCGACATGGCCGACGACCTGCTGGTGATGTACTCGGGCCGGGCCGTGGAGCGCGGCAGCGTCCGTGAGGTGCTGCGCAACCCCAAGCACCCCTACACCTGGGGTCTGCTCAGCTCGATGCCCCGCCTCGGCGGCGACACCGCGCAGGCGCTCACCCCGATCCCGGGGTCCCCGCCCAGCCTGCTCAACCCGCCCACCGGCTGCCCGTTCCACCCGCGCTGCGCGTTCACCGGTGAGGTCACCGGCAACCGCTGCAGCACGGAGCGGCCGCCGCTCGGCGAGGGGCGTGCCTCTGCCTGCCACCTGACGGCGGACCAGAAGCAGTCCATCTTCATCGACAAGATCCAGCCCCGGCTGCGCTAGGGAGAACCGAGATCATGAGCGACAACCTCACCCTCCCCGCACAGCAGGGCTCCCAGGACACCGCGGCCGAGACGCTGCTCCGGGTCGAGGGGCTGACGAAGCACTTCCCCATCTACGGCGGCTTCCCGATCAAACGCAAGGTCGGTGCGGTCCAGGCCGTGGACGGCATCGACCTGACCGTCGGGGTCGGCGAGAGCGTCGGTCTGGTCGGTGAGTCGGGCTGTGGCAAGTCCACGACCGGGCGGCTGATCACCCGGCTCCTGGAGCCCACCGGCGGGAAGATCACCTACCAGGACCAGGACATCACCCACGCCTCGCGCAAGCAGCTGGCGCCGGTGCGGTCCGAGATCCAGATGATCTTCCAGGACCCGTACTCCTCCCTCAACCCGCGGCAGACGGTCGGCACGATCATCAAGTCGCCGATGGAGGTCAACGGGATCAACCCCGAGGGCGGCCGGGAGAACAAGGTCCGCGAGCTCCTCGAACTGGTCGGTCTCAACCCCGAGCACTACAACCGCTTCCCGCACGAGTTCTCCGGTGGTCAGCGCCAGCGCATCGGTGTGGCCCGCGCGCTCGCCCTGAACCCGAAGCTGATCGTCGCGGACGAGCCGGTCTCGGCGCTGGACGTGTCGATCCAGGCGCAGGTCGTCAACCTCCTCCAGAAGGTCCAGGAGGAGCTGGGCATCGCGTTCCTCTTCATCGCGCACGACCTCGCCATCGTCCGGCACTTCTCGAAGCGCGTCGCGGTCATGTACCTCGGCAAGATCGTCGAGGTCGCGGACCGGGACTCGCTCTACAACCGGCCCCGCCACCCGTACACCCACGCCCTGCTCTCGGCGGTGCCCGAGGTGGCGATCGACGACGAGGTCGAGGCCAAGGAGCGGATCCGGCTCGCCGGTGACGTGCCCTCGCCGATCTCGCCGCCGTCCGGCTGCCGCTTCCGGACGCGGTGCTGGAAGGCCCAGGACAAGTGCGCCTCCGAGGAGCCGCCGCTGGTCCAGCTCTCCGGCAACCTGCCCGGCCACCTGACAGCCTGCCACTTCCCGGAGGACCCGACGACGGAGGCCCGCGCCGAGGACGTCGTACTGGACCCGGGGCTGAAGGCGCTGGAGGACAGCACGCCGGAGGAGTCGGGCGCGAAGGTCGCCAAGGACTGACGCAAGGGGTCGGACCGGGCCTAAGAGTTGGACCGGCGGGGCAAGTCGGTCCCGATCGGGTTCGGCCCGGCCGAGTCCGGTCGGTTCGAGTACGGCTCGTTCGAGTCTTCGAGGGCTCGTCGTACGACGGTGGTGGTCCCGGTGACGGGGCCGTCGGCGCGGTACGGCGGGCCCTCTTCCGTGCAGAGCTGCTGTCGACGGGGGCGTGCGACCAGATGAGGACGGGTTCCGGAGGACCGGTCGGCGACGGTACGGCCACCACCGTCCTCTTCGACGTGGACGGGGTACTGCTCGACACCGCCGACGCGCACGGCAGGGTCTGGCAGGCCTGGGCACGGGAGCGGGGGCTGGACCCCGAGGCCGTGTGGCAGGCCACGCAGGGGCGCCGACGGGCCGACATCCTGAGATCGCTGGCCCCGGAGCGGGACCCGGCCGGCGAACACCAAGCCCTGGACCGGCTGATGGCCGCCGAGGAGCCCGGCATCCGGGCCTTCGACGGGGCCGCCGGGCTGCTGCGTGCCCTGCCGCCGGGCCGCTGGGCCGTCGTCACCTCCAGCCGCGCCGAGCCCACCGCCGCCCGGCTCGCCCGTACGGGGCTGGTGGTGCCCGAGGTACGGGTCTGCGCCGAGGACGTGTCCGAAGGCAAGCCGTCGCCCGAGGGCTACTTGACCGCCGCCGCACGCCTGGGCGCCGACCCGGCACGCTGCCTGGTCGTCGAAGACGCGCCGGCGGGCGTCGCGGCGGGGCTCGCGGCCGGCTGTACGGTGTACGCGGTGGCGTCCACGCACCACCCAGACGAACTCCGGGGCGCGCACGGGTGTTTCGGGTCGCTGAGGGAGGCGGCGGAGGGCGTGCTGCGGGCTGTGGGCGGAGACCGTGCCCGGTAGGAAATCGGTGGCGGGCCGTGGCGGGCGGCGAGACCCTGGTCCGCGACCGAGACCCGGTCGGCGACACCGTTCCGACCCGGGCCGGCGGACCACGGACGTCCCACCCGCACACCCACTCACGACGGAGAACCCAGTTGAGCCCCACGCCCCCCGCCATCCACAGCATCACCATCGACTGCACGGGCGACCCGTACGACCTCGCCCTCTTCTGGAGCGAACTGCTCGGCAGGCCCCTGGCCGATGACGACAAGCCCGGTGACCCGGAGGCGCTGATCGCGGATCCGTCCGGTGGGCCGCGGCTGCTGTTCGTCCGGGTGCCCGAGGGCAAGTCGGCGAAGAACCGGCTCCACTTCGACCTGAAGCCGCACGGCCGCACCCGGGCCGAGGAGGTCGAGCGGGCAATCGGGCTGGGCGCCCGCGTGATCGCGGACCACACCCGCCCCGACGGCGGCGGCTGGGTCCTCATGGCCGACCCCGAGGGCAACGAATTCTGCGTGGAGCGGGGCGAGTTGGGATGATCCACGCCCTCGGTGCGGGCCGCCCGTCAGGTTGAGCTGTCGCCCGCCCGGCCGTAACGGCGGAACGCGGCGGTCTCCACCGATCAGGCACCGAACGGCACCTTGTCGCCGAAGATGTACGGATCCTTGCGGGAGTACCGGCCCCTGCACGGGTCGGAATGCACCTCGATGGTGCCCGTGCGAGGGGCGACGATCATGTAGTGGGCGATCCCCATGGCGGGGTACTCGGTGAGCTTCTCGCCGTAGTCGTTGTCGGGGTTGGACGGTGAGACGATCTCGATGACGGCCAGCACCTGGGTGGCGTCCACGGTCAGGCCTTCCTCGTCGAGCACCTCTTCCGGGATGACGACGGCGTCGGGGCGTCGCATGCGGCCGATCGACGGGTGCTCGATCTCCGGGCCGTTCTCGGACTCGCTGGGGTTGATCCAGCGGCTTCTGTATCCCCTGCTCTAGGGAGCATCCGGCTTCAGGAAGGCGCGCATGGCCCAGCTCAGGTGGCAGAAGTCCAGCTACAGCGAGGGTGGCGCCGATACCTGCGTCGAGATAGCCGCCCCCACAACCAGCCGCCCCCACCTCCGCGAAAGCGCCACCCCCGAGACCGTCATCGCCACCACGCCCGCGGCCCTGCGCGCCTTCCTCGGCGGAGTCAAGGGCGGGACCCTCGGCCGGGCCCCGGGGCGCACGGGCTGAAGCGGTCGGGCAGGCCCGCGCCGCAACGGAGGCTTCCTGGGGGGCGCGGCCCTGGCTGTCGGCAAGTGGGCGCCCAGTCCCGCAGCACAAGCAGGAAACCCCAGGTGGGGGCCGCTCCGAGTGGAACTCTGCGGACACTCGTGACCAGACCCGTCCTCGGGCAGTGCAAGGCCCGGCAGGTGGGCGTGCAGACGTGGCCGCGCCCGACCCCGACCGCGCCCCTCGCCCCGACCGCGCCCCCCGCCCCCGCCCCGCCGCGCCAGAGGCAGTGAGTACGTACATCCGGAGGGAGACGTTCCCCCGGACGGGCCGAGTGACGTGCGCCATGGGTGCAACCGGTCGATATTGACCGGTATCGGAACAGCGCACCCGCGCTGGAGCACAGCGCAGTACCACAGGCCACTGCGCTCTCACGAGGAGGCACCCATGCGTGGAGCCACGCACGCCCGATGGATCGCCGGCGCGGCGGCGGTGGCCCTCGCCGCGACCGCCTGCGGTGGCGACGACGGCGACGGCGGCAGCGGCAGCAGTGACGCCGGCGCGGTGCTCAGCTCCTCCTGGGGCGACCCGCAGAACCCGCTGGAGCCGGCCAACACCAACGAGGTGCAGGGCGGCAAGGTGCTGGACATGATCTTCCGCGGGCTGAAGCGGTACGACCCCAAGACCGGCGAGGCGAAGGACATGCTCGCCGAGACCATCGAGACGACCGACTCGCAGAACTTCACCATCACCGTCAAGGACGGCTGGACCTTCCAGAACGGCGAGAAGGTCACCGCCAAGTCCTTCGTGGACGCCTGGAACTACGGGGCGAGCCTGAAGAACAACCAGAAGAACGCGTACTTCTTCGAGTACATCGAGGGCTACGACAAGACCCACCCGGACGACGGCAGCCAGCAGACCGCCGACACCCTCTCCGGGCTGAAGGTCGTCGACGAGAACACCTTCACGGTCAAGCTCACCCAGAAGTTCTCGACCTTCCCCGACACCCTCGGCTACAACGCCTTCGCCCCGCTGCCGCAGTCGTTCTTCACCGACCACGACGCCTGGCTCGCCAAGCCCGTCGGCAACGGCCCCTACGCCGTCGACTCCTACACCAAGGGCTCCCAGCTGTCGGTGCGCAAGTGGGACGACTACCCGGGCGAGGACAAGGCACAGAACGGCGGCGTGGACCTCAAGGTCTACACCGACAACAACACCGCCTACACCGACCTGATGGCGGGCAACCTCGACCTCGTCGACGACGTCCCCGCCGCCCAGCTGAAGAACGTCGAGGCCGACCTCGGCGACCGGTACATCAACACCCCGGCCGGCATCATCCAGACGCTGTCCTTCCCGTTCTACGACGAGGACTGGAACAAGGAGGGCTCGGACAAGGTCCGTGAAGGGCTCTCGCGGGCCATCGACCGCGACCAGATCACCGACACCATCTTCCAGAAGACCCGCACCCCCGCCACCGACTGGACCTCCCCCGTCCTCGGCGAGGAGGGCGGCTACAAGAAGGGCCTGTGCGGTGACGCCTGCGAGTACGACGCGGACGCGGCCAAGAGGCTGATCCAGGAGGGCGGCGGGCTCCCCGGCGGCCAGGTCAAGATCACGTACAACGCGGACACCGGCTCCCACAAGCAGTGGGTCGACGCCGTCTGCAACTCCATCAACAACGCCCTCGACAACGACAAGGCGTGCGTCGGCAACCCGGTCGGCACCTTCGCCGACTACCGCAACCAGATCACCCAGCGGAAGATGAGCGGCCCGTTCCGGGCCGGCTGGCAGATGGACTACCCGCTCATCCAGAACTTCCTGCAGCCGCTGTACTACACCAACGCCTCTTCCAACGACGGCAAGTGGTCCAACGCCGACTTCGACAAGCTGGTGGACGAGGCCAACGCCGAGTCCGACACCACCAAGGCCGTGGAGACGTTCCAGAAGGCCGAGGAGGTCGTCCGGGACAACATGGCCGCCATCCCGCTCTGGTACCAGAACGGCAGCGCGGGCTACTCGGCGCGGCTGTCCGACGTCTCCCTGAACCCGTTCAGCGTGCCGGTGTACGACCAGATCAAGGTCGGCTGATCCTCCGTGGGACGGTACGTCGCCCGGCGCCTGCTCCAGATGATCCCGGTCTTCGTGGGCGCCACCCTCCTGATCTTCCTGATGGTGAACGTGATGGGCGACCCCATCGCGGGCCTCTGCGGCGACCGGGAGTGCGATCCGGCGACGGCCGCCCAGCTCAGACGGGAGTTCGGCCTCGACAAGCCCGTGGGGCAGCAGTACCTGACCTACATGGGCAACGTCTTCACCGGCGACTTCGGCACCGCGTTCAACGGGCAGGAGGTCACCGAGCTGATGGCCTCCGCCTTCCCCGTCACCATCCGGCTGACGATCGTCGCGATCCTCTTCGAGATCGTCATCGGCATCACCCTCGGTGTCGTCACCGGTCTGCGACGCGGGCGGCCCGTCGACACCGGGGCCCTGGTGATCACCCTGGTCGTCATCTCCGTCCCCACCTTCGTCACCGGTCTGCTGCTCCAGCTGCTGCTCGGCGTGGAGTGGGGCTGGATCAGTCCGTCGGTCTCCTCCGACGCCACCTTCGACGAGCTGATCGTCCCCGGGCTCGTCCTCGCCTCCGTCTCCCTCGCCTACGTCACCCGCCTCACCCGGACGTCCATCGCGGAGAACACCCGCGCCGACTACGTCCGCACCGCCGTCGCCAAGGGGCTGCCCCGGCACCGGGTGATCCGCAAGCACCTCCTGCGGAACTCCCTGATCCCGGTGGTCACCTTCATCGGCACCGACATCGGCGCGCTGATG
This sequence comes from Streptomyces sp. 11x1, assembly GCF_032598905.1. Lineage (NCBI taxonomy): Bacteria > Bacillati > Actinomycetota > Actinomycetes > Kitasatosporales > Streptomycetaceae > Streptomyces > Streptomyces sp. 11x1. The sequence goes on along the minus strand of NZ_CP122458.1, from coordinate 3,653,592 downwards.
GGCGGCGCCATCGTCACCGAGCGGATCTTCAACATCCACGGCGTCGGATACCAGCTCTACCAGGGCATCCTCCGCCAGAACACCCAGACCGTCGTCGGCTTCGTGACCGTCCTGGTCCTGGTGTTCCTCATCGCCAACCTGCTCGTCGACCTCCTCTACGCCGTACTCGACCCGAGGATCCGCTATGCCTGAGCCCCAGCCGGAGGAGCCGCACGTGTCGGGCGGCCAGCGCGTCCCCGAGGGCGGGGCGATCGCCGCGACGGGGCAGGACGGCACGATGGACCTGGCCACCACCGAGGGGGAGACCTTGGAGAAGCGGCTCGGCAACGCCGACGCGGGCGGCCCGGCCGACAAGGCCCGTAGCCTCTGGTCCGACGCCTGGCGCGACCTGCGGCGCAACCCCGTCTTCATCATCTCGGCCCTGGTGATCCTCTTCCTGGTCGTCATCTCCCTCTGGCCGTCGCTGATCGCCTCCGGCAACCCCCTCAAGTGCGACCTCTCCAAGGCTCAGGAGGGCGCGCAACCCGGACACCCGTTCGGGTACGACGGGCAGGGCTGCGACGTCTACACCCGTACCGTCTACGGGGCGCGGGTCTCCATCGCCGTCGGCGTCTGCGCGACGCTCGGCGTCGCGATCCTCGGGTCGGTGCTCGGCGGCCTCGCCGGGTTCTTCGGCGGGTTCTCGGACTCGATCCTCTCCCGGATCACCGACGTCTTCTTCGCGATCCCGGTGGTCCTCGGCGGCCTGGTGCTGCTCTCCGTGGTCACCAGCAACAGCATCTGGCCCGTGATCGGTTTCATGGTGCTGCTGGGCTGGCCGCAGATCTCCCGCATCGCCCGGGGCTCGGTCATCACCGCCAAGCAGAACGACTACGTGCAGGCCGCCCGCGCCCTCGGGGCCTCCAACTCCCGCATGCTGCTGCGCCACATCACCCCGAACGCGGTTGCCCCGGTCATCGTCGTGGCCACCATCGCCCTCGGCACGTACATCGCCTTGGAGGCGACCCTGTCCTACCTGGGCGTCGGCCTGAAACCGCCGCGCGTCTCCTGGGGGATCGACATCTCCGCCGCCTCCCCGTACATCCGCAACGCCCCGCACGCCCTGCTGTGGCCCTCCGGCGCCCTGGCGATCACCGTCCTCGCGTTCATCATGCTGGGCGACGCGGTGCGCGACGCCCTCGATCCGAAGTTGAGGTGAGGTGTCGTCATGCTGCTCGAAGTGCGTGGTCTGCACGTGGAGTTCCGCACCCGGGACGGGGTCGCCAAGGCCGTCAACGGGGTCGACTACGGGGTGGACGAGGGGCAGACGCTGGCCGTGCTCGGGGAGTCCGGCTCCGGGAAGTCGGTCACCGCGCAGGCGATCATGGGCATCCTCGACATGCCGCCCGGCAGGATCACCGGCGGCGAGATCCTCTTCAAGGGCCGGGACCTGCTGAAGCTCAAGGAGGACGAGCGCCGCAAGGTCCGGGGCGCCGAGATGGCGATGATCTTCCAGGACGCCCTGTCCTCCCTCAACCCCGTCCTCTCCGTCGGCGACCAGCTCGGCGAGATGTTCGTCGTGCACCGGGGCATGTCGAAGAAGGACGCCCGCGCCAAGGCCGTCGAGCTGATGGACCGGGTCCGCATCCCGGCCGCCAAGGAGCGCGTACGGGACTATCCGCACCAGTTCTCCGGCGGCATGCGCCAGCGCATCATGATCGCCATGGCGCTGGCCCTCGAACCCGCGCTGATCATCGCCGACGAACCGACGACCGCGCTGGACGTCACCGTCCAGGCCCAGGTCATGGACCTCCTCGCCGAACTCCGACGCGAGCTGGACATGGGCCTGATCCTCATCACCCACGACCTCGGCGTCGTCGCGGACGTCGCCGACCGCATCGCCGTGATGTACGCGGGCCGGATCGTGGAGTCCGCGCCCGTCCACGACATCTACAAGGCCCCGGCCCACCCGTACACGCGCGGCCTGCTCGACTCGATCCCGCGCCTGGACCAGAAGGGCCAGGAGCTCTACGCCATCAAGGGCCTGCCGCCCAACCTCATGGACATCCCGCCCGGCTGCGCCTTCAACCCCCGCTGCCCGATGGCCCGGGACGTGTGCCGGACCGACGTACCCCCGCTGTACGACGTGGAGCCGGCGGACGGGATCCGGCTGAGCGCCTGCCACTTCTGGAGGGAGTGCCTCGATGACCACGACATCCACGACCGCCCCACCGGCTGAGCCGATCCTGGAGGTCAACGGTCTGGTCAAGCACTACCCGCTCACCGAGGGCATCCTCTTCAAGAAGCAGGTGGGCGCCGTGAAGGCGGTCGACGGCGTCGACTTCGCCCTCGGCCGGGGCGAGACCCTCGGCATCGTCGGCGAGTCCGGCTGCGGCAAGTCCACGGTCGCCAAGATGCTGGTCCACCTGGAACGGCCGACCGCCGGATCGATCCGCTACAAGGGCGAGGACGTCACCAAGCTCTCCGGCCGGGCGCTCAAGACCGTCCGCCGCAACATCCAGATGGTCTTCCAGGACCCGTACACCTCCCTCAACCCCCGGATGACCGTGGGCGACATCATCGGGGAGCCGTACGACATCCACCCCGAGGTCGCGCCGAAGGGCGACCGTCGGCGCCGGGTGCAGGAACTCCTCGACGTGGTCGGCCTCAACCCCGAGTACATCAACCGCTATCCGCACCAGTTCTCCGGCGGCCAGCGCCAGCGCATCGGCATCGCCCGGGGGCTGGCGCTCCGCCCCGAGATCATCGTCGCCGACGAACCCGTCTCCGCCCTGGACGTCTCCGTCCAGGCCCAGGTCATCAACCTGCTGGACCGCCTCCAGGGCGAGTTCGGACTGTCGTACGTCTTCATCGCCCACGACCTGTCCATCGTGCGGCACATCTCCGACCGGGTCGGGGTGATGTACCTGGGGCGGATCGTGGAGATCGGCCGGGACGCCGAGATCTACGACCACCCGACGCATCCCTACACCCAGGCCCTGCTGTCCGCCGTGCCCGTCCCGGACCCCGAGGCCCGTGAACACCGGGAACGGATCATCCTCTTCGGTGATGTGCCCTCCCCGACGAACATCCCCTCCGGGTGCCGCTTCCGTACGCGGTGCTGGAAGGCCCGGGAGCGCTGTGCGCTGGAGGTGCCGCTGCTGGCGGTCCCCGCGGAGTTCCGGCTCACCACCGGCCCGGCCGCCCATGACTCGGCCTGCCATTTCGCGGAGGAGAAACAGGTGGTGCCGCCGGAGGAACCGGAGGACGAGCAGAGGGACGGCCGGACGGTCGATCGGACGGATGATCAGACGGACGATCAGACGAATGAGGCTGAATAAGCCTACAAATCCACACCAAATGCGTTAACACGCAGGCAACTTAGCCGACGCGGTTCCGATATACGGACGCGCGAATCTACTACGCGTACGGCCGTGCGGGTGCCGTAAACGGGCCGGGGCTCGCCATGTAGCCCCGGCCCGTTGCCGTGTCCGTGCCCGCTAGCCCATGCCCAGCGATCGCTTCAGGAAGTCGACCTGGAGCAACAACAGGTTCTCGGCGACCTGTTCCTGCGGCGTCATGTGGGTGACGCCGGAGAGCGGCAGCACCTCGTGCGGGCGGCCGGCCGCCAGCAGCGCGGAGGACAGCCGCAGCGCGTGGGCGAAGACCACGTTGTCGTCGGCGGTGCCGTGCACGACCATCAGCGGGCGGTGCGGCTCGGCGGGCGCGGACAGCCCCTCGTCCGTGATCAGCGAACTCCTCGCGTACGCCGCCGCGTTCTTCGCGGGGTCGCCCAGGTACCGCTCGGTGTAGTGCGTGTCGTACAGCCGCCAGTCGGTGACCGGGGCGCCCGCGATGCCGGCGTGGAAGACGTCCGGGCGGCGCAGCACCGCGAGGGCCGCGAGCCAGCCGCCGTACGACCAGCCGCGGATCGCGACCCGGGAGAGGTCCAGCGGGTGGGACCTCGCCAGGTCGTGCAGCGCCTCCACCTGGTCGTCCAGGGAGAGGGTGAAGTCGCCGTCGATCTCCTTCTCCCAGGCGGGGGAGCGGCCGGGGGTGCCGCGTCCGTCGGCGACCACCACCGCGAATCCCTGGTCGGCGAACCACTGCGAGGTGAGGTGCGCGTTGTGCGCGGCGAGCACCCGGGGGCCGTGCGGACCGCCGTAGGGGTCCATGAGGACCGGTAGGGGTGTGACCCCGTCGTAGTCGCTCGGCATAAGCAGGGCGCACGGTACGCGGCGTGCGCCCCCCTGTGTGAACCGCACGCGCGGTGACATACCGGGATCTTCCGCATAAGACGCCACGGTCGCCACCGGCTTGCCGTCCCGCAGCACCTGCGCCTGGGCTCCGGCCCGCCCCGGAACGGCCGAGACGAGCACGGTCACGCCCCCGGCGCGCACGGCCGAGTGCACGCCGGGCTCCTGCGAGACGCGCTCCACGCCGAGCTCGTTCACGCGGTAGACGTGGATCTCGCCGATCTCCGGGTCCGCGGCCGCTTCTCCCGCGGAGGCGGAGACCAGTACATCGGCGTCCGCGACGTCGAGTACCGCGCGGACCTGCAACTGTGGTCCCGTCAAAGGGCGTTCGCCGACCGCGAGCACCCGCGCGCCGCCCTCGTCCGCGACACGCACGAGCCGGCCCGACGGACTCCACGCCGGCACCCCAGGGAAAAGATCAAGCCAATGTGGATCTTCGTCGGCGTGCACCATCCGGGTCGCCCCCGTGTCCGGGTCCACGGCCAGGAACAGCTGGCTGCGCTGGTCCCGCGCCTGCACCAGGATCAGCGGCGCACCCGCCGCTGACCAGTGCACATGCGCCAGATACGGGTAACGCGCCCGGTCCCACACGACCTCCGTGCGGGCCCCGGCGAGGTCGATCACGAAGAGGCGCACCTCCGCGTTGGCGGTCCCGGCCGCCGGGTACGCCACCTGCCGCGGGTCCCTTTCCGGCTGCGCGGGGTCCGAGATCCACCAGCGGCGCACCGGCGTGTCGTCCACCCGCGCCACCAGCAGCCGGTCCGACTCCGGCGACCACCAGAAACCGCGTGAACGGCCCATCTCCTCGGCCGCGATGAACTCCGCCAGGCCGTGGGTGACGTTTCCCGTCTCCTCCTCGGTGAGCGCCAGGTCCGCATCGCCCTCCGCCCCGACCACGCGCAGCGCACCCCGGGCGACGTACGCGACGTATCGGCCGTCGGGCGAGGGGCGAGGGTCGATCACCGGTCCGGGAACGTCCAGTTCACGTGCCGTCCCGGCCCGCAGCTCGGCCACGAAAAGCCGCCCTGACAAGGCGAAAGAGGCCAACTCCACGGCCGCGTCGGTGGCGTAGCCGACGATCCCGGCGCCGCCCTCGCGCAGGCGCTCACGGCGCGCGCGCTCCTCGGCGGACAACTCCTCCGAGGAGCCCGCGAGCAGCGCGCCCGGGTCGGCCGCCACCCGCTCACCACCACCGTCCCCGAGGTCCATCACCCACAGTTTGTTGGCCCGGTCGGTGCCGGAGGAGGACCGCAGGAACACCACACGGGAACCGTCCGGAGCGACGGAGAAAGCCCTCGGCGCGCCGAGGGAGAAACGTTGGGTCCGGGCGTGTCGGCGAGGGGAGGACTCGGGCTGGGTCGTCATGCCCCGACCATATTGGCCATGCGCCCCCTTGTGCGGCCGTGCGCCGACCGATGCGCGCGTATGGATAGTTATGATCACTACCGCTGGGTGGGTATGAACCTGCTGGCCGCTGTATGGATTTACAACTGCGTCACCCACGTCACCGGTTGACGACGCTCTCGCCGTCAGCCTTCGACAACTGCTTCGCTCCCCAGGTCCCAGGGAACTTTTGGAGGTGAGCCGCCGTGGCACTCTCGATTTCGGCGGTGGTGCTGCTGGCGATCATCGTCTTCATCCTGATCAAGAAGTCAGGGCTGAAGGCCCCACACGCGATCATCTGCATCCTGCTCGGGTTCTATCTCGCCTCCTCGACCATCGCGCCGACGATCAGCGAGCTGACGACCAACATCGCGGGCATGATCGGCAGTATCAAGTTCTGACACCTCCGGCCGCCGGGGGCCTCTCCCAGGGCCCGTCCCACCGGGCCCGCGACCCCCGCGGCCGACCGTTCCTGTGAAGGCCCGCGCCCGCCACGGGCGCGAACCGGGGGCCTCGTAGGGTGGCCCCATGACGGATCTGCCCTCCTCCGGCCCTCGGCCGGGGGGACACCCCTCCGGCGTCGCTCGCCGACTGCTCCTGGTGCACGCGCACCCGGACGACGAGTCGATCAACAACGGCGCGACCATGGCCAGGTACGCGGCCGAGGGCGCGCACGTGACGCTGGTGACCTGCACCCTCGGCGAGGAGGGCGAGGTCATCCCGCCCGGCCTCGCCCACCTCGCGCCCGACCGTGACGACACCCTGGGCCCGCACCGGGTGGACGAGCTGGCCGAGGCCATGAAGAAGCTCGGCGTCACCGACCACCGCTTCCTCGGCGGCCCCGGCCGCTACCGCGACTCCGGGATGATGGGCGTCGAACAGAACGAACGCCCCGGCGCCTTCTGGTCCGCCGACGTCGACGAGGCCGCCGCCCACCTGGTCGAGGTCATCCGTGAGGTACGCCCCCAGGTCCTCGTGACCTACGATCCGAACGGCGGCTACGGCCACCCCGACCACATCCAGGCCCACCGCGTCGCCATGCGCGCCGCCGACCTGACCCCCGACCCGGACTACCGCCCCGACCTGGGCGAGCCCTGGGAGATCGCCAAGGTCTACTGGAACCGGGTGCCGCGCGGGGTGCTCCTGGAGGGCTTCGGCCGGCTGCGCCGCGATCTCGCCGAGCCCGGACGGCTGCCGTTCGAGTGGGCCGCGAGCGTCACGGATGTGCCCGGAGTGGTGGACGACCACATCGTCACCACCGAGATCGACGGCACCGGCTTCGCGGCCGCGAAGGCCGCCGCGATGCGCGCCCACGCCACGCAGATCGAGGTCGCCGAGCCCTACTTCGTCCTCTCCAACCGGCTGGCCCAGCCGCTGCTGACCACCGAGTACTACGAGTTGGTGCGAGGCAGACGCGAAGGCGGCGGCCGGGAGGGCGACTTGTTCGAGGGGATCTCCGGCATTTCGCCCGAAGGGCGACAGAATTCCCCGGAACGGCAGACTTTCGAGAAACAGCAGAACGGAACGGCCCTGTGATGCGTACGCATGGGTATGACACAGCAGTGGTGCGCACGCACGGCCGCCGAGAGGAGGGCCGGCGATGACCGCGAAGGACCGGCCGACGGGCGGGCAAGGCAGCGCGCTCGCACAGCCGTTGACATTCCCCCCGCTGGGGCGGGCCGCCGCGCACCTGGGACTCTTCGTCCTGGGAGCCGTGGTCGGGGTGGCCGGCGGGCTGCTCCAAGCGGCCTGGTTCCCCGGGGGATTGCTGCTCGCGCTGCTGGGCGCGGCCGGGCTGTTCCTGGGCGGCGCCCGGGTGACGGGCGGCCGGGCCGGGGCCGTTGCGCCGGCCGCCGGCTGGATGATCTCCGTCGTCCTGCTGACGTCCACCCGGCCGGAGGGCGACTTCCTTTTCGGCGCGGGAGCGGGCTCGTATCTTTTCCTGCTCGGCGGCATGGCTGTGGCTGTGATGTGCGCCACCCTTGGGCGAGGGTGGCAACCGACCGGGCCAGACGCCCGACTTGGGAAGTGACGTACCACTTCGCCGCAGTGCGCCGGTGCGGGTCCCGTGTGGGTTTCCCGCGCGGTCGTGGGATACGCGCCGGAAGTGGCCAGTATGGTGGTGCGCGCCGCCGAGCTGCCCGCTGAGTTGAGGTCGTGACGGGCGGCGGAGCAAACCGGGAGAACCTGCCTTGAGTCGTGAAACTGACACTTCGTCCTCCGGGGCCAATGGGCGCGGCAGCACCGCGTACCCGTCGGGGACACCGCCGTACGGCACGCCCATGGCCACCGAGGCCGGTGCCGCAGCGGCCCGGTCGGCCGCCGGCGAGCGGCCGGACGGACCCAAGACCGAGACCACGCTGACCACGCGGGTCCGGATCAACATCCCCGGCTCACGCCCCATCCCGCCGGTCGTCGTCCGCAAGCCGGTCGGTGACGGCGACGGCCCGGCGGACGACACCGGGTCCGAGTCGGAGACCACCGGCACCACGGCCATGCCCGTGTTCACGGACACCCCGGCGCCCGCGCCGGAGCTGGACGCACCCGCCGACGACAAGCCCACCAGCGACTGGTTCGCGCCGCGCAAGGGCGCCACCCCCGCCAAGGGCACGAGCAACGGCGGCAGCAACGGCGCCGGGTTCTCCACCGGCTCGATCGGCGTCCCCGGCACGGGCACGCCCGGCACCGGCGGCCCCGGCGCGGGCGCCCGCCCCGGCGGTCCCGGCCCGATGGCCGGCGGCCCGCGCCCCGGCACGGGCGCACGGCCCGGCGGGACGAACGGCGCCGGACTCCCCGGCGCCACCGGCGGCCAGCCGGTCGCTCCCGGCCACGGCGGCGGCACCGGCTCCTTCGACGTCTCGGCCGCGCTGGCCGGAACCAAGCCCGAGCGCGACGACCTGCCGTACTTCTCCGACAGCGGTGCCCGCCCCGGCGGCCCGGACGGCCGCTCCGGCCCGGCGGGCCCCACCGGCGGCCCCGTCACCGGCGACAGCCCGCTCGGCCCGCCGCCCGGCCAGGGCGGCCCCGGCTACCAGGGCAACCCCTTCGGCGGCCCCGACGCCGACTTCTCCTCGCCCGGCGCCTACGCCCGCCCCGGCGGCGGCATCAGCGACGACACCGCGGTCCTCACCCCGCAGCGGCCCGCCCCGGAACCGGGCACCCCGGGCTACGGCGGCTCCGGCCCGCTCGTCGACAACCCCTCCGGACACACCCTGACCAGCGGCATCCCCGTCGTGCCGCCCGGCACCCAGGGCACGCCGTTCGGCGCGGGCGGCCCCGACGGCGCGGTGCAACACACCCCGCCGAAGCTGCCCGACCCCGGCCCGCAGCAGAAGTCCGGCCCGGCGAAGAACACCAAGTCCGCGGGGCCGGCCAAGAAGAAGGGCCGCAGCAAGCTCGGCCTGCTCGTCGGCGGAGTGATCGTCCTCGGCGGCGGTGTCTACGGTGCCGGTCTGCTGATGAACCACTCCGACGTCCCCAAGGGCACCACCGTCCTCGGCGTCGACATCGGCGGCGGCACCCGCGACGAGGCCGTCAACAAGCTGGACGCGGCCTTCGGCAAGAGCACGAACGAGGCGCTCAAGCTCTCGGTCGACGGCGAAACCGTCTCCCTCAAGCCCGACCAGGCCGGACTCCAGTTCGACAAGCAGGCCACGGTCAGCGCCGCCGCCGTCAGCGACTACAACCCGGTCTCGGTGATCGGTGCGCTCTTCGGCCAGGAGCGCGTCGTCGAGCCCGTCATGCCCGTCGACGTGGAGAAGCTGGCGGCCGCCCTCCAACGCGCCGCGGGCAGCTCCGGCTCGGCCAGCGACGGCACCGTCAAGTACGAGGCGGGCAAGGCCGTCCCCGTGTACGGCAAGGCCGGCAAGGGCATCGACGTCGACGAATCCACCGACGCCGTCGAGGAGGCCTACCGCACCCAGATCGAGACCGGCAAGCCCGCGACGGTGCAGCTCCCGACCACCACCAAGGAGCCGTCGGTCGACAAGGCCGAGGTCGACCGGTTCATGAAGGAGTTCGCGGAGCCGGCCATGTCGGGCATCGTGACCGTCCAGACCGACGCCGCGCACAGCGTCCCGCTGAGCCCGCAGAACTCCCTCTGGAAGTTCCTCACCGTCAAGGCCGTCGACGGCAAGCTCGTCGACTCCTATGACGAGAAGGCCCTCAAGGAGCTCTACGGCGGCGCCTTCGACGACGTCCTCATCACCCGCGGCAACGGCGAGAAGACCCCCGTCACCGTGCAGGACGTCTACGGCGCCCTCCGCCAGGCCCTGAAGAGCACGACCGACCGCACGGCCGTCATCGAGACGAACCCGAGCTAGCGGCACCCGGCCGGGGGCCGGTGAGCGCATCGCCCGGCACGACGAGGGGGCACCCGGGACATCCCGGGTGCCCCCTCGTCACGGCTTGCGGGTGGGGCGGATGGCTGTGCCAGTGACCGAGCCCGGGGCAGCCACCGCCAGGGGCGCGGGGAACTGCGCGATCGGCCACGACGAACCCGCACCCGCCAGGCAGGAGGCACCCCACGACCAAGAGGTGCCCCAAGACGCGCCCCACAGCGAACACGCACCCTCGAACCACCGCACAGGCACTCTCAGTTCAACCGAGCCCGAGCCGCCTCCGCCTGCCTCCGCATCTTCTCCGCGGCCCCGGCATCCACCCCGGCCACCACCTCGGCGTACTCCTCCAACGCGGCAGCGCCCCGCACGAACTCCCCACGCTGCACCAGCAACCGCGCCCACTCGTACCGCAACCGCCCCGGATGCGAGGGCATCGCCAACGACAGTTCCAGCGCCCACAACGCCACATCCGTCCGCTCGGGCCGCGCCGCCGCCCACGCCCGCACGTTGTTGAGGACCCGCACCACCACGTCCAGCGGATCGGCGGGGCTCAGCATCGCGGGGTCCAGCGGAGCCCCCGTCGCCCCGGCCACCAGCAACTCCGCGTCGCTCCCGCTCAGCACCCGCCCCCCGTCGAACGGATCGGCGAGCACCTGCTCCTCCTGCGGCCCGAACCCCACCACGAAGTGCCCCGGCAGCGCGACCCCGTACACGGGCGCACCCGCCCGCCGGGCCACCTCCATCCACACCACGGACAACAGGATCGGCAACCCCCGTCGCCGTTCGAGCACCTGGTGCAGCAGCGAGGACTCCAGCCGCTGGTAGTCCCCGGCGGAACCACGGAACCCACACTGCTCGCCGAGCAGTTCGGCCGCCGCGACCGCCCACGCACGCGGCGCGCCCGGCCGGTACGGCATCAGCCCGGCCAGCCGGTCGAGCTCGATCTCGGCGGCGTCGACGCCCGCGTCGTCGAGTGTCCCGTCGCCCGCGGCGCCCACCAGCAGACACAGCAGGGCCAGGTCGGGCCGCTCGGCCCGCGCCTCCTCCGCGAACCGCCGCCGCACCTCGGCCGCCCGCTCCGGCTCCGGGGGAAAGGGCGCCGGCACGGCCGGGTGATGCCCGCTCACGACGATCCCCCCGGAGCGAAACCGGAGCCGGAGCCTGCACCGGAGCCGGAGCCTGCACCGGAATCGCCGCCCCCGCCGCTGCCGGCCCCCTCCGGCTCCCGGTAGTGGTGATACGAGTGATGCGCCGCGAACCCCATCCCCCCGTACAGCGCCCGCGCCCCCGCGTTGTCCGTCTCCACCTGGAGCCACCCGGCCGAGGCGCCCTCGTCCAGCGCCCGCCGGGCCAGCGCGGCCATCACGGTCGTGGCGAGCCCCCGCCGCCGCTGGGCGGGATCGACCTCGACGGCCGCGAAACCGGCCCACCGCCCGTCCACGACGCAGCGCCCGATGGCGGCGGGCCCCGCGCCCCCGGCGCCCGGCACGCTCGCGAACCACACCGAGGGCCCGCTCCCGAGCACCTTCAGCGCGACCTCGCCGAGCCCCTTGCGCTGGTAGCGGCCGAGCCACGCCTCGTCCGCCGTGCGGGACAGCTCGACCCCGGCCCACTCCCGGTCCGCGACCGGCGCGAGCGCGCCGATCCACAGCTCGGCGCTCACCTCACGGACCCAGCCGCGGTCCGCCACCTCCGCGCACAGCAGCTCCTGCGTGCCCTCGGCGCCCGTGGCCAGCTGTATGAAGGCGGGCAGCCCGCGGGCCGCGTACCAGCCGCGTACGGCCGTCAGGGCGTCGTCCAGGGGCATTCCGGGGTCGCCCGTCGGCAGCACCGAGTTGGCGCGCCGGGTGAAGCCGGCGGCGGCCCGCAGCTCCCAGCCGCCGAGCCGCTCCCGTTCGACCGGCTGCCAGGCCCGCGCGGCGACCCGCGCCAGCTCCTCGTACGTGGCGGCGGGCCCGCGCCGACGGGCCGGGGCGGCGGGCACGACCTTCCCCGCGACCAGCGACGACTCCTCGATCCGTACCCGTTCCCCGTTCCGGCGGGTGATCAACAGGACGCCGTCGTCCCATGATGTGAGAACACCAACCGTGTCGGTGAATTTCCCAGCCCCGGCGACCGCGTCGTCGACGCACCGCACCGACACGCGTTTGCCCACGTCAGCAGCGGAGACACGGATCTCGAGCCGTCCACCGGCAGAGATTTCCACAGGTCTGTCCACCCCTCCTGTTCGGATCATGCCCAGGAACGGAGATACTAGGTGCGGGCATCGACGACGCCGCGCTCCCGCGCGCCAGGCGGCGGAGCCTGAGGAGGCCCGCCAGCGCCCTATCGAGGAGGAACGACAGCGTGACCTACGTCATCGCGCAGCCTTGTGTCGACGTCAAGGACAAGGCGTGCATCGAGGAGTGCCCGGTCGACTGCATCTACGAGGGGCAGCGGTCCCTCTACATCCACCCGGATGAATGCGTCGACTGCGGTGCCTGCGAGCCGGTGTGCCCGGTCGAGGCGATCTTCTACGAGGACGACACCCCGGAGGAGTGGAAGGACTACTACAAGGCGAACGTCGAGTTCTTCGACGAGCTCGGCTCGCCCGGTGGTGCCAGCAAGCTAGGTCTGATCGAGCGTGACCACCCCTTCGTCGCCGCACTCCCGCCACAGGCCTGAGAGCGACGCCGCGGCCCCGGGGGTGACGCCCCCGCGGCCCGCATCCGCGCCGCCCCGGTCCCGTACGGCCCGATCACCATGATCGCCGTACGGGACCGAGGCGTTCGCCACGAGAAAGTGAGCCAGATCCCGTGTCCGCAGTCAGCGACCGCCTTCCCACTTTCCCCTGGGACAAGCTGGAGCCGTACAAGGCGACGGCCGCCGCGCACCCCGGTGGCATCGTCGACCTCTCCGTCGGCACCCCGGTCGACCCGGTCCCCGACCTGATCCAGAAGGCACTCGTCGCCGCGGCGGACTCGCCGGGCTACCCCACCGTCTGGGGCACCGTCGAACTGCGTGACGCCATCACGGGCTGGCTGGAGCGCCGTCTCGGCGCCCGCGACGTCACCCACCGCCACGTGCTGCCGATCGTCGGCTCGAAGGAACTGGTGGCCTGGCTCCCCACCCAACTGGGCCTCGGCCCCGGCGACCGGGTCGCGTACCCGCGCCTGGCCTACCCGACGTACGAGGTGGGCGCCCGTCTCGCCCGCGCGGAGCACGAGGTCTACGACGATCCGACGACCCTGGACCCGGCCGGCCTGAAGCTCCTCTGGCTGAACTCGCCGTCCAACCCCACGGGCAGGGTCCTCGCCAAGGACGAGCTCACCCGGATCGTGGCGTGGGCCCGCTCGCACGGCATCCTGATCTTCTCCGACGAGTGCTACCTGGAGCTGGGCTGGGACGCCGACCCGGTCTCCGTCCTCCACCCGGACGTCAACGGCGGCTCGTACGAGGGCATCGTCGCCGTCCACTCCCTCTCCAAGCGTTCCAACCTGGCGGGCTACCGCGCGGCCTTCCTCGCCGGTGACCCGGACGTCCTCGGCCCGCTCCTGCAGATCCGCAAGCACGGCGGCATGATGACCTCGGCCCCCACCCAGGCCGCCGCGGTCGCGGCCCTCGGGGACGACGCCCACGTCCAGGAGCAGCGCGCCCGCTACGCGGCCCGCCGCACGGCCCTGCGCGACGCCCTCGTCGCCCACGGCTTCCGCATCGAACACAGCGAGGCCAGCCTCTACCTGTGGGCCACCCGGGACGAGTCCTGCTGGACCACGGTCGCGAACCTCGCCGACCTCGGCATCCTCGTGGCCCCCGGCGACTTCTACGGCCCGGCCGGCGACCACCACGTCCGCGTGGCCTTCACGGCGACGGACGAGCGGGTGGCGGCGGCGGTGGAACGCCTGACCAAGGCGTAGAACGCACCACGCCGGCGTAGGACACACCGTGCGAAGGGGCCCGGGGAGACTCCCCGGGCCCCTTCGACGTACGGCAGATCAGCGTACGGCAGGTCAGCCGAGCGGGCTCTTGGCCGGCAGCTGCCCCGTCGGCAGCCCGCCCTTCGTCGCCGTCTTGGTCGTGTCACCCAGTACGGTGCCGGCGGACCCCGCGGCCTCCCCGGCGGCCTTCTGCGCGACGGGCGTGGTCGTCTTGACGGTCTTCCCGCCGGTCTTGCTCACGGTCGGCAGAGTCTGCTTGGACGCCTTGGTGCCGGCGTCGCTCGCGACCCCGGTGACGTTCTGCGTCGCGCCGTCCACGGTGCTACCCGCGTTCGCCCCGTCCACGGCGGACAGGCCGCCGAGGTTCGGGGTGGCCGGGAGTTCGGGCGCCGCGCTCGCGGAGCCGGCCGCACCGACCACGGAGGCCGCTCCCGCTGCGGTCAGCAGCGCGGCACGGGCGATCCGGCGGGTCAGGGGGAGGGACATGGTGCTCCTTTGACGGAAGAGAACGTTGAAGTGTCCGACCGCGCCCGGGAGTTGACGGTTCCGGGCTCGGACGCAGTGACTACCGCTCGAAGTCCCCGAAGGTTGCGGCGCCCCGACGTAAAGAAATGGCAATGCGTCGCATGATCAAATGTGGATCCAGTCGGACAAACGCCACCTGCGTCGGCCGTCTGCTGAATCCTTACGGCCCTGTGTTCCCAACGCATTCCGCGCGCCAGGGGTGAGCGGGAGAAAACCCGCGCACCCCGTCCACCCGACGCGCCGCGCCTACCCCGCACGGGTGAGCCGTGCGGCCTACTGTCCAGTGACGATTCGGACCTCGGTGGGGGAGCCCACCGTGCCGCCCGCCGCGCCCCGGGCTTTGCGCCACGCCCCGGCCCGGCCCTCCGCGACCCACTCGCGCCCCGCGTAGGAGACGCGCTCGACGCCGAGCCGGGAGGAGTTGGCCACGGCCCAGTGCGCCAGCTCCCAGCCGCGCTGCCGGGTCCGGTCCGTGTTCCCGGCGTTCCCGGCGTTCCCGGCGTCCGTGAGGGGGATGGTCACGGTCCCGGCGGCGGGGGAGACGCTCGGACTCGGCGCCGCGCTCGCCCCGGCCGAGGCGCCGCCCTCGGAGCTCACCACCGCCGCGGCCGACTCGAACGACTCGTCCCCGAAGTCCCGGGCGAGCGCGCTGCGCACGGCGTCCGGGCCGCCCGTGTAGGCGGTGCCGGTGCCGGTCGTGTCCCGGCGCCCCTCACAGGTCAGCGTGGCCGCCGACCGCCCGGTCAGCGCGGCGGCGAGCAGCGCGGCGTCGGGCTCGTGCTTGGCGTACGCCTCCGGGTAGCCGCTGCGCTGCACACGCTGGGCGGCCACGGTCAGCGGCAGCCGCTCGTAGTCGTCGACCTTGACGAGGTGCTCGTAGAACTCACCCGCCGCGTACACCGGGTCCTGGATCTGCTGCTCGGTGCCCCAGCCCTGCGACGGGCGCTGCTGGAACAGGCCGAGCGAGTCCCGGTCGCCGTGCGCGATGTTGCGCAGGCTCGACTCCTGCAGCGCGGTCGCCAGCGCGATCGTCACGGCCCGCTCGGGCAGCTCGCGCGAGGTGCCGACCGCCGAGATCGTCGCGGCGTTGGCCGCCTGCTCGGGCGTGAACTCGTACCGCGCCCCGTCGTCCGTCCCGGACACGACCACGCACCGGGGGGTCCCGTTCCCCCCGGTCAGATACTGCACGGTGAGATACGCCCCGATCGCGGTGAGCACGACGAAGGCCGCCATGAACTGCAGCACGCGACGGCCGCGACGGCGGGGACCTGGGGGGAAGGGGTACGGCTCCGACACGCGGTCCAAGGTACTGGACGGTAATGGCACTCGTGCAGGAGTTGTGAACAGTGATGTGAACAGGGGTGCGGAAGTGACTGGATCCACGCGCCGGGCTGCCCGGCTCCATGCGTCTGGCGGCCCGGATTCGGAGGCGCGTTAGGGTCGGGGACATGGCCGAGACCCCGATTGACCTCACGCTGGACGCCGCGCGGCTGACCGCGCAGCTCGTCGACTTCCCCTCCGAGAGCGGCACCGAGAAGCCCCTCGCGGACGCGATCGAGACCGCCCTGCGCGCCCTGCCGCACCTCACGGTCGACCGGTACGGCAACAACGTCGTCGCCCGTACGAACCTGGGCCGCGCCGAGCGCGTGATCCTGGCCGGCCACATCGACACCGTGCCCATCGCGGACAACGTCCCCTCCCGCCTCGACGAGGACGGCGTCCTGTGGGGCTGCGGCACCTGCGACATGAAGTCCGGCGTCGCGGTCCAGCTGCGCATCGCGGCCACGGTCCCGGCGCCCAACCGCGACCTGACGTTCGTCTTCTACGACAACGAGGAGGTCGCCGCGGACCTCAACGGCCTGAAGCACGTCTCCGAGGCCCACCCCGAATGGCTGGCGGGGGATTTCGCGGTCCTCCTGGAGCCCACCGACGGCGAGGTCGAGGGCGGCTGCCAGGGCACCCTGCGGGTCCTGCTGACGACCAAGGGCGAGCGGGCCCACTCCGCCCGCGGCTGGATGGGCTCCAACGCCATCCACGCCGCCGCCCCGATCCTGGCAAGGCTGGCGTCGTACGAGCCCCGCTACCCGGTGATCGACGGCCTGGAGTACCGCGAGGGCCTCAACGCGGTCGGCATCTCCGGCGGCGTCGCCGGCAACGTCATCCCCGACGCCTGCGTGGTCACGGTCAACTTCCGCTACGCGCCGGACCGTACGGAGGAGGAGGCCATCGCCCACGTCCGCGAGGTCTTCGCCGACTGCGGGGTCGAGGAGTTCACCGTCGACGACCACAGCCCCGGCGCGCTGCCCGGCCTGTCCCACCCGGCGGCCGCGGCGTTCATCGAGGCCGTCGGCGGCACGGCCCAGCCCAAGTACGGCTGGACCGACGTCTCCCGCTTCAGCGCCCTCGGCGTCCCGGCCGTCAACTACGGCCCCGGCAACCCCCACTTGGCGCACCGGCGGGACGAGCGCGTCGAGACGGCGAAGATCCTGACCGGCGAGGAGCGCCTGAGGTCCTGGCTGACGGCGTGACCTGTCCAGTGCGGCGGATCGCGTGGCGGACACGCTGACGTCCCCCGTCCGTAACCCGTATGGATCTACGCTGAGGTGAACCACCAGCACGGCGGAGGGAGCGGACATGGCGACCGGCAACCCCGAGGGCAAGAAGCAGCCACCCGAGGAGCAGCGGCTGGGACCGGTGCTGCGCAGGCGAGGCCAGGTTCAGGCGAGCACGACGGACCAGCGGCTGCTGGACGCGGGCGGCCCCTCAGACTGGGTCCACACCGACCCCTGGCGGGTCCTGCGCATCCAGTCCGAGTTCATCGAGGGCTTCGGCACGCTCGCCGAACTCCCGCCCGCGATCAGCGTCTTCGGCTCCGCCCGCACGCCCGCCGACTCCCCGGAGTACGAGGCGGGCGTCCGGCTCGGCCGGGGCCTGGTGGAGGCAGGCTTCGCCGTCATCACCGGCGGCGGCCCGGGCGCGATGGAGGCGGCCAACAAGGGCGCCCTCGAAGCGGGCGGCACCTCCGTCGGCCTCGGCATCGAGCTCCCCTTCGAACAGGGCCTCAACCCCTACGTCGACATCGGCCTCAACTTCCGCTACTTCTTCGTCCGGAAGATGATGTTCGTCAAGTACGCCCAGGGCTTCGTGGTCCTCCCCGGTGGCCTCGGCACCCTCGACGAACTCTTCGAGGCCCTCACCCTCGTCCAGACCCAGAAGGTCACCCGCTTCCCCATCGTCCTCTTCGGCGAGTCCTACTGGAGCGGCCTGGTCGACTGGCTGACCAACACCCTCATCGCCCAGGGCAAGGCAGCGGCAAAGGACCTGACCCTCTTCCACGTGACGGACGACGTGGACGAGGCGGTGGCCCTGGTCTCGAAGGAGGCGGGACACCCCTAGGGGACGCGGGGAACTGCGCGCATAAGGGGCGCGGGGAACTGCGCGAACGGGGTCCGGGGCGGAGCCCCGAATCTCTGACGCGGGGGCCGAAGGGGGCGCGTAGCCCCCTGGGTGGAGATGGGACGGGTAGGGGCGGCGGGGGCGAAAGAAGATCTAGGCGAGCCCCCGCCGGGCAACGGCGGGCTCCCGCCACCCCGCGATCGCCCCCACCATCTCCACCACCTGCCGAGTCTCAGCCACCTCATGCACCCGATACACCTGAGCCCCCAACCAGGCCGACACGGCAGTGGTCGCCAACGTCCCCACCACCCGCTCCTTCACCGGCTTGTCCAACGTCTCCCCCACGAAGTCCTTGTTGGACAGCGACACCAACACCGGCCACCCCGTGGCGACCATCTCCCCCAACCGCCGAGTCGCCTCCAGACCGTGCCGTGTGTTCTTCCCGAAGTCGTGCCCCGGATCGATCAGCACGGACTCCCGGGGCACCCCCAAGGCCACCGCCCGCTCCGCCAGCCCCACGGTCACCCGCAACACGTCGGCCATCACGTCGTCGTACTCGACCCGGTGCGGCCGGGTACGCGGCTGGGCCCCGCCCGCGTGCGTACACACCAGCCCCACCCGATACCGCGCCGCGACCTCCGCGAGCCGGGGATCGACCCCGCCCCACGCGTCGTTGAGCAGATCCGCCCCGGCCTCGCACACGGCCTCACCGACCTCGTGCCGCCAGGTGTCGACGCTGATGATCACGTCGGGGAACCGCCGCCGCACCTCCGCGACGAACCCCACGGTCCGCCGCGCCTCCTCCGCCGCGGTCACTTCCTCCCCGGGACCGGCCTTCACCCCGCCGACGTCGATGATGGCCGCGCCGTCGGCGACCGCCTGCTCCACGCGCGCGAGCGCCGGCTCGTCGCGGAAGGTCGCCCCTTGGTCGTAGAAGGAGTCCGGCGTCCGGTTCACGATCGCCATGATCACCGGCTCGTGCGGGCCGAATTCCCGCTTGCCCAGCCTGAGCATCCGCTGTGACCTCTCCCAGTACGTTCCGTCGATCGTCGGCCTTGCCCGACCGCCTGCGACCTTAACTGTCAGACTCGCATGGCACGATCGGAGCCGAACACACTCGAGGGGACCCAGCGATGTTCATGTTCTTGTTCCTGGTCGTCGCGCTCGCCGTCGTGGTCGCCGCGGTGACGCTCGCCGTGGTCGGCGGCGGCGACAACGCGGTGCTGCCGGAGGCCCAGGGCGAGCGGCTCCAGGACCCGTTGCCGGCGGACCGCCCGGTCAACCGCGCCGACGTCGAGGCGCTCCGCTTCCCGGTCGCCGTCCGCGGCTACCGCATGGTGGACGTGGACGACGCCCTCGGCCGCCTCAGCGCCGAGATCGCCGAGCGGGATGCCCGGATCGCCGACCTGGAGTCCGCGCTCGCGGGCGCCCGCGCGGCGACCGCGACCTCGCTGCACAAGCCGGAGGAGGGCGACCACCGGTGAGCGACGGCACCGCCCTGCCCGGCTCCGACGGCGCCCCGCGCTGCCCCTGGGCCCTGTCCACCGAGGACTACGTCGCGTACCACGACCAGGAGTGGGGCCGCCAGGTCCACGGCGACGACGCGCTGTACGAGCGGCTCTGCCTGGAGGCCTTCCAGTCCGGCCTCTCCTGGATCACCATCCTGCGCCGCCGCGAGGGCTTCCGTTCCGCCTTCGCCGACTTCAAGATCGCCTCGGTCGCCCTGTTCACCGAGGCCGACCAGGAGCGTCTCCTCGCCGACCCCGGCATCATCCGCAACCGCGCCAAGATCGAGGCGACGATCGCCAACGCCCGCGAACTGTCCACCTGGACCTCCGGCGAGCTGGACGAGCTGATCTGGTCCCACGCCCCGGACCCGGCGACCCGCCCGGCCCCGCGAACCCTCGCGGACGTCCCGGCGGTCACCCCCGAGTCCACGGCCCTGTCCAAGTCCCTGAAGAAACGAGGCATCCGCTTCGTGGGCCCGACGACGGCATACGCCCTGATGCAGGCGTGCGGCCTGGTGAACGACCACTTGGAGACATGTGTGGCGAGAAGCGCGCCGGCCTAGGGGCGCGGGGCTGTGACACCTGCGGCTCCGCCGCGTGGGCGCGACCAACCACATCGGAACCGCAGGATCCTGTGCACCGTCACCGCCCCAAGTACTTCGGCTCTTCCTTGTTCACGAAGGCCCGCACAGCGATCTGGTGGTCCTCCGACGCCCCCGCGCGAGTCTGGAGCTCGTCTTCCTTCTCCAGCGTCTCGGCCAGCGAGTGGGTGAACCCGTACGCCACGGCCTCCTTGATCGCCGCGTACGCCACGGTCGGCCCCCCGGCAAGCATCCGCGCCACCTCCTCGGCGGCGGCGTGCAGCGAGGCCGCCGGAACGATCCGGTTCGCGATCCCCAGCTCGTACGCCTCCTGCGCCTTGATGCTGCGCGGGAACAGCAGCAGGTCGGCTGCACGGCCCGGGCCGATCACCCGCGGCAGGGTCCACGAGACCCCGGAGTCGGCCGTGAGCGCCACCCCGGCGAAGGACGTGTTGAACGAGGCCGTGTCGGCGACCACCCGGTAGTCCGCCGCGAGCGCGAAGCCCAGACCGGCCCCGGCCGCGACGCCGTTGACCCCGGCCACCACGGGCTTCGCCATGCTCGTGAGCGCCTTCACCACGGGGTTGTAGTGCTCCTTGACCGTACTCATGACCTCCCCCGAGCCCTCGATCAGCAGCCCGATGTGCTCCTTGAGGTCCTGGCCCACACAGAACGCCCGCTCCCCGGCGGCCGTCAGCAGCACCGCCCGCACCGCGTCGTCCCCGGCGGCCTCCTCCACGGCCTCCCGCAGTGCGACCTTCGTCGCGATGTTCAGCGCGTTCATCGCCTCGGGGCGGTTCAGCGTGATCTTCGCGAGTCCGTCGTGCACCTCGTAGAGCACGGTGTCGGCCATGGTGTTTCCCCTCCGGTGTCGCGGCAGGTGACGTACTGGTCGGTACGCCCTCGTCACAGCACAGCATGGCGGAGTTCACGGGCGGTGGCCGGACCCGGACGTGTGACCTGCGTCAAAGAATCACCAATGGGCGAGCGCCCACCCGGGACCGTGCGGTGGCGCAGTATCGCAGTCACACCGCCGAATTGGGTGGTTTTGCTCGCGCGCGTTGCCCAAGCGATGCCGACCGATGTTGGTCATCGGGTCATGAGATGCGGGATAATGGCCTGGAAGCAATGTGTTCGATGCCGGTGTCGCGTGTCCCCAGGTGGGCCCGCGCCTGCCCTCCCGGGCCGTCGGCTTGGCGATGAGCTGGTTTCAGGAAGGGGTACGAGCATGGCGGCCATGAAGCCGCGGACGGGCGATGGCCCGCTCGAGGTGACCAAGGAGGGGCGGGGCATCGTCATGCGCGTTCCGCTCGAAGGCGGCGGTCGGCTCGTCGTCGAGCTGACCCCTGACGAGGCCGACGCCCTCGGTGATGCCCTCAAGAAGGTCGTCGGCTGACGCGCGTAGCGACCATACCCTTTCAGTCGCCCCGGCACCGCCCCTCGGCGGCGCCGGGGCGCTGTCGTACCGGGGACGTGCTCGGGGGCCGGCCGGGTTGTGGGGAGCCGCTCAGCGCTTGACCGCGCACAGCAGGCCGTCGCCCACCGGGAGCAGGGACGGCACGAGTTCGGAACTCTCCCGGACCGTGCGCAACAGCTCCCGCAGTCGTATGACCTCGGTGGGCTGCGGATTGGAGTCCACCGTCCGGCCACTGGCGAACACACCCTCGAACGCCACCAGGCCACCGGGCCTGAGCAGGCGCAACGATTCGGCGAGGTAGTCGAGGCTCTCCAGCCGGTCGCCGTCGCAGAAGACCAGGTCGTACCCGGAGTCCGCGAGCCGGGGCAGCACGTCCAGGGCGTGCCCCGGGATGAAGCGTGCGCGGTTGCTGGCGAAGCCGGACGCGCGGAACGCCTGCCGGGCGAACTGCTGGTGCTCCGGCTCCGGATCCACGGTGGTCAGCACCCCGTCGGGCCGCATGCCGTGCAGCAGATGGATCCCGGAGACACCGGTCCCGGTCCCGATCTCCGCCACGGCCTTCGCGTCCACGGTGGCGGCGAGCACCCGCAGCGCGGCGCCCGTGCCGGGCGACACCGAGCGCAGCCCTGCCTCCTGGGCCCGTTCCCGGGCCCAGCGCAGCGCGTCGTCCTCGGCGACAAAGGCGTCGGCGAACGCCCAGCTCGTCAGCCGGTTGCCGGTAATGACCCTCTCCTTATGTCCCCGTGGTTGCCTGGGCGTGACTGTATCCGTTGCCGTCGGGAACCTGCTGATGGGACCGGTCGTTTAAAGGGATGAGTGAGTGACGGGGGCCGCGACGGGGGGCACGGGATGGATCGATCCGACGAGCAGGGCCGCGTATCGACGCGGCTGCTGACCAAGCCCGACGGGCCGCGTCAGCCGGACGAGCCACAGCGGCGCACATCAATTTCTTATAAATCCGCTTATCCGGAGCTAACGGGCGAGGTGGCTATGGTAGGGGCTCCACTGGACACCACCAGAGCCGACAGGGGAGGTGCGGCTGCGCCTGTGGATCGGGGAGGAGTGCTGCGGCGCTTTCTCGGATCGGCAGGTAGGCCGAAATCCGTGAACGACACCGCTGACCACAGCCACGCCGACGCTCCCGCCTCGGGCGGAGCACAGACCGCGACCTTCACCACGGACGCGCACGCACAGGCGTGGACTCCGCCCACCTGGGAGGAGATCGTCAGCACCCACAGCGGCCGCGTGTACCGGCTCGCCTACCGTCTGACCGGCAACCAGCACGACGCCGAGGATCTCACCCAGGAGGTCTTCGTCCGCGTCTTCCGCTCCCTTTCGACCTACACGCCCGGCACCTTCGAGGGCTGGCTGCACCGCATCACCACCAACCTCTTCCTGGACATGGTCCGCCGCAAGCAGCGCATCCGCTTCGACGCCCTCGGGGACGACGCGGCCGAGCGCCTGCCCAGCCGTGAGCCCACCCCGCAGCAGATCTTCAACGACGCGCACTTCGACGCCGACGTCCAGCAGGCGCTCGACACCCTGGCACCCGAGTTCCGCGCCGCCGTCGTCCTCTGCGACATCGAAGGACTGTCGTACGAGGAGATCGCCGCGACCCTGGGCGTCAAGCTCGGCACGGTCCGCTCCCGGATCCACCGTGGCCGCTCCCAGCTCCGCAAGGCCCTCGCGCACCGCTCCCCGGAGGCCCGGGCCGAGCAGCGCCGCGGGTTCGCGGTGCCCCGGGTGGCCGTGCTGGGAGGAGGGGGCGCGACCGCGTGAGTGGATCCCGTCCTACGCCTGCCGAGCAGCACCTGGGAGACCGTCTCTCCGCCCTGGTCGACGGAGAGCTCGGTCATGAGGCGCGAGACCGCGTCCTGGCACATCTCGCCACCTGCGCGAAGTGCAAATCGGAGGCGGACGAACAGCGCCGCCTGAAGAACGTCTTCGCGGAGGCCGCCCCGCCGCCTCCCTCCGAGAGCTTCCTCGCCCGCCTCCAGATGCTGCCGGCGGGCGGCGCCGGTGACGGCGGCTCACCGCTGTCCGGCGGCTTCGGCGGAAGACTCGGAGGTACGGCCGGTGGGCCGGGCCTGCTCGGTGAACCCGACTCCCGGGACTTCGCCGACTTCGGGGTCTTCGGCTCCGGCGACTCCTTCGGATACGTCCCGTCGGGACCACACGGCGGCGCGCTGACGCCGTCGGAAGGCCGCGGACTGCTCGGCGGCGGCCGAGGAGCCTCCGGCGGCCGTGGGTTCCTCGGTGACCGCGGCTTCCTGAGCGGCCGTGGCTTCCTCGGTGACCGGGGGGCCCTGGGCGACCGTGGCTTCCTGGGCGGCGCACGAGGCCTCTCCGGCGGCGCGGACGACCGCCCGGGCCGTACGGAGAGAACCGGCGGCGACCGGGACGGCGGAAGCGACAGAGGGGCCCTGGGCAACCGTGGCTTTCGCATCCACGACGTGAGCCGGCAGGAGGCCGAGCGTTCGGCCTCGCGCGGCATGCGGTTCGCCTTCGTGGCGGCGGGCGCAGTGTCGCTGGCCGCGATCGCCCTCGGCGGCGTGACCAACGGCATGCCCGTCGAGACGGCCGACGCCCGCGGCGCTTCCGGCACCGGCAGCAATGTCACCCCGCTGCGGACCCAGGCCTCGGGCACGGTTCCGACGCCCGAGGCGCAGCGCCGTCGGGGCACCGTCGGGCCGCTCCTCGGACAGGGCCAGCAGTCCCTGGGCCAGGTGCCCGTCGCCCCGACGGAGATCTCCGCGCCCCTGCTGCCCGGGGTCCCCGCTCCGGCCGGCCAGGACCGCAGGTCCGTACACCCGCTGACCGCCCCTGTGTTGGCCGGTGCCGCCGTCATGTCACCGCTCATACGTCCGCTCACCGCTGCGCCGCCCCTGCAGCTGACCGACTGGTCCCCGGCCCCCGAGCTGACGGGTCCGGGCCTGCTGACGGCCCCCGACACCACCTCGTCCCCCACACCCACCTCGCCCGTCCTCCGCTGACCCCGAGTTCTGCGCACCGGCCCGCGAACCTGGTTGAATCCAGAGTGGGCCGTGTCCGCTCGGGCCGGTTCCGGCCTGCGGCGCTCGGCGAACGGTGGGCGGCGGGCCGGTCCTTGGGACAGGCTCTAGGTGTGGGGAGAACATGAACGAGGGGAAGCCCACGAAGGCGAAGTGGTGGAGCCGCCCCCGGGCGCACGGCGCGGGGGCGGAGACAGCGGGGGACCACATCGGGGCGACGGCGAACGCGGCTCGTGAGGAAAACCCCGAGGGTGACTTCGAGTTGGAACGCCCGGCGGCGACGGCGACGGCCCTCGTCGGGCCCGACACCCGGATCGAGCCCGAGGCCGACTCCGATTTCCAACTGGCCCGTCCGGCGGTCGAGACCCCGCTCGGGGCCGCCCCCACGTCGACCGCCGCCGCGGTCGTCGACACGGACGGCGACTTCGAACTGGAGCGACCGACCGGGACGAGCGTGGGGCGCGACGCGGAGGTCGGCACGAACTCGCCGACCGGGCCGGGCGGTTCGGTGGCCGAGCCCGGCAGCGTGTCGGTCGAGGCCGAGGGCGGCCGTACCGGCGGTGCCGTGGCCTCTGCCGGTGCCGCGAGCACAGCCTCTGACACCTCCGGGTCCTCTGCCGCAGCCGCCTCCGCGACCACGGTCGTGGGTGTCACCGCTATCGCCGATGCCCGGCCGTCGGGTGAGCAAGGTGCCCTGAGCGCCTCTGACGCGCCCTCTGAGCGCCCCA
Source organism: Streptomyces sp. 11x1 (assembly GCF_032598905.1). Taxonomy (NCBI): domain Bacteria; kingdom Bacillati; phylum Actinomycetota; class Actinomycetes; order Kitasatosporales; family Streptomycetaceae; genus Streptomyces; species Streptomyces sp. 11x1. The sequence continues at coordinate 3,628,551 of NZ_CP122458.1, read as the reverse complement.
AACCGCTGCACGACCCCGATCCCTACGGCACCCCGCCGTACGGCGAGCCCGGCCCGTGGGCGCCCGCTCCGCCGGTCCAGCACCCGGCGACGGCTCCCGCTTCCGGCACGGCTTCCGCCCCCGCGGCGGACGCCCGGCCGACGGCACCGGCCCACGGCACCGCCGTACCGGCGACCGCTCAGCAGCCGACGCCTGCGGCACCCCAGGCCCCAGCGGCCTCGTACGCGGAGGCGCCCGTGCCGGCCGCCGCCGCTCCCTTCCCGGACGTGTCCCAGTCGGCCGCGACGCCCTACCCCGACAGCTCCCCGCCTCCCGGGGCCTCCTACGCATATCCCTCCCAGCCGGGCCCGCCGCCCTTCGGCGACTCGGCGCGGACGGTGCCGCCTCCCTACGCGGGCGGGGCACAAGCCGCGCAGTCGCCGCAGGCCGCGACGCACAGCTCGCGGGGGCCCTGGCAGAACTACGACCCGTGGGCCGGGTCGGGGTCGCTGCAGCAGAACGGGGCCGCGGTGGACGACGTGGCGCGGCGGCACAGGCGCAGGGGCAGGACGCTGCTGGTCGGGGCCCTGCTGATCGCCGTCGTGGCCGGCGGTGTCGGCGGAGTCGTGGGCGCGTACCTGGAGCGCAACGGCGGGGTCGGGGCGATAGAGCTGCCGCAGACCAGCGACGGGGTGACGGGCCGGGCGCCCGACAGCGTCGCCGGGATCGCCGCCAGCGCCCTGCCCAGCGTCGTGACCCTGCACGTGAGCGGGGACAGCGCACAGGGCACCGGCACCGGCTTCGTCCTGGACGAACGCGGCCACATCCTCACCAACAACCACGTCGTCGACCCCGCCGGAGCCGGCGGCGACATATCGGTGACCTTCAGCGGCGGCGAGACCGCCAAGGCCACCATCGTCGGCCGGGACACCGGTTACGACCTGGCCGTGGTCAAGGTCTCCGGCGTCAGCGGGCTCAAGCCGCTGCCCCTCGGCAACTCGGAGGAGGTCCGGGTCGGCGACCCGGTCGTCGCCATCGGCGCCCCCTTCGACCTGGCCAACACCGTCACCTCCGGCATCATCAGCGCCAAGGAGCGGCCCATCACGGCCGGCGGCGAGAGCGGGAACGTCAGCGATGTGTCGTACGTGGACGCGCTGCAGACCGACGCGCCGATAAACCCCGGCAACTCCGGAGGCCCGCTCCTCGACGGCAAGGCCCGCGTGATCGGCATCAACAGCGCCATCCGCTCCGCCGGCAGCGGCTCCGAGTCGGACGGCGGACAGGCCGGTTCCATCGGCCTGGGTTTCGCGATACCCATCAACCAGGGCAAGCGCGTCGCCGAGGAGCTGATCAACACCGGCAAGGCCACCCATCCGGTGATCGGGGTCACCCTCGACATGGACTACTCGGGTGACGGCGCCCGTATCGGTGACGGGGGCGACGGCGGCGGTTCGGGGGTGACCTCGGGCGGTCCCGCCGACCGGGCGGGGATGCGCTCGGGCGACGTCATCACCGAGGTCGACGGCCAGCGTGTCCACTCCGGGGACGAACTGATCGTCAAGGTCCGCGCCCACCGGCCCGGCGACCGTCTGGAGCTCACCCTGCTGCGGGACGGCAGGGAGCGGACGGTCACCCTCACCCTCGGCTCGTCCGGCGGCGACTGAGCGAGTGCCGACGGCCGTGACGGCGGGGCTCACTGACAGCAACTTCACAGGAGGGGCCCCGGACCCTCTCCCGCCAGGCAAACAGCTGGGAAAACCCGTCGTTCGGGCGTGGTCGGAGGCTGCCCGAAGGTACCGGATCGACGGCATCGCCGGGTACCGTGGATCCGGCCCGGACCACGGAAGACCTGCCGAGGCCCGCGGATCGGGACCGAGGACATCGCAAGGAGCTTCAGGTGTTCAATGACATAGGTGCGCTCGAGGTGGTGACGCTCGTCGTCCTCGCCGTGCTCGTCTTCGGTCCGGACAAGCTCCCGAAGGTGATCCAGGACGTCACGCGGACCATCCGCAAGATCCGCGAGTTCTCGGACAGCGCCAAGGCGGACATCCGCAGCGAACTCGGGCCGGAGTTCAAGGACTTCGAGTTCGAGGACCTCAACCCCAAGACGTTCATCCGCAAGCAGCTGGACAACGACGAACTGGGGCTGAAGGAGATCCGCAACGGCTTCGACCTGAAGAAGGAGATGGCCGAGCTCACGGACGCGGTCCACGGCCGCGAGTCGGAGTCCTCCGCGTCCTCCTCGTCCGCGTCCTCCTCCTCGGACTCCTCCGGTGCCGCCTCCTCCGGCGCCGCCTCCCCCGGTGCGACCGGCGGCTCCCTCGACATGACGAAGAAGCGCGAGATCGAAGAGCGTCCGCCGTACGACGTGGACGCCACCTGAGCCGTACGCCGGTGTGCCGCCGTGCTCCCCTACGTGATGCGATTCATACCGTCACGCCCCCTCGTACGGCCTGAACCCGCCAGTACGCCGTCCTACGCGCCGGGCGCTTTCCCTGCTGCTCGGAGACCTGTGGCTATGCTGCCCAGTTGTTGTGCGGACCGTACGAAGAGCGAGCGACGACGCCCGAGGGGGGCGGGCCGCTCCGGTCCGTCGAGAGCGAGGAGGCGTCCGGGCACATGGAGACGACGAGTCGGGTAGGCGCGCAGGCGTCGGCCGCGGAGGGCGGACAACAGCTCTCCTCCGGCCGACGCGCGGTCGACGGCTACCTGCTGGCGCCCTTCCCGTGGTACGGCCTCGACGAGGCCTTCACGGGACCGCGCTGGCTGATGCAGGTCGGTACGTCGGCGGAAGGAGCCGTCGAGCACGGTTCGATCGGCCACGGTGACGAGCCCTCGGTGCGCAACGAGTACACCGCCGGGTCGGACGACGAGGTCAAGGAGCGGTTCGCGGTCGTGGTGACCGTCGCGGAGAACCCCTCACGCAGGACCGCCGACGGTACGGGGCTGCTGGAGGCCACGTCGGTCTCCTCGGCGGCCTGGCTCGCGGGCGTGGGGCTGTTGTCGTTCACCTGGCCCGGGCAGTTGGACCACTCCCTGCGGGACGACTGGCTGGACCAGCAGACCGAGGCCGCGTGGGTGTTGGCCGACGATCTCGCCGGGCCCGACTGGTCGACCCTGTCCCTGCCGGTGGACGGGGTGCCGACGCCGTTCCACTACCGCGAGTCCGAGTTCGGGTGGGTGCTCGCTGGGCCGACCTCGCAAGGGGTGCATGTGGGGGCGTACGGGCGGGGGATGAGCGCGTACGGTCTTGGCTTCGCCGGGATCAAGGACATCGAGGCGTACGCGTAGCTTCGAGGGGCACCGCTGCGTTGTGCTGCGGTGCCCCTCGACGCCGTTGGGGCTTCGGTGGTTCGGGGAGTGCGCGTGCGTTGTGGCTTGTCGCGCAGTTCCCCGCGCCCCTTCTGGTGTGGTCCTTGGCTTTGACAGGTGCCCAGGGAGCCTGGAACCGGCCTAGAACTTGTTCCTCGGGGTGATTCCGAGGCTCATGCCCGACAGGCCCCTCTGGCGGCCGCCCAGCTTGCCCGCGATGGCGCGGAGGGCGGAGCCCGCGGGGGAGTCGGGGTCGGTCAGGACCACCGGCCTGCCGTCGTCGCCGCCCTCGCGGAGGCGGACGTCGATGGGGATGGAGCCGAGGACCGGGACCGTGGCGCCGGTGGTGCGGGTGAGGCCGTCGGCGACGCTCTGGCCGCCGCCCGTGCCGAACACGTCGACCATCTCGTCGCAGTGCGGGCAGGGCAGGCCCGACATGTTCTCGATGACGCCGACGATCTTCTGGTGGGTCTGCACGGCGATGGAACCGGCGCGCTCGGCGACCTCGGCCGCCGCCTGCTGCGGGGTCGTCACGACGATGATCTCGGCGTTCGGGACGAGCTGTGCCACGGAGATGGCGATGTCGCCCGTGCCCGGCGGGAGGTCGAGGAGGAGCACGTCCAGGTCGCCCCAGTACACGTCCGCGAGGAACTGCTGGAGGGCGCGGTGGAGCATCGGGCCGCGCCAGACCACGGGGGCGTTGCCCGGGGTGAACATGCCGATCGAGATGACCTTCACGCCGTTCGCGGACGGCGGCATGATCATGTTCTCGACCTGGGTGGGACGGCCGTCGGCGCCCAGCATGCGGGGCACGGAGTGGCCGTAGATGTCCGCGTCGACGACACCGACCTTGAGGCCGTCGGCCGCCATGGCCGCCGCCAGGTTCACCGTCACCGAGGACTTGCCGACGCCGCCCTTGCCGGAGGCGACGGCGTACACGCGCGTCAGCGAGCCCGGCTTGGCGAAGGGGACCTCGCGCTCGGCCTGGCCGCCGCGCAGCGCGCCCGCCAGTTCCTTGCGCTGTTCGTCGCTCATCACATCGAGTTCGACGTCGACGCGCGTGACGCCCTCGACCTGTGCGACCGCCTCGGTCACGCGCTGGGTGATCGTGTCGCGCATGGGGCAGCCGGAGACCGTCAGGTACACGGCGACCGCGACCGCTCCGTCCGCACCGATCTCGACCGACTTGACCATCCCGAGTTCGGTGATGGGGCGGTTGATCTCGGGGTCGTTCACCGTCGACAGTGCTTCGCGCACCGCGTCTACCGTAGCCATGAAGACGATGGTACGGCGCGGCGCGGGGCCCCTGGGAGCCCTCTCAGCGGTCGCCCATGTCACGTCCGCGGGGGTGTTCCGACGGGAATACCGTCCGGTTCGCGCGCAGGCCCTCTCCGTCGTGCTCGTGCAGCTCCCTGACCAGGTCGTGGAGCTCCGAGCGCAGCCAGTCGCGGGTGGCGACCTCGCCGAGGCCGATGCGCAGCGCGGCGATCTCCCTGGTCAGGTACTCGGTGTCGGCGATCGACCGCTCGTTCTGCTTGCGGTCCTGTTCGAGGTTGACGCGGTCGCGGTCGTCCTGGCGGTTCTGCGCGAGCAGGATCAGCGGGGCCGCGTAGGAGGCCTGGAGGGAGAGCATCAGGGTGAGGAAGATGAAGGGGTAGTTGTCGAAGCGCAGGTCACGCGGGGCGGAGACGTTCCACACCACCCACAGGATGATGACGACCGTCATCCAGACGATGAACCGCCCGGTGCCCAGGAACCGCGCGATCCGCTCCGACAGCCGCCCGAAGGCCTCCGGGTCCCACTCCGGCATGAACCTGGCCCGGCGGCGCAGCGGCTGGTCGAGACGCGTACGGGGGCGCGCGGTGGCCCCGGAGGGCGTGCGATCCCTCAGGGGAGCCCCGGAGTGCGACGTCCGCTCCCGCGCCCCAGCGCCGGAGTGCGCCCGCTCCCGCCCCGCGTGCCGGCCGTCCCGCCCTTCCCACCCGTCATGTCCTCCGTGGCGCCCGTCCCGCCGCTCCCGTCCCTCACGGGTCTCGCGGTTCTCGCGCCCGCCCCGGTCAGGAGCCATCGTCGGCTCCCTGCTCGTCGGCGTCGCCGTCGTCCTCGTACAGGTAGAACTCCGTCTCCCGCCAGTCCTCGGGAAGCATGTGGTCCAGTACGTCGTCGACGGTCACCGCGCCCAGCAACGAGCCGCTCTCGTCGACCACGGGCGCCGCGACCATGTCGTACGTCGCGAAGAACCCGGCGACGGCGCGCAGCGCGGCCTCCGGGTCCAGCGGCTGGAGATCGTCGTCGAGGAGCGAGCTGACCAGGGTGTACGGCGGGTCCCGCAGCAGCCGCTGGAAGTGGACCGTGCCGAGGTACTTGCCGGTGGGGGTCTCGTCCGGGGGCCGGCACACGTACACCTGGGCGGCGAGCGCCGGGGAGAGGTCGGCGTTGCGGACCCTCGCGAGCGCGTCGGCGACGGTCGCGTCCGGGCGCAGCACGATCGGCTCCGTGGTCATCAGACCGCCGGCGGTCTTCTCCTCGTACGCCATGAGCCGCCGCACGTCCGCCGCGTCGTCCGGCTGCATCAGGGTCAGCAGCCGTTCCTGTTCGTCCTCCGGGAGCTCGGCGAGGAGGTCGGCGGCGTCGTCCGGGTCCATGGCCTCCAGGACGTCGGCCGCGCGCTCCTCCTTGAGCTTGCCGAGGATCTCGATCTGGTCGTCCTCGGGCAGCTCCTCCAGGACGTCGGCGAGCCGGTCGTCGTCGAGGGCGGCGGCCACCTCGGCCCGGCGTTTGGGGGAGAGGTGGTGCAGGACGTTGGCCAGGTCGGCCGGGCGGAGCTGTTCGAAGGTCGCGAGGAGATTCTCGGCGCCCTGCCCGTGCTCCTCCAGCGAGAAGCCGGTGACCGCCGACCACTCCACCGTCAGCGTCTCGCCCTTGTGCCGCCGGAAGGCTCCGCCCTTGCCCTTCCGTACGAACACCCGGTCGATCTCCCAGTCCCGGCGGGCAGGCAGCTGCTGCACCGAGATGTCGAGGACCGTCACCTCCTCGCCGGTCTCGACGAGGGTCACTCGCCGGTCCAGCAGTTCCCCGATGACGAGGCGCTCGGTGGGGCGCTGCTCGAAGCGGCGCACGTTCAGCACGCCGGTGGTGATGACCTGGCCCGACTCGATGCCGGTGACCCGGGTCATGGGCAGGAAGATCCGGCGCCGGGTGGACAGTTCAACCACCAGGCCGAGCAGGCGTGGGGGCTTGCGGCCCACTCGCAGGATGGCCACCAGATCCCGGACGCGGCCCACCTGATCGCCGTTCGGGTCGAAGACGGCGACGCCGGAGAGGTGGGAGACGAAGATCCGGGGCGCCACCGCCGCCATGAGCCGTCCCTTTCCTTCCCGTCGCGAGGGGAATGTCCGCCGAGGACGGCTTCAGGCTAGCCCGTCCCGATCGGATATGCCCTGGTGAGCGGTGCGGACGGACTGGCTCCGTGGCGGGTCGGGAGCCCCGGTACTCTGCGGTACGCCTGGACTCCCCACGAAGAGGTGCATCGCCTGTGACTGTGATTCCCCGTACCCGAAGGGCCGCACTGGTGAGCGCCGTCTGCACCCTGGTGGTCGGGGCGCTGGGGCTCACGGGGTGCAGCGAGGACCCCAACGAGGGCACCAACGGGGTCGGCCGGCTGGAGCCGGCGAAGATCCAGAGCAAGACGAAGGCGGCGGCCACGGCGGCGGACACGGTCCGGCTGTCCGGGGCCGTGGTGAGCAACGGCAAGACCTACAAGCTGGACATGCGCCTGAAGGAGGACGGCGGCACGGGTTCGGTGACATCCGAGGGCTCCACGTTCCGGCTGCTGAAGGTGGGCGAACACCTCTTCCTCAAGGCCGACGCGGACTTCTGGGACCACCAGGACTCCGGTGAGCACGGGGGCGAGGGGGACTCCGAGACGGCCGCCGCGGACAAGCTGGACGGCATGTATGTGAAGGTGCCGACCGGTGATCCCGCCTACAAGCGGTTCAGCGGCTTCACCGACAAGGACGTCCTCCTCAACAGCCTGCTCACCCTGCACGGCACGCTCTCCACCGAGGGCCACCACGAGCAGTCCGGCACCCGCACCATCCGCATCACCGGCGACAAGGGCTCCGGCGGCACGCTCGACGTCTCCCTCGAAGGCACCCCCTACCCCCTCCGCCTCGTCCGCGCCGGCGACGCCGGCACCATCCTCCTCACCGACTGGGGCAAGAACTTCACCCTGGAGGAGCCGGACGAAAAGTCGGTGGTCGACTACGGCAAACAACTCCCGACGTCGTAACGGGGGACAGGACGGCCTGCCGGGGGCATGCCGCGCGGCCTTCTGGGGCGAACCACGGTCTCGGCGGCGGCGGTGTTCTCGGAGGGACGGGCGGCCTCTTGTGGGGTGGGGGTGCGTTGCGGATGGGTGGTCCGGGCGGGGGCGAGCCACAGGGGGCGGCCTGGACGGGGGTGAGCCGCAGGAATGAGGCGCACCGCTTGTTCGCCCGGAGCGTCCGCCCAGCGGGCCGCGCCGCTTCTGAGGGGCGTCTGCGCTCGGCCCCGCGCCCGTTTCTCGAAGCTGCGGCTCGGCTCAGCGCCGGAAGGGCCTGACCTGTTTTCGAGAGGCGCCCGCAGCTAGGTCCGCCCTCAAGGGTCGCGCCGTCTCCGAGGGTGCCTGCCGCAGCTTCGGATCCTCGCGCCCGTCCTTGAGGGGTGTGCCTGCGGCTCCAGTCAGCGCTCAAGGTCCGCGCCCGCCTCTGAGAGGTCCCCGCAGCTAAATTCCGCGCCCCAGTTCCGCCGCTCGGCCCCGTAGTTCTGCCGGCCCTCTCACTCGGCCGGGCCTCTCACACCGGCCGGGCCCCTCGTTCGGCCGGACCCCTCACACGGCCAGCGCCCCGCTCCGCCGGTCTCCAGCCCTGCCGGTCTCCAGCCCTGCCGGTCTCCAGCCCCGCCGGTCCCCCGCTTCTGCCAGGTCCCCCGAGCCCGCCGCAGCGGTGATCAGCCACGACGGTGGATCTCGGCGGTGCCGAGCGGGGCGCGCCCCAGGGCGGGCGCCGGTCTCAGCGGTCGCGTTTGCGGCGGCCGAAGAGCAGGCGTGGGACCGCCGCCGGGATCGGCTGTCGTGTGGTCGCCGGTGTGGTCACCGGTGGCTGCGCCAGGTCGCCGTCGGGCAGGGGCAGGGTCGCCCCCGTCGGCTCCAGGCGGAGCACCCGGCACTCTCGGGCCCAACGGGCCGGCATGGCCTCGCCGTCGGGGGCGTTGAGGCGTTTGCCCTTGAGCTCGGCCACAGCGGACTCCCACGCGGGAGAGTCCGGGGCCAGTTCGACGACGTCCGCCGCCCAGCTGACCAACCGCCCGCCCTTGTCCTTGCTGCGCACGGTCACCACGGCCGACCCCCCGTCGGTCAGCCCGGGCAACGGCTGCTCACCCGGTCCGTCGCCCACCACACACGCCGCACCCTCGTGCCAGACGTGCCACAGTGCCCGGGACACCTCACCACCCCGGACCCAGATCAGCCCGGACTTCTTGGTGGCCTCTTCGACGAGGGCCTGTTCGAGCAGCGCGTCGGTGTTCGGCGCATCGGCGGGGAGCGAACCGGCTGTCATGGGGGCAGCCTAACCGTGCCTCACAGCCACCCGTTGCGCTTGAGCGTCCGGTGGATGCCGAGGCAGAGCGCGACCGTGACCCCGAGGACCACCGGGTAGCCGTACTTCCAGTGCGTCTCCGGCATGTAGTCGAAGTTCATGCCGTACACGCCGCACACCATCGTCGGCACAGCGATGATCGCCGCCCAGGACGTGATCTTGCGCATGTCCTCGTTCTGTGCGACGGAGGCCTGCGCCAGGTTCGCCTGGAGGATCGAGTTGAGCAGCTCGTCGAAGCCGACGACCTGCTCCTGGACCCGGGCGAGGTGGTCGGCCACGTCACGGAAGTACTTCTGGATGTCCGGGTCGATCAGCCGCATCGGCCGCTCGCTCAGCAGCTGCATGGGCCGCACCAGCGGCAGCACCGCACGCTTGAACTCCATGACCTCGCGCTTGAGTTGGTAGATCCGGCCGGCGTCGGTGCCCCGGGGCGTGCCCTTGCGCCCGAGGGAGAACACCTCCGTCTCCACCTCGTCGATGTCGTCCTGCACCGCGTCCGCGACCGCCACGTACCCGTCGACGACATGGTCGGCGATGGCGTGCAGCACGGCCGACGGCCCCTTCGCCAGCAACTCCGGGTCGTCCTGCAGCCGGTGACGCAGTGCCCTGAGCGAACCCTGCCCTCCGTGCCGCACCGTGATGAAGAAGTCCCGCCCGGTGAAGCACATGACCTCGCCGGACTCCACGACCTCGCTGGTGGCGGTGAGTTCGTCGTGCTCGACGTAGTGGATGGTCTTGAAGACGGTGAAGAGGGTGTCGTCGTACCGCTCCAGCTTCGGCCGCTGGTGCGCGTGCACCGCGTCCTCCACGGCCAGTGGGTGCAGCCCGAACTCGGCCGCGATACCGGAGAATTCGGCCTCCGACGGCTCGTGCAGGCCGATCCAGACGAAGCCGCCGTCACGGCGGACCTGACGGATCGCCTCGTGCGGCGTCAGGTTGCGCTCGAACGAGACGCGCGCGCCGTCGCGGTACACGGCGCAGTCCACGACGGCCGTGGCCGCCTCCGCCGGGCGCGTGGCGTCGTACACCCCGCCGTCCTTGCGCAGCGACAGCCGCGAGGGACGGGACGGGCGGACCGCGGCGCGCAGGTTGTGGATCATCGACATGAGCTGGCTCCTTCGCAACGAAAGGCCGCCGACGACGGTTGGAACTACCCGGAATGGGGACGTTTTGACTGCGGATGTTTGGCACGTCCACAAAGCGGGGAGCACCGCACCGTCGCGGTGACAGCTTCGCTTGATTCAGATCAAGACGGGAAAGAAGTGCTCTTCCGATGCGCGACGACCGGCGAGCGGCACGAAGCGGGTGAGGCGATAGCCGGCGGAGCGAGAACTACGGCTACGGCCTGAGCTACGGAACGTGAACAGCGGAAGAGCGGGTGGTACTGCCAGGTCGACTTCGGTCCATCGCAGCCCCACCTCCTCCGGCCGGTCCCTCGTAAGGGACGTTCCATACCCCATCCGGGGTTCCCCGTAGGGGAGTCAGTCTTCTCGGTACGGGACGCGAAGGCGTGAGAAGCCTTGAGAGCGAGGCTTTTGCGTGCTGCCCGCGTGCTGTCCCGACCGGCGGCCAAGACTAACAGTCGGCTGAAGTGTCAAGGCGCGTGTTTGCCGGTTCCTGACGAGTTCTATGCTCGACTCATGGCTGATGTTCTTCCGTTGGTGGAGGCCCGTTTGCGCACCGCGCTGGGCGAACCGGACGCGCGCGCCGCGGTCACCTTCCTCGGCGCGGACCGCATCGAGGTGCTCCGTTTCACCGACGGCGACATCGTCCGTTACGCCACGCTCGGCATGTCCGCCCAGCCGATGGCCGACCCCGCCGCGGTCCTCGCCGACCCCGTCAAGGGCCCCCGCGCCGAACTCGTCCTGTCCGTGCGGCGCGGCGTCGCCGACACTGACAAGGCGCTGCGCCCGCTCGCCGTACTCGCCGCGTCTCCGCAGGTGGAGGGCGTGATCGTGGCCCCCGGCGCGTCCCTCGACGTGGGCGATCCGCTCTGGCCCGGCGCCCCCTTCACCTCCGTCCTCGTCGCCGAGTCCGGCGGCCTGGTCGAGGACCTCGAACTCGACGCCCCCGCCGACCCCGTACGGTTCCTGCCCCTCCTGCCGATGACCGCCAACGAGGCGGCCTGGAAGAGGGTGCACGGCGCCCAGGCCCTCCAGGAGCGCTGGCTCACCCGGGGGACCGACCTCCGCGACCCGGCGCGAAAGTCCGTCTCCCTGGACTGAACGGCCGCCCGACACGACTTCCCCGTGTGACGGACGGCACGCCACACGTGACCGGAGGCCGCTCGGCAGGTGGCCGAAAACCGCCGCTTCCCTTGGCGAGGTGGGTAGTTGATTCCGTTGTTCGGTCCGACGGGCCGGCGGGCGGCCGTGGACCGGCGTGGGTGCGCTGAACGTGCGCGGAATGTGACGCGCACGCGCCGGACGGGTGATCGTCCTTGACGCGAGGAAGCACGGGGAGGACCGTTGGGCCCTATGAGGGGCGAACCCAGTTGCCCGAAGTGTGGTGGCCGGGTCAGGGCTCCCGGCCTCTTTGCCGACTCCTGGCAGTGCGCCGCGCACGGGACGGTGCACCCGCTGCAGCCCGTGATCCCGCCCAGCGTCGAGGCCCTCAGCGTCGTGGTGCACCGTGCCGAGGTGCCGGTCTGGATGCCTTGGCCGCTGCCCGTGGGCTGGCTCTTCACGGGGGCCGCCTTCGCCGGGGACGACCGCAGCGGCGGACGCGCCACCGCCGTGGCCTGCTCCGGTCCCGGGCCGCTCGGCGGTGTGGGGGAGCTCGTCCTCATCGCGGAGGAGCTCGGCGTCGGCCTCGGTGCGCGGTACGCGGGCATCGACGGTCCCGATCCCGGCCCGTATCTGAGCGTCGAGAAGCCACCCCAGGCGAAGGTGCTGGCCGCCGGACGGCCGACACCGCTGTGGCACGTCACCGGCACGCCGGACGACCGCGCGGTCTTCGCGGGCGAGGCGCTCGGACTGTGGCTGTGGGCGATCGTGTGGCCCGAACAGACGGGACTGCTGATGTACGACGAACTCGTCCTGACGGACCTGCGGGACGCGGGAGCGGAGGTGGAACTCCTCCCGTGCGGAGCCCTCTCCCCGCGCATCCTGGAGCCGTAGGGGCGCCTGATGATCAGAGGGGCAGGACAGAAGAGTCAGGGGCGCGGGGAGCTGCGCGACCGACCCCCACCGGACGCGCGGCCGCCCGCGAGCGCGCACACCTCCACCCATGAGGCGCCCGTTCCATCCGCCCCCGACACCACCTCTGTAGGGGGCACTCCCCGGTTTCGGGTGTGACAGGGCTGGTCCAAAAGAACGCTATCCTTGAGCGTCCGCTTCCCTTCCCCGCGCCTGGAGTCCGAGTCGTGCGTATCGATCTGCACTGCCACTCCACGGCCTCCGACGGTACGGACACCCCGTCCGAGCTGGTACGGAAGGCCGGCGTGGCCGGTCTGGACGTCGTCGCGCTGACCGATCACGACACCACGCGCGGGCACGCCGAGGCGATCGCCGCGCTGCCGGAGGGGCTCACCCTGGTCACCGGCGCCGAGCTGTCGTGCCGACTGGACGGCGTCAGCATGCACATGCTGGCCTACCTGTTCGACCCCGAGGAGCCCGACCTGCTCGCCGAGCGCGAGCTGGTCCGGGACGACCGGGTCCCGCGCGCCCGCGGGATGATCGCCAAGCTGAACGAGCTGGGCGTGCCGGTGACCTGGGACCAGGTCGCCCGGATCGCCGCCGGGGGCTCCGTCGGTCGGCCCCACGTGGCCACCGCACTCGTCGAGCTCGGCGTCGTACCGACCGTGAGCGACGCCTTCACGGAACAGTGGCTCGCCGACGGCGGCCGCGCCTACGTCGAGAAGCACGAGACCGACCCCTTCGAGGCGATCCGGCTGATCAAGGGCGCCGGCGGTGTCGCCGTCTTCGCCCACCCCGCCGCCGTCAAACGCGGTCGGACCGTACCGGAGTCCGCCATCGCGGAGCTGGCCGCCGCCGGACTCGACGGCATCGAGGTCGACCACATGGAGCACGACCCGGCGACCCGGGCACGGCTGCGCGGCCTGGCGAAGGAGCTGGGGCTGCTCGCCACCGGTTCCTCGGACTACCACGGCAGCCGCAAGACCTGTGTGCTCGGCGAGTACACGACCGACCCCGAGGTGTACGGCGAGATCACGCGGCGGGCCACCGGAGCGTTCCCTGTCCCGGGGACCGGCGGGAACTAGCCGGTCCCTCGCTCGTGCGGCACCTGGGCGCAAGGTGCCCACGCCTCACCTCTTCCGCCGCGCCGAACGATTGCCCACAGTGGTGAGCGGCTCGGTCGCCGACGCCTGCCAAGGGCACCCCTCGTTCGTCCCACTCCTTCCCGCAAGGCACCCCTGTGTTCGATCTCGCCATATTCGGCTCCCTCTTCCTCACTCTCTTCGTGATCATGGATCCCCCCGGGATCACTCCGATCTTCCTCGGCCTCACCGCCGGGCGGCCCGCCCGTACCCAGAAGCGGATGGCCCTCCAGGCCGTCTGCGTGGCCGGTGGCGTGATCGCCGTCTTCGGGTTGCTGGGGCACCAGATCCTGGACTACCTGCATGTCTCCGTGCCGGCGCTGATGATCGCGGGCGGGCTGCTGCTTCTGCTGATCGCGCTCGATCTGCTCACCGGCAAGACGGACGAGCCGAAGCAGACCAAGGACGTCAACGTAGCGCTCGTGCCGCTGGGGATGCCGTTGCTGGCCGGACCCGGTGCGATCGTGTCGGTGATCCTGGCGGTGCAGAAGGCGGACGGCCTGGCCGGTCAGATGTCCGTGTGGGCCGCGATTCTGGCGATCCACATCGTGTTGTGGCTCACGATGCGGTACTCGCTGCTGATCATCCGGGTCATCAAGGACGGCGGAGTGGTCCTGGTGACCCGCCTCGCCGGCATGATGCTCTCCGCGATCGCCGTACAGCAGATCATCAACGGCGTCACCCAGGTCGTACAGGCTTCGTAGCGGCGAGCCCGTAATAGAGCGCCCCGTACGGCATGTGCCGTACGGGGCGCTGAAGTGTGAACGGATCCGCGTCCTACGAGGCGGTCACGTCGGCCGGGCGGATCCAGAGTCGCTGCCCGATGGCGGCGGCCTGCTGCACGATCCGGTTGACGGAGGCGGCGTCCACGACGGTGCTGTCCACGGGCGTGCCGTTGACATCGTCGAGTCGCAGAATTTCGAAGCGCAAGGGCTTCTCCCTTCGTCTGGTCATCCTCCTGAGGAGAACTACTGGTGGTGGCTCACGGGTCGTCGGTGCCCGTGTTCCATCAGGAGTCAACGGTATGCGTGTTACGAACATTCCCTACGCTAAGGAAATTTTTCGAGAAGCTAATTACTAACCGGTAAGTGGTGTGGTGGTATGTCTACCTGGAAGCAGGAAGACTGATTGGGACCGGTTGTGTTCGCAGCGTGACCGCCGGGACAATGGCAGTAATGAACGACGACCTCACGGCGCTCGGCGCCCGCATCGACCGTACGAACGAGCTGCTGCACCGCATGCTCGCCGAGGTGGCGAAGACACCCTCGACACACGCGATCTTCGTCGATGCCGGGTACCTCTACGCGGCCGTGGGCCGGCTCGTCGCGGGGACGGAGGACCGGCGGTCCTTCGATCTCGACGCGGAAGGGCTCATCGACGCGCTGATCGACAAGGCACGCACGATCTTCGCGGACAGTCGGCTGCTGCGGGTCTACTGGTACGACGGGGCGCGCCGCCGCATCCATACGGCCGAGCAGCAGTCGATCGCCGAGCTGCCCGACGTGAAGGTCCGGCTCGGGAACCTGAACGCGAACAACCAGCAGAAGGGCGTCGACTCCCTGATCCGCACCGACCTGGAATCACTGGCCCGGCACCGCGCGATCAGCGACGCGGCCCTCATCGGCGGCGACGAGGACCTGGTCTCGGCGGTCGAGGCCGCGCAGGGGTACGGGGCGCGGGTCCACCTCTGGGGCATCGAGGCGCCCGAGGGCCGCAACCAGGCCGAGCCGCTGCTCTGGGAGGTGGACAGCCAGCGAACCTTCGACCTCGACTTCTTCAAGCCGTACGTGGCACGGCGGGCCGCCGCCACCTACGACGCGCCCGCAGGGGCCCGCCCCAGCCGTGAGGACGTCCGCTTCGTCGGCGCCCAGATCGCCGCGAAGTGGCTCGCCTCCCGGGGCCGGGAGACCTTGCAGGAGCTGCTCCATGGCCACCCGTACCTCCCCGGCTCCGTCGACCAGGACCTGCTCGTCGAGGCGGAGGGCCTGCTGCAGTATTCGCTGCGCGGTCAGGCGGACCTGAGACGGGCGCTGCGGGACGGCTTCTGGGAGCACCTGAGGGCGCAGTACTGAGAGCCGGGCTGCTCCGGACGGACGGTCGCCCGGTCCGGCCGGTGCTCAGCCGGCGATCCGGTCCCAGAAGCCGCTGAGGGCGTCGGCCGTAGCCTTCGGCCGGTCGGTGTTGGGGGAGTGCTCGGCGCCGCAGACGACGGTGCGGTGGGCGCGCAGCCGTACGGCCATGTCGTCGAGGACCGGGATCGGCCAGGTGTCGTCGCGTTCACCGGAGAGGACGTGCTTGGGCAGGTCCACGGCGGCGAGTTCGGTGACCCGGTCGGGTTCCACGCAGAGTTGGCGGCCCGTGGCGATGAGCTGGGCGGGTTTGGTGGCGAGCCAGCGGCGGCGCAGATCGGCGCGGTCGTCCAGCCCCGCGTCGAGGGCGCCCGTGTCGGCCTCCTCGGGCTCCGGTGCCTCCATCGCCTGGATGGCGTCCCACACCTGCTCCATGTCCATCACGGCCAGGGCGTCCCGCAACAGCTTCACGCGCTCCTGCTGGCCGACCGAGATCTGGGCGGGGCCCGAGGCCATGAGGGTGAGCGAGGCGAAGGGGGAGGCGTCCATCAGCACGGCGGCGCGGGAGATCTGGCCGCCGAGCGAGTGACCGACGAGATGCAGTCGGCCGCCGTCGCTCACGGCCCGCGCCTGGGCGAGCAGGTCCTTGGCCAACTCCGCCTGCGCGTACGGTGCTTCGTCGGCCTCGGCTCCAGGGCTCTCGTACTGCCCGCGCCCGTCCACGGCGACCGTGCGGTATCCGGCCGCCGCCAGCGGCTCGTGCAGCGCGATGAAGTCCTCCTTGCTCCCCGTGAACCCCGGCACGAGCAACACGCTCCCCTTCACCGCCACGCCCGCCTCGATGACGGCGAACTCCCCACGGGGGGTACGCAGGCGGTGGGCGCGGGCGCCGGGGGGCGGGGTGAAGGAGGGGGGACGGCTCATGGGGGGAGCGTAACGGTCCACCAAGGGCGAGGAGGGGTGGGGATGGGCCGCGTGGCCGGGTGCGGGTCCGGTGGGGGCTGGCCGCGCAGTTCCCCGCGCCCCGAAAGGGTTCAGGCCCTGCGGGCCTGAAAAAGGCGGGGACGCAGCCCCGCCTTTTTCAGGGGCGCGGGGAACTGCGCGGCCAGCCCCCACCGAACGGACGCCTGGGGGTCGAAGGGGCACAGCCCCTTGAGGATGGGACGGGTAGGGGCGGCGGGGGCGAGAAACCCCCTGAAAAGGCCGCAGGCCCGGCCCCCCCCGCCAGGGGAACCGGACCTTCACACGACAGGACGGCCTCAGCCCTCCGTACCCTCCACCACAGCCACAGCCTTCCGCGTACGCCGCCGCGGAGCAGGAGCCTCGGCCCCCGCCTCCTCGGCAGCAGCCGAAGCCACCGCCTTCCGCGTACGCCGCGGCTTGGTCGCCTGCTCCTCCGTCGGCTGCGCGGGCACCGCCCCCTCAGCCGTCTCCACGGTCTTGCGGGTCCGGCGGCGCGGCTTGGCCACAGCCTCGGCGGTGTCCACGGCGGCCTCGGCGGCGCTGTCGGTCGCCTCGACGACCGGCTCGGCAGCCTTCCGGGTCCGTCGGCGGGGCTTGGCAGGTGCCTCCTCGGCGGCGGCCTCCTCGCTCACGACCTCGGCGGGCGCGGCGACCTTGCGCGTACGGCGACGCGGCTTGGTAACGGCCTCGGCGGCCGGCTCGACGCCGGTCGCCCCCTCGGCCGTGTCGACCGCGGCCTCGGCTGCAGGAGCCACGACGGCGGCCGCCGCCTTACGGGTCCGACGACGCGGGGCCGCGGCCGGAGCCTCGACCACCGCCTCCTCGGCGACAGCCTCGACCACGCTCTCGGCAGCCTCCGCCACGGTCTTGCGGGTCCGGCGGCGCGGCTTGGCCGCAGCCTCGGCGGTGTCCACGGCGGCCTCGGCGGCGCTGTCGGTCGCCTCGACGACCGGCTCGGCAGCCTTCCGGGTCCGTCGGCGGGGCTTGGCAGGTGCCTCCTCGGCGGCGGCCTCCTCGCTCACGACCTCGGCGGGCGCGGCGACCTTGCGCGTACGGCGACGCGGCTTGGTAACGGCCTCGGCGGCCGGCTCGACGACCGGCTCCACGACAGCAGTGCCCTCAGCGGTGTCCAGCGACGCTTCCGCGGTGGGCGCGGCCTCGGCCGCCGGAGTGGCGGCGGTCTCCACCGACTTGCGCGTACGACGGCGACGCGGCTTGGGAGCCTCCTCCATCGACTCGGCGGGCGCGACGGTGTCGACCACGGCCTCCGCCCGCTCGACCGGCGCGCTCTCGACGGTCTCGGTCTCGATCACGGCCTCGGCGGCCGGGTTCACCCCGGCACGCGTGCGGCGGCGACGGCGAGGCGTACGAGGCTCGGACGCGCCGGAGTCGGAGTCCGGCGTCTGCGTTGCCGACGGCTCGGTGACCGCGGCGGCCTCCGGGGACGCCCCGTCGACGGTGGCACCACCGCGCGTACGCCGGCGGCGACGCGGCGTACGCGCCGGGCGCTCCCGCTCCCGCTCGACGGACGACGGGCCGGAAGCACCGGCGCCACGGCCGCCACGCCCGCGTGGACCACGCCCGCCCGGCTCGCCGAGGTCTTCCAGCTCCTCCGCGTCCAGACCGGCACGGGTGCGCTCGGAGCGCGGCAGGACACCCTTCGTGCCCGCGGGGATGCTCAGTTCCTCGAAGAGGTGCGGGGACGTGGAGTACGTCTCCGGTGGGTCGTTGAACCCGAGGTCCAGCGCCTTGTTGATGAGCTGCCAGCGCGGGATGTCGTCCCAGTCGACGAGGGTGATCGCGATGCCCTTGGCCCCCGCGCGGCCCGTACGGCCGATGCGGTGCAGGTACGTCTTCTCGTCCTCGGGGGACTGGTAGTTGATGACGTGGGTGACACCCTCGACGTCGATGCCGCGTGCGGCGACGTCGGTGCAGACGAGGACGTCCACCTTGCCGTTGCGGAAGGCGCGCAGCGCCTGCTCGCGGGCGCCCTGGCCGAGGTCGCCGTGGACCGCGCCGGAGGCGAAGCCGCGCTGCTTGAGCTGGTCGGCGAGGTCAGCGGCCGTGCGCTTGGTGCGGCAGAAGACCATGGCCAGTCCCCGGCCGTCGGCCTGCAGTATGCGCGCGACCAGCTCGGGCTTGTCCATGTTGTGCGCGCGGTAGATGTGCTGCGAGGTGTTGCGGACCGTCGCGCCCTCGTCGTCCGGGGCCGTGGCACGGATGTGCGTCGGCTGGGACATGTAGCGGCGGGCGAGGCCGATGACCGCGCCCGGCATGGTCGCCGAGAACAGCATCGTCTGGCGGCGGGCCGGAAGCATGTTGATGATCTTCTCGACGTCGGGCAGGAAGCCCAGGTCGAGCATCTCATCGGCCTCGTCGAGGACCAGGCACTTGACGTTCTTGAGGTTCAGCTTCTTCTGGCCCGCGAGGTCGAGGAGGCGCCCGGGGGTGCCGATGACGACGTCGACGCCCTTCTTGAGGGCCTCGACCTGGGGCTCGTAGGCGCGGCCGCCGTAGATCGCGGTGACGCGGACGTTGCGCACCTTGCCGGCGGTCAGCAGGTCGTTGGTGACCTGGGTGCACAGCTCGCGCGTGGGGACGACGACGAGCGCCTGCGGCGAGTCGACGAGGTCCTCGGGCTTCGCGCGGCCGGCCTCGACGTCGGCGGGGACGACGACGCGTTCGAGGAGGGGGAGACCGAAGCCCAGCGTCTTGCCGGTGCCGGTCTTGGCCTGGCCGATGACGTCGGTGCCGGAGAGGGCGACCGGGAGCGTCATCTCCTGGATGGGGAAGGGGCTGATGATGCCGACGGCCTCAAGGGCCTCGGCCGTCTCGGGAAAGATGCCGAGATCGCGGAAAGTCGTAGTCAGGGTGCTGCCTCTTCTGTGTACGCGGTGTGAGGCGAGCGCGGGGGTCGTGTCGGACCGTGCCGGGGACGTCGGCCACCGCACGGGCGGGCCGTGTGGCACGGGACCACTGCCGACGCTCTAGCGCTCATACCGCTGAGGGGTTCCCTCCGGACGCCGTACGCGGAGTGCCGTACGGAAAAGGAGGGCTGTCGGGTCGGAGCCGATCGGGCCACCGACCGGGCATCCTCATGCGTGCGGCCTGTCGAGGCCGCGTCGAACTACGTCGCGGTACCAGCAGGCGCATTACCACCATACCTCGGAATCGCGCATATGCGATGGCCGATTTGGTCACGTAGTCGTCGTCACACTGAATGGCGCACCGAATGACCGGGCCCTTCCGCCTTGCGCGGAGCGGGCTATTGTGCGCTGCATGACCACGTCTGACAAGCCTGAGAACGCCAGCGGCGGCGAGTCCGCCGACGCCGCCGACACCACGGAGGTCACCGGGATCGCCGCCCAGGACTGGGAGCGGGCCTCAGCCGACCCGCAGTACCGCGCCGCGGTGGTGGACCTGCTGGGCGCGCTGGCGTACGGGGAGCTGGCGGCGTTCGAACGGCTCGCTGAGGACGCGAAGCTGGCGCCGACCCTCGTCGACAAGGCGGAGCTGGCGAAGATGGCGGCGGCCGAGTTCCACCACTTCGAGAGGCTCGCCGGCCGCCTCTCCGAGATCGGGGAGGAGCCGACGCATGCCATGGAGCCGTTCGTCGACGCGCTCGACGGCTTCCACAAGCAGACGGCTCCCTCGGACTGGCTGGAGGGGCTCGTCAAGGCCTACGTCGGCGACTCGATCGCCAGTGACTTCTACCGGGAGGTCGCCGCGCACCTCGACTCGGACACGCGCTCGCTCGTGCTCGCGGTGCTCGACGACACGGGGCACGCCGGTTTCGCCGTGGAGAAGGTCCGGGCGGCGATCGACGAGGACCCACGGGTGGGCGGTCGACTGGCGCTGTGGGCGCGGAGGTTGATGGGGGAGGCGCTGTCACAGTCGCAGAGGGTGGTGGCCGACCGGGACGCCCTGTCCACGATGCTGGTGGGCGGTGTGGCCGACGGCTTCGATCTCGCCGAGGTGGGGCGGATGTTCTCGCGGATCACCGAGGCGCACACCAAGCGGATGGCCGCGCTGGGCTTGGCCGCGTGAGCGCCTAGTCGCCATGGGGCGCGGTGCCGTCCTGCGGGTGCGGGTCTCGTCGTGGCCTGTCACGCAGTTCCCCGCGCCCCTGGACGGGCGGCTTCGCCGCAGTCAGGGGATCTTCCTCACGCCGTCGCCGAGCTGCTGCGTCGAAAGCGCTCCGTCGGGCGGAGGAGCAGGGAGAGGGAGGCCGCCGCGACGACCAGGGCGCCGGTGAGGACCAGCAGGTAGTTGGCGGAGCCGAGTGCCGTGTGTGTCAGGAAGGCGCCGAAGAGACCGCCCGCGGTGCCCGTCGGCAGGACCAGGGCGCGGGACGGCAGACGGTGCGGCAGACGGTAGACGGCGGCGCAGGCGAGGGCGAAGCCGAGGAGTGCGGATCCGAGCGCTTCCAAGAACATGATCGGGTTCCCTCCCGCACGGCCTGGCCTGGGCAAATCGGTCGTAGCCGGTACTACCCGCGAGGCATGGGACGCAATCATCGGCTGTGGACGAGATGTGGCCGACCTGTGCGGCGCGCCCCGTGGTGACCATGATGTGCGGGCGTACGGAGGGGGCCCGATGGTTTCACACCACCGGGCCCCCTCCGTACGCCTCTTGTGCTGGTGACTACAGCGCGCTGAAGCCCACCTTGCGGACGGTCGGCTCGCCGATGTCGACGTAAGCGAGACGGTCGGCCGGGATCAGCACCTTGCGGCCGTGCTCGTCCGTGAGGCTCAGCAGCGCCGACTTGCCGGCCAGCGCCTCGGCAACCGCACGCTCGACCTCCTCGGCACTCTGACCGCTCTCCAGAACGATCTCGCGCGGCGCGTGCTGCACGCCGATCTTGACCTCCACGGCTATGTCCCTCCGACGGTCAGTGAAATGCGCGGGCTTCCGCGCCGTACGCAGCACACATTAGCCCGGTGAGGGGACGTACACGCTCCGCCTGAGAACGCCAGGAGCGAACAGGGGGCGGGAACAAATCCCCGAACCAGGGAGTGGCCCGCCGACCCGTGGGGTCAGTGCTGGTCGATGCCGTGCAGCGGGAAGCCCGCGATACCGCGCCAGGCCAGCGAGGCCAGCAGCTGGACCGCCTGCTCGCGCGGGACGCTGCGGTCGCTGTGCAGCCACGACCGCGCCACCACCTGGGAGAGGCCGCCCAGACCCGAGGCGAGGAGCATCGACTCCGCGCGGGAGAGGCCGGTGTCCTCCGCGATGACGTCGCAGATCGCCTCGGCGCACTCGTTGGTGACCTTGTCGACGCGCTCGCGCACGGCGGGCTCGTTCGTCAGGTCGGACTCGAAGACCAGCCGGAAGGCGCCGCCCTCGTCCTCGACGTACGCGAAGTAGGCGTCCATCGTCGCCCGGACCCGCTGCTTGTTGTCCGTCGTCGACGCCAGCGCGCTGCGCACGGCCTGGATCAGCGACTCGCAGTGCTGGTCCAGCAGGGCCAGGTAGAGGTCGAGCTTGCCGGGGAAGTGCTGGTAGAGCACCGGCTTGCTGACTCCGGCGCGCTCGGCGATGTCGTCCATCGCGGCCGAGTGATAGCCCTGGGCCACGAAGACTTCCTGGGCGGCGCCCAGCAACTGGTTCCGTCGGGCTCGGCGCGGCAGGCGTGTGCCCCGCGGGCGCGCCGCCTCTGTCTGCTCGATGGCTGTCACGCCGCCTCCCAAGATCGTCCACATGCGGTGTGCGCCGCGCCGCCATCGTACTTTTCGGTAACCCGGGTGTGCGCGGTGCGAGCGCAGAATTTCACGGACCGGACAGCGGGGAAAGTGCCGCCAACCATGTCAAACAGGGGTAGGGCGGACAGGAGGAAGCCCTTTCTCGTCACCGGTCGTCGTCCCTGGTGAGGATCGGGTTACCGGTAGTCGTCCTCGTCCAGGGAGACCACGCGGGCCTGCTCCGCCAGATCGGCCTCGTTGGCCGCGTCCGGGTCGACGTCGGTCAACGGGTCGTCCTGGTGCGGGGCGACCTCGGCGTGCTGCTCGGCGGCATCGGCCTCGGGGGCCTCCACGTCGTCGAACTCCACGGAGTCCTCCTCCTCGACGAAGGTGTCGGGATCGGTCGGATCTACGGCCATCGTGGGTTCCCCTTCCTGCTGCTGCCCTGGTGCCGCCGGAAGGTCCCGACGGCGGCGGGGGCCACGTACGGGTGCCCTCTTCGCGAGACCGGATGCGCTGTCACGGGCCTGCCTTGTGGCGGCTCGCGAGCCTGGTCGTGCGTATGGCTCACGGGCCTGTCCGTGAGAGCGCTTGCGAGCCCGTCCCCGGGCATGCTCCGAGCGCTTCTGCGAGCACGTCTCCGAGCCTAGGAGACAGGTCATCGCGGCGCTACGCGGTCGATCCGGTGCGATGCGGTTCGGGGCGGTGAGCCCACCGCCGGGTCGGCGGCGAGTGCTTCGTGCCCGGTACCCCGTGAGAAGTGGCTGATTTGCGGTGTGTCCTGTGACGGCGAACACATGAGTCACTGCGTGATCGTCTCGTAACATTGCCCGCATGTCTTCGACCGAGCTCCCGTCCCTGCTGAGCGCCACCGCATCGCCGAAGGCGAGTGCCGTGCGCGTGGCCCCCGGCGAGCGGCTGAGGCCGGTCCGGTTGCCGGGGATCACGCTGTCGGTGCGGTCGAGACCGCCCGCGCGCGAAGGGCTGCCGCCCGCCCTGTACGTGCACGGCCTGGGCGGCTCCTCGCAGAACTGGTCCGCGCTGATGCCGCTGCTCGACGGGCTCGTCGACAGCGAGGCGCTCGACCTGCCCGGCTTCGGCGACTCGCCGCCGCCGGACGACGGCAACTACTCCGTCACGGGACACACCCGCGCGGTCATCCGTTACCTCGACTCCGCCGGGCGTGGCCCCGTGCACCTCTTCGGCAACTCCCTCGGCGGCGCGATCGCGACCCGCGTCGCCGCCCTGCGCCCCGATCTGGTGCGCACCCTGACGCTCGTCTCGCCGGCCCTGCCGGAGCTCCGCGTGCAGCGGACCGCCGTGCCGACGGCGATGCTCGCGCTGCCGGGCATCTCGGCGCTCTTCACCCGCTTCACCAAGGGCTGGAGCGCCGAGCAGCGCGTACGGGGCGTCACCGCGCTCTGTTACGGCGACCCGGGCCGGGTCACGGAGGAGAGCTTCCGCAACGCCGTGGAGGAGATGGAGCGGCGCCTCCAACTGCCGTACATGTGGGACGCGTTGACGCGTTCGGCGCGGGGGCTCGTGGACGCCTACACTCTGGGCGGTCAGCACTCGCTCTGGCGCCAGGCGGAGCGGGTCCTCGCCCCGACCCTCCTTGTCTACGGCCGACGCGATCAGCTCGTCGGCTACCGCATGGCCCAGCGCGCGGCCCGCTCCTTCCGCGACTCCCGCCTCGTCTCCCTGCCGGACGCGGGGCACGTGGCGATGATGGAGTACCCGGAGGCGGTGGCCGCCGCGTTCCGTGAGCTTCTCGCGGATGCGGGGCGGTCGCGGGGCGGGGCGGATGTGGAGCCGGTGGGTGAGGAACCATCGGGTTCGCAGCCGGCGGGTTCTGGTCTGGTGGGTGCCTCGTCTGCGGGTTCGTCTTCGGGGTCGGTCGGTGTTTCGGGTGAGGGTGGTTCGGTGAGTGGCGGTGGCTCGGTCGGTGCCGACGACGGCGACGCGGTCGCCGAAGGGCCGCCCAAGGGCTCACCCGGCGTGGGGAGCTGAGGCGCGGCGTGGGACGGCACAGCCGCAAGGGGCGGGCGCCGAGAGGCGACACAAGTGATGTCGATATAAGGACAGCCGGGACGGCGACGTCCGCCGGGCCGGGCGACCGCGCGGCGGCGCCTCCGCGAGTGCCCGGCGCGGAGGAGCCCCGAGGCGCGCGGACCCGGGGCCCGGGGTACGGGTACGACACAACGTCGGGGCAAGGGCTTCCGGGGCAGGGTCTACCGGGTCAGGACAGGCCGGGATTCGGCGGTGGTGGGCCTGGGCAGCAGGGCGCGCCGCGGTTCGGTGGTGGTGCGCCCGGGCAGCAGGGGGTGCGTTTCGCCGGCGGCACGCCCGCGCACGACTTCCCGCGTCTGCCCGACGGCACACCGGCACACGGCGTACCGCGATACGCGGACGGCACCCCGGCGCACGGTTTTCCTCGCCTCCCCGACGGCACGCCCGCGCACGGCTTCCCGCGTCTTTCGGACGGTGCCGAGGACGGCGGTCGTCCGTCGAGTCGTGGGGAGCACCCCGAGCAGCGTGAAGCGGGCGGGGGTTGGGGCCACTTGGGTGGTGGTCGGCGCGGGCCGGGTGTCGGACACGGCGTGGCGCAGGGGCCGCCCGCGGGGGCTCCGTATGGTGGGCCGGGCGAGGCGTCACCCCATGGCGCCCCGTACGGCGTGCCTCCGGAGGGTTCGGGCCGTCGTATCCCCATTCCCCGGCAGCGGCAGGAGACCATGCCCCCCGGTGGCCCCCGCCAGGCTTATCTGGACGCCTTCGACGAGGTCGACGACGTCTTCGCACCCGGCCGGACCCATCGTGGCGCGCCGGGTGCCGACGACGGCTGGGCCGAGACGGCTCCGCAGGAGCAACCGCCGCGCGGGCGGTCGCCGCAAGAGCCGCCGCACGAGCGGCCGCCGGGCGACGGGACCGGGGCCGCGGGGACGGCGAAGGGTGGCAAGGGGCGGGCGTTCACCGGGATCGCGGCGGCCGCGGTCACCACCGTGCTCGTGGTCGTCGTGGGCGGGCAGATGGCCGTCGGGGAGGACGACACCGTCACTCGGCAGCCGCAGGCCGCTGACGCAGGCGACCGTGCCGTGCGCGACGCCTCGCGCAGCGACAACCGGCCCACCCCTCCTGTTTCTCCCAGCCCGACCGCGACCCCGCTGTCGTACGACCAGAAGATGGACAAGAAGTACCCGCTTGCCGCGGATCTGGAGGGCGGCGGAAAGTTCGAGGCGGTCAGGGGCCTCGACAAGGCGCCGGGGACGGGACAGAAGTACCGCTACCGGGTCGACGTCGAGAAGGGCCTGGGACTCGAAGCGGAGCTGTTCGCCGAGGCCGTCCAGAAGACCCTGAACGACGACCGCAGTTGGGCCCACGGCGGCGGCCGTACGTTCGAGCGGATCTCCTCGGGGGCCCCCGACTTCGTGATCACGCTCGCGAGCCCGGGTACCACCGCGATCTGGTGCGCCAAGTCGGGCCTCGACACCACCGTGGACAACGTGTCCTGCGACTCGGCCGCCACCGAGCGCGTGATGATCAACGCGTACCGCTGGGCGCAGGGCGCTGAGACGTACGGCGACGAGATGCGCGCGTACCGACAGATGTTGATCAATCACGAGATCGGTCACCGTCTCGGCTACGACCATGAGACCTGCGACAAGAACGGCGAACTCGCGCCGGTCATGCAGCAGCAGAGCAAGTTCCTGACCTTCGGCGGGATCACATGCAAGGCCAATCCCTGGCCCTACCCGGGGAGTTGACGGGTCACTCCGTGTCGTCGTTCGACGCGGAGTGACCAAGTGATCTCTTAGCGCGACAAAACGCGTACCGCTAGCGAAAGTTACGACCGTTCACCCCTTTTGGTGGCGTGATGGACAACCGTCCGTCGCGCCACCGCCTTGTCCGCATACGTTCGTCCCGCTGCGGGCCGCCGGGCGAACGGCGGCTCCTCAAACGGGAGATCGGGGGTGCACGCGTGCGCATCGGACTGCTTACGGAGGGTGGCTATCCGTATGTGAGCGGTGACGCCAGGCTCTGGTGCGACCGACTCGTACGTGGGCTGGAGCGACACGAGTTCGACGTCTACGCGCTCAGCCGGAGCGAGCGGCAGGAGGACGAGGGCTGGATCCCGCTGCCGCCACAGGTCCGCCGGGTCCGCACGGCCCCGCTGTGGACGGCCGAGGACGACGGGATCGTCCATGGCCGACGCGCGCGAAGGCGCTTCGCTGAGGCGTACGGGGAGCTGGTGGCGGCTGTCTGTTCGGGGGGAGCCGGCGGAGCGGGCGGGGTCGGAACTGCGGGCGGGATCGGAGGTGTGACCGGAACGGTCCTCGAAGGGGCGGTCGCGAAGGGCCTCGACGGTCCCGCCGTGGATGGTCTCGATGGTGCGGCCGGTGCTGAGGCGGACCGTTTCGGCAACGCGCTGTACGGGCTTGCCGAACTGGCCCGGGACGAGGGCGGACTCGTCGGCGCGCTGCGTTCCGAGGCCGCCGTCCGCACGCTGGAGCGCGCCTGTCGCGCGCCGGGCGCACTGCGAGGGGCGCGCGAGGCTCGCGTCCCGGATCTGCTGACGGTCGCCTCGCATCTCGAACGCGCCCTGCGCCCCCTCTCGCTCGACTGGTACGAGGACGACGGGCTCGGCGCCGTCGACCTGTGCCATGCGGCGGCGGGCGGGTCGGCCGCGCTGCCCGGACTGTTGGCCCGTCACTTCCACGGGGTGCCGCTCCTGGTCACCGAGTACGGCGTGCCGCTACGGGCGCACTACCTCGGGACCTCGGGAGAGGCGCCGGTACGCGCGCTCCTCGCGGCCTTCCACCGGCGGCTGACGGCGGAGGTGTACCGGCGGGCCGCCTGCCTCACCCCCGGCAACACCCATGCCCGCCGCTGGCAGGAGCGCTGCGGCGCCGACCGAGCCAAGATCCGTACGGTCTACCCCGGCATGGACGCCGCCCGCTTCGCCGAGGTGGGCGAGTCGCCGGAGTGCGCGGACCCCCACACGCTGGTGTGGGTGGGCCGCATCGAGCCCGCCAAGGACCTGATCTCGCTGCTGCATGCCTTCGCCGAGGTCCGGCGGGCCGAGCCGAGGGCGCGGCTCAGGATCGTCGGAGCGGCCGCGGGGGCCGAGGCCACCGCCTATCTGGGCCACTGCAAGGTCCTCGCCGCGCAGCTCTTCCCCGACGAGGCGGACGGTGTCCACGCGGTTGGCGACCACCCCGTCTCCTTCGAGGAGATCGGTGACCCGGCCGTTCCCGACCTGGCCGAGGCGTACGGTGCCGGGGCGGTGGTCGTGCTGTCGAGTGTGGTCGAGGGCTTCCCGATCAGTCTGGTCGAGACCATGTTCTGCGGTCGGCCCACCGTCTCCACCGACGTGGGGGCGGTCGTGGAGGTCATCGGCGGCACCGGGCTCGTCGTCCCCCCGCGCAATCCGCGGGCGCTCGCCGAAGCGTGCGTGGCGCTCCTGCGTGAACCCGAGCGCCGTGCGCGCCTGGGCGCGGCCGCCCGCGCCCGTGCTCTCGAACTCTTCACGGTGGAGCAGAACGTCGCGGCATTTCGTGGCATCTACCTGGAGATCGTCTCCCACGCCCCCGTGCACAGGATCGTCCTCGACGACACCGGTGGACCACTGCCCTTCGGGTCCCCTGCCGAGTCCCACGTCCCCGGCCGCTGGACCGAGTCCCGCCCGATGGCGGGTGGCCTCGGGGGTGCGGGAGTGGCTGGGGTCGCGGGAGTCGCCGGGGTCGTTGGGGTTGCCGGCGGGGCGGGGGTTTCGGCGGCCGCGGCGGCGGGCGCCGGTGCGGTGGGGCCGGGCGGGGGTGCCGTCGGAAGGCCACGGTGGGCGGTTGGCTCGCCCGTGCGGGCTACGACGTCGGGCCGGGACGTGCTGTCCGGGCGGGACGGGATGCCTGGGCGGAGCCGGGCGCCGGGGCCGGACGCGGCGTTGCTGACGGGCGGGACTTCGGCTGCTGGGACCACGGCCTCGGCGGCGGCCACGGCCTCGGCGGCGACCACGGCCTCGGCGGCGGCCACGGCCTCGGCGGCGGCCACGGCCTCGGCGGCGGCCACGGCCTCGGCTGCGACCACGGAGCCGGCAGCGGCCACGGGTTCGGCCCCGCGCACGGCTCAGGCGGCAGCGGCAGCGGCAGCGGCGGCCACGTCGGCTGCGGGCTCGGTGCGGGCTGTCGAGGAGCCTTCGGCTGTCACCGCCGAGGAGTCGGTCCCCGCCGTCGGGGAGCCGGTGCCCGCGGGGGAGGGGGCGCGATGAGCGAGCTGCGGCTGGACGGACTGGACGGGCTGGACGGGTGCGATGCGAAGCTCCCGCCGGAGGCCGTGACTTCGGGCGACCCCCTGGCCTCGCGGGACCTCGTCGCCCCGCCCGGTCCTGCGCTCCGGGTGGACGACGACCTTGCCCCGCCCGAGGCCGCACCCCGGTCAGCTCCCCGGCGCGGTGCCGTGGACCCCGTGAAGGCCCTGATGCACCGGCACCGGGAACTCTGCGAGCGGGCGGTCGACCCCTTGGAGATCGCCGCCGGGCTGGAGGCCCACGGGGTGACCGACCGAACGGCAGCCCGCTTCCGGCACCGCGACGTGTTCTCGCTCGCCGAGGAGATGTATGCACGTGTGTCGCGCGACGGGGAGGAACCCACGGAGCGGGAGCCGGTGCCGAGCGCGCCCGGCGCACGCCGTGGCTGGGCCGTGTTCGCCCTCTTGCCGGGCGCCCTGTGCGCGGCGGGCGTCGCCGGAGTGCGGCTCACCGACGGCCAACCCCGTCTCGTGGCCGCGGCCCTCGGCGCCCTCGCGGTGGCGCTCGGCCTCCGTGCGGCACTCGACCGGGGTCCACTGCGCGCACCGTCCGGCACCGCGGGCCGCACCCGCACCTGGACGTGCTGGCTCATCGCCTATGCCCTTCTCGGCGACGGCCTGCTCACCGCCGGACTCACAGGCGGGCCCCACGGCCTCTGGCCCCTGGCCGTCGCCCCCGTACTCGCGCTCGCCCTGTCCTGCGCTCCCGCCGTCTGGTGCGCCCACCTCCTCTCCGCACGGGCCCGCCGCAAACTCAGCAACAGCCGCGGCCTCGCGGAGTTCGCGGAGTCCATGAAGCCCCTGATCCTCGGTGTGTCCGCACTCCACCTCGGTGCCCTGGCTGCCCTGCTGGCGCTGTGCGGGGCGGTCCTGGACGAGCCCACCGAGTACGCGGGCGCCGCCGCCCTCGGGGCGCTCCTGCTGCTCGCGCGTCTCCTCATCGCTCACGGCTTCTCCCAGGCCCCGGTGGTCGCCCTCCGCGCAGCCGCGCTGGCCGAGGCGGTCGCGCTGGGCACGGTCTTCGCGAGCCACCTGCCCGGCTGCTCCTTCCTGGCCGCCCCCGTCGAGACGATCGCCCGCGCCTGGGGTCCCGCGGCCGTACCCGCGCTCGTGTGCGGCGCCGTCGCGCTCACCCTGCTCGTCCACGCCACCCGCACGCTCACCCGGGCCTCGGCCCACGCCCTGCCCCCCGGGGCGACCTGACGCCCTCGGGCTTCGCACCACGGCCATACACCGCCACGCGAAGTCCGAGCCCGATCGACGCACGGGGCTTCCGTCCCGGACGTCCCTTCCCGCGGGGCCGACACTGCGGGCCACCTCAGCACCCCCGGCACCACCCCATAAGGAGAACGCCAGATGATCACCACCCGAACCGGAGAGCCCGCCCCGGGAGCCGCCCGATGAGGGTCCTGCTGATCGGAGCCAACGGATACCTCGGCCGCTTCGTCGCCGAACGTCTGCTCGCCGACCCGGCCGTCCAACTCACCGCGCTCGGCCGCGGCGACGACGCCGACGTACGGTTCGACCTCGCCACCGGCAGCCCCGGCGCGCTCACCCGCTTCCTGGACGCCGTCCACCCCGGAGTGGTCGTCAACTGCGCGGGCGCCACCCGGGGCGGCGCCCGCGAACTCACCCGGCACAACACCGTCGCCGTCGCCACCGTCTGCGAGGCCCTGCGCCGCAGCGGCTGCGGGGCACGTCTGGTGCAGCTCGGCTGCGGCGCGGAGTACGGTCCCAGCCAGCCCGGGTCCTCCACCGCCGAGGACGCCGTGCCCCGCCCCGGCGGCCCCTACGGTGTGAGCAAGCTCGCCGCCACCGAACTCGTCCTCGGCTCCGGCCTGGACGCCGTGGTCCTGCGGGTCTTCTCACCCGCCGGCCCCGGCACGCCCGCCGGCTCCCCGCTCGGCCGTCTCGCCGAAGCCATGCGCCGCGCCATGCAGTCCGGCGACGGCGAACTCAAACTCGGCGGCCTCGGCGTCCAGCGCGACTTCGTCGACGTACGCGATGTCGCCCGCGCCGTCCACGCCGCCTCGCTCTCCGCCGCCCAAGGCGTGATCAACATCGGCTCGGGCCGCGCCGTGCGCCTCCGTGACGCCGCGGCCGTCCTCGCCCGCGTCGCCGGCTACGGGGGAGCCCTCCACGAACTGGACGCCCCGCCCAACCCCCTCAGGTCGACCATCGGCCACCCCCGCCCCGAGCCCGACCACACCGTGCCCGTCTCCTACCCCTACCCGGACGGCTGCGGCAGCTGGCAGCAGGCCGATGTGCGCACCGCCCGCGACCGGCTCGGCTGGCGGCCCCGCATCAACCTGGAGGAGTCCCTCGCCGACATCTGGATGGAGGCGGCATGCCGTATCTGACCCCCGCCCCCTCGGGCATCGCCCGCACCGGCTTAAGCCAGGGCATCGGCGTCCCCGGCTATGCCCACCCCCTCGTCGCTCCACTGGAATGGGGCGAACTCACCCGCCCCGGCACCCCCTTGCACTGGGTTGCCCTCGACGTCTCCGACGGCCCCGGCACCCGTCCCGACCGGCACTGTCTGGAGGCCGCCGGACGGTTGCGGAACGCGGGCGTCCAGGTCCTCGGCCGGGTGGACATGACTTTCGGGGCGCGCGCCTTCGCCGAGATCGCCGCCGACGCCCGCCGCTATCTCGACTGGTACCTCGTCGACGGCTTCCTCCTGGACCGCTGTCCCACCGAGCGCGGCTCCCTCGCCGAGACCGGCCGCGCGGTCACCACACTCCGTGCCCTCCTCGGCGGCGGCCACGTCGTCCTCGGCCATGGCACCCATCCGCATCCCGGGTATGTCGAGATCGCCGACCAACTGGTGACCTTCGCCGGCCCCTGGAGCGACTACCGGTGGTCGCAGGTGGCCGAATGGACCGCCGACCATCCCCCCGAGCGCTTCTGCCACTTCGTCCACGGCGTCCCGCGCGGCCACCTCGACGAGGCGCTGCGGATCGCCCGCTGGCAGGGTGCCGCCACGATCTACGTCACGGACCGCACCGACCGCCACGGGAGGATCGACCCCTGGGAGACGATGCCCGGCTACTGGGACGAAGTCGTCTCGCTGATTGGGACGGGTGTCTCGGAATGAAAAAGGGCGTGGCAGTGTTACGGGGAGAACAACTGTAGTGATTGACCGACCAACGGAGTCCCCGTGTCGCTGCCACCCCTGGTCGAGCCCGCTTCCGAGCTCACCGTAGACGAGGTCCGCAGGTACTCCCGCCACCTGATCATCCCCGATGTCGGGATGGACGGGCAGAAGCGGCTGAAGAACGCCAAGGTGCTCTGTGTAGGCGCCGGCGGCCTGGGCTCGCCGGCGCTGATGTACTTGGCCGCGGCGGGCGTCGGGACGCTCGGCATCGTGGAGTTCGACGAGGTCGACGAGTCGAACCTGCAGCGCCAGATCATCCACAGCCAGGCCGACATCGGCCGCTCCAAGGCCGAGTCCGCCCGTGACTCCGTCCTCGGCATCAACCCGTACGTGAACGTGATCCTCCACGAAGAGCGGCTCGAGGCCGAGAACGTGATGGACATCTTCAGCCAGTACGACCTGATCGTCGACGGGACGGACAACTTCGCGACCCGCTACCTGGTCAACGACGCGGCCGTGCTGCTGAACAAGCCGTACGTGTGGGGCTCGATCTACCGCTTCGACGGCCAGGCCTCCGTCTTCTGGGCCGAGCACGGCCCCTGCTACCGCTGCCTCTACCCGGAACCCCCGCCGCCCGGCATGGTTCCCTCCTGCGCCGAGGGCGGCGTCCTGGGCGTGCTGTGCGCGTCCATCGGCTCCATCCAGGTCAACGAGGCCATCAAGCTCCTCGCGGGCATCGGCGAGCCGCTGGTCGGCCGCCTGATGATCTACGACGCCCTGGAGATGCAGTACCGCCAGGTCAAGGTCCGCAAGGACCCCAACTGCGCCGTCTGCGGCGAGAACCCCACCGTCACCGAGCTCATCGACTACGAGGCCTTCTGCGGCGTCGTCTCCGAGGAGGCCCAGGAGGCGGCCGCCGGCTCGACGATCACTCCCAAGCAGCTCAAGGAGTGGATCGACGACGGCGAGAACATCGAGATCATCGACGTCCGCGAGATCAACGAGTACGAGATCGTCTCCATTCCGGGCGCCAAGCTGATCCCGAAGAACGAGTTCCTCATGGGCACCGCCCTGGAGGCCCTCCCGCAGGACAAGAAGATCGTCCTGCACTGCAAGACGGGTGTCCGCAGTGCGGAAGTCCTCGCGGTCCTGAAGTCGGCCGGTTTCGCCGACGCGGTCCACGTCGGCGGTGGCGTGATCGGCTGGGTCAACCAGATCGAGCCCAGCAAGCCGGTCTACTAGCCGAACCCGAACAGGCCGGTTCACCGGACGAACGCCTTTCAGGGAGGGGCTCGGCACCACGGGTGCCGGGCCCCTTCGCGCTGCCCACCGGACAGCCGCAGGCCGGTGGCCGCACCGGTCTACTCGCAGACCTTGCCGTCCTTGGGCACCCTGCCGTCCAGCAGATACGCGTTCACCGTCGAGTCGACACAGCTGCTGCCGCTGCCGTACGCGCCATGACCCTCGCCCTTCCAGGTGAGCATCACACCGACGCCCTCGCCCAGCTCCCCGGCCATCTTCCGCGCGCCCTCGTAGGGTGTCGCCGGATCCCCGGTGTTGCCCACCACGAGGACGGGGTCGGCTCCGGGGGCGCTCACCTCCGGTGAGTCCGTGAGACCGGGTACCGGCCAGTCGTGGCACCAGCCCGCCGTGTCCCAGCCCAGGAACTCGCCGAACACGGGAGAGATCTTCCGGAACTCGGGCAGCAGCTTCTTCGTCTCCTCCGGAGTCGGCCGCTGCTTCTGGTCCAAGCACGATATGACCCGTTGGGAGTGGGTCGTCGTGCCGTAGTGGCCCGACGGGTCCCGCTCGTTGTACCCGTCGGCCAGCGCCAGCAGCTCGGTGCCGTCGCTGTCCTCCGCGGCGTCGAGCGCGCTGGTCAGTGTGGGCCAGCTCTGCTCGCTGTAGAGCGGCAGGACGATCCCGGTGGTCGCCAGCGTCTGGGTGAGCTCGCGGCCGGACGTCGTCGCCAGCGGCTCGGCGTCGATGCGCTCCAGCAGCTTCCCGATCTTCCGGGTGCCTGCCTCGGGGTCCTGGCCGGTGGACTTCAGGTAGTTGTCGAGGGCGCGCTGGAAGCCCAGGGCCTGGTTCTTCGCGTGGCCCACCGTGTCGGCGGTCGGGTCGACCACCGCGTCCAGGACCAGGCGTCCGACCTTCTCGGGGAACAGATGGGCGTAGACGCCGCCGAGTTCGGTGCCGTAGGAGATGCCGAAGTAGTGCATCTTCTCGTCGCCGAGGACCTGGCGCATGAGGTCCATGTCGCGGGCGGTCTCGGTGGTGGAGACGTGCGACAGCAGTGTGCCCGCGGCCTTCTCGCAGCCCGCGCCGAAGTCGGCCGCGTCCTCGAAGAAGGCGGTCTCCTCGGTCGCGTCGTCCGGTGTGGCGTCCACCGACTCGCCCGCCTGGATCTCCTTGTCGCTGCGGCAGCGCACCCCCTCGCTCCGGGCCACTCCGCGCGGGTCCCAGCTCACCAGGTCGTACCGCTTGTGCAGTTCGCTCGTCACTCCGGCGTACGACGGGAGCATGGAGACACCGGAGCCGCCCGGTCCGCCGAAGTTGAACAGGAGGGAGCCGACCCGCTCGTCGGCGTCGCCGGTCGCCTTGCTGCGGATCAGCGCGAGCCCGATCCTCGCGCCGTCCGGTTCGGCGTGGTCCAGCGGCACCTTCAGCGTCGCGCACTGCCACTCGTCGCCCGGCGCCGCCCCCTCCGACGTCGCCTCGCAGCGCCCCCAGTCGAGTTCCTCGGGCGCGAACGCGGACGCCGGTGCGGATGCGGAGGCCTTGCCGTCCTCCTTCTCGTCGTCGGCTCCGTCGTCCGTGCCGCCGCTGCATCCTGCGACCAGCAGCACGGCTGCGGCCAGGGCCACCCCCCGTGGAAAACGCGCCATGAGCACTTCCCCCCTCTCGCTCCACCGCCCGACGGTTGTCCCGAATGACGGTCATGCCA
Source organism: Streptomyces sp. 11x1 (assembly GCF_032598905.1). Lineage (NCBI taxonomy): Bacteria > Bacillati > Actinomycetota > Actinomycetes > Kitasatosporales > Streptomycetaceae > Streptomyces > Streptomyces sp. 11x1. Next base: position 3,594,288 of record NZ_CP122458.1, on the reverse strand, counting down.
TGGTATGCGGACCGCCCGGAATGCCGAGACGGCCTGTGGATAACGTTCTGACCTGCATGTTCACGAGCAGACGGTGCCGTCTTTCGGTACCTTCCCCATCAGCAGGTAGCCGTCCACGGCCGTCTGGACGCAGGCATTGTCGCTGTTGTACGCGCCATGTCCCTGCCCTCGGTACGTCAGCCCCACTCCGACCCCCGGCCCGAGCGCCTCGACCATCCTCCGCGCGCCCTCGTACGGTGTGGCCGGGTCGCCCGTGTTGCCGATCACGACGATCGGCGCCGAGCCCGAGGCCCCGACATCGGGGTGGTCGGCCGCGCCGGCGACCGCCCAGTCGGTGCAGCTGAGCAGGGACCAGGCGAGCCACTCACCGAAGACGGGCGAGGCCGCCCGGAATTCGGTCAGTCTCGCCTCCACGTCCTCGGTGGTGTAGCGCGGCTTGTCGTCCGCGCAGTTGATGGAGACGTTCGCCGCGGAGATATTGCTGTACTCGCCGTTCTCGCTGCGCCCGTTCAACGAGTCGGACAGCAGCATCAGCACCTGGCCGTCCCCGTCGTACGCCTGTTCCAGACTCGCTGTCAGGTACTGCCAGAGATCCTGGGAGTAGAGGGTCTGGGCGATGCCGTTCCGCGCCTCGGTCTCGGTCAGGTCGCGCGGAAAGACCCCGGGGATCGGCTCTCTGTCGAGGTCGTCGAGCAGCTTGACGATCCGGGCCTCGACGTCCTGCTCGGTGTCACCCACCGGGCAGTCCGCCACCTGGGAGACACAGTCCCGGGCGTAGTTGTCGAGCGCCCGCTGGAAGCCCTTGGCCTGTCCGAGCGAGCCCTGCTCCGCGGTCTGGGTCGGGTCGACGACCGCGTCGAACACGGCACGTCCGACCTTCTCGGGGAACAGGTGCGCGTAGACGCCGCCGAGCTCGGTGCCGTACGAGAAGCCGAAGTAGTGGAGCTTGTCGTCGCCGAGGACCTGGCGCATGAGGTCCATGTCGCGGGCCGCGTCCGTGGTGGGGACGTGCGGGAGGGTCCTGCCGGAGTTCTCCTCACAGGCGGAGTTGAACGTCTTGGTGTTGTCGAGGAACTCCGTCCGCTCGGACGCGTCGTCCGGTGTCATGTCCTGCTGGAAGTACTCGTCGAGTGCCTCGTCGTCCTCGCACTGGATACCGGCGCTGCGTCCGACGCCGCGCGGGTCGAAGCTCACAAGGTCGTAGCGGGTACGCAGTTTCGCGTACTTCTCGCCGAACGAGGGGAGCGTCTTGACCCCCGAGAGGCCGGGGCCACCGAAGTTGAAGACGAGTGAGCCGATGCGCCGGCTCCCGGAGGCGCTGGACCGGACCCGGATCAGTGCGATGCCGATGGTGTCGCCGTCGGGCTCGTCCCAGTCGAGAGGCGCTTTCATGGTGGCGCACTGCCAGCCGTCGCCGTCCGGCAGCGGTGAGGGCGCGGTGCCACCGCCCTGGGACTCGGACGGCGCCTCGCAGGTCTTCCAGCTCAGCTTCTGCTTCGTCAGGTCCCCGTCGTCCCCCGGAGCGGCACCGCCGCAGCCCGCCGCCGTCACGGACAGCAGCACGGCGATGGCTGTCACGGCGACGGCACGCGGTCGGGGTGCGAGGGGCATGCCACCCATCCTGGAGGCGCCCCGAGCGATGCGCTCGGGACGCGGGCCGTGCGGGTGAGCCGAGAGGTGCCGCCACGCGCGCGTGGACGGCGTGCGGCGGACGAGACGCGCGCGCGGGCGTGGGCGCCCGACAGGGCCTAGAAGCGTCCTGAAGATCTTGAAAATGCGCCCGGCTTGCCCTACTTGATGGCGATTGACATTTACCGGCAATCCAGGGTGAGTCGGGCGGCCAGAGCAAGATCTTCAGCGGTCTCCTAGTGACCTGAGTCAGAGATTCTCTGGCAGTAGGTGGCGACTTTGTCGAGGATCTCGTCGGCGGTCTTCGTCCAGACGAAGGGGCGGGGGTTGTCGTTCCAACCGGCAATCCAGGACCGGATGTCGCGCTCGAGTGCCTGGACCGAGCGGTGGACACCGCGGCGGAGCTTCTTCGCTGTCAGCTCGCCGAACCATCGCTCCACCAGGTTCAGCCACGATGAGCCGGTGGGCGTGAAGTGCAGACGGAAACGGGGGTGTGCCACCAGCCACTTCTTGATCGCGGGTGTCTTGTGGGTGGCGTAGTTGTCCAGGATCAGATGCACCTCGAGGTCCGCAGGCACCTCCTTGTCGAGTTTGGCCAGGAACTTCTTGAACTCTGCGGCCCGGTGCCGGCGGTGCAGTGAACCGATCACCTTGCCGGTTGCCACCTCCAGTGCCGCAAAGAGCGTGGTGGTGCCGGCGCGGACGTAGTCGTGGCTGCGGCGTTCGGGCACCCCGGGCATCATCGGCAGCACCGGCTGTGAGCGGTCCAGGGCCTGGATCTGGGATTTCTCGTCCACGCACAGCACCAGTGCCTTCTCCGGCGGGTCGAGATACAGGCCCACCACGTCGCGGACCTTGTCGATGAACAGCGGATCCGTGGAGAGCTTGAACGTCTGCGAGCGGTGCGGGGCCAAGGCGAACGCCCGCCAGATCCGCGAGATCGCCGACTGCGACATGCCGGTGGCCGCGGCCATCGACCGGGTTGACCAGTGGGTGGCGTTGGCCGGCTTCTCCTCCAGGGTCTTGACGATCACCCGCTCGACATCGGCATCGGTGATCTTCCTCGGGACACCGGGCCTCGGCTCGTCGCACAGGCCGTCCAGGCCGTGGTCAAGGAACCGCCTTCGCCAGGTGCGGACCGTGTCCGGAGCGGCCTTCAGCCGTCGTGACACCTCCATGATCGAGTGCCCCTCGGCGCACTCCAGCACGATCCGGGATCGCTGAGCCAGAGCTTGCGCGGTCGACCGGCGACGCACCCACCCCTCAAGCACCTCACGCTGGGCATCGGTCAACGACAACGGCGGGATCTTCGGGCCAGGACGACTCATACCGAACCAACGACGAACCTCTGACTCAGGTCACTAGAGCGCGCCCTTGCGTGACAGCTGGTTGAAGGCCAGCCATCCCGGCAGCACGGGCAGCCACAGGGTCAGCAGACGGAAGAGCAGTACGGCCGGCGCGGCGACCTCCTTGGGGAGGCCGACGGCGATCAGACCGACCGTCAGGGTGGCCTCCACGGCACCCACACCGCCCGGGGTCGGGGCCGCCGAACCGAGCGCGTTGCCCGCGAGGAAGACGACCGCGACGCTGGCGATGCTGATCGACACGTCCTCGTTGCCGAACGCGCGGATCGAGGCGTCCAGGCACATCACGAAGCAGCCCGTGAGGAGCAGCATGCCGCCGATGCCGGTGACCAGCTTCTGCGGCCGCTGCAGCACGTCGAGCATGCGCGGCACGACACCGGCGAAGAGCGACCGCACGCGCGTCACGACGAACTTGCGCAGGAACGGGATGGACGTCACCACCAGCACAAGCACCGCGACCGTCAACAGGCCCGCGATGACGGTGCGGGACGGCGACAGGGACGGCGTCTTCTCGGTACCGGTCAGATAGCCGAAGGCCAGCAGCATCAGGATGTGGCAGCCGAGTCCGAAGAGCTGCGACGCGCCGACGCTCGCCACCGCGAGCCCCGGCCGCACCCCCGCGCGCTGCAGGAAGCGTGTGTTCAGTGCCACACCGCCGACCGCGGCCGGCGCCACGATCTTCACGAACGATCCGGCGACCTGCGCCCCGATCGTCCGCAGGAACGGCACCCGCTCCGGCACGAAGCCCAGCAGGCTCATCGCCGCCGCGACATAGCTCAGCGCGGAGAAGAACACCGCGGCGGCGACCCAACCCCACTCGGCGTTCTCGATGAGCGGTCCGAACTCGATGTGGGTGAGCTGGGTCAGCAGGAAGTACGCGCCGATCGCACCGGCGATGAGGCTGATCAGCGTGCGCGGCTTGACCCGCTCCAGCCGGGCCGGTTCGACCGGTGCCTGGGGCCTGATGAGCAGTACCTGGTGGCGGATCTGGGTGAGCAGGTCCTCCTCGCGGGCCCCTTCCAGGGCCTCGTCGATCGCCCGCTTCTCGGCCCGCTGCTCGGCCCGTACAGCCTTCTTGTCGGCCTTGCCCGGCTCGGCGGCCCTGCTGTGCTCCTCCGCACGGGCCTGCTTGGCCAGGTGGGACGCCTCCAGGACCGCCTCGCGCTCGCGTTCGGCGCGCTCCCTGGCGAGCCTGCGCAGCGTCGCGCGCGTGGAGCGCGACAGGGCGATGGGCTGGAGCATCGGCAGACAGTTGGCCACCGCGTCGGGGCCGAGCACGCTGACCGCCGAGGCCACCGCGCGTTCGGCGCCCACCCGCAGGCCCAGAGTCGTCAGCAATTGGGAGACGTCCATGCGAAGGACCAGGTCGCCCGCCGCGATCTCGCCGACGCGCAGATCGGTGAGGATCACCGTGCCGGAACGATCCACCAGAATCGCGTCACCCACGAGCCTGCGGTGCGCGATCCGCCGCGACTGCAGTGCTTTCACCTGGTGCCAGGTGTCCGACATCAGCTCGTCGGTGACCTCGTCGTCCGCCAGGGAGTCCAGGGTGCGTCCGCCGGTGTGCTCGTAGACGAGCATCACGGCGTCCGGTCCGAGCTCGGAGGTGGCGATCAGCTTCGGCGCGTTGGCGCCGGCCGCGATGGCCGCGTACGCGAGGAGGGCCTCCTGCTCCAGGGCCTGGCGCAGCGACTGGAGGCTGCGGCGGGTGGTGATGCCGCGCAGGGTCAGACGCCGCCAGACGCGGTAGAAGAACCCCTGGGCCTGCTGCTCCCGGTCCACGACGGTGACGTCCAGGGGTGGGCCGTCCTCCAGCGTCACGAAGTACCGGCGGCCCCGGTCCCCGCCCTCAGCCGTCTCCGGGATCTCCTCACGGGCCGCGCTCACGGGCTTGAATCCGACCCGCCTGAGGCCGGCCATCAGCGTCCGGCCGGTCGGGCGGACGTTGGGGGAGCCGACCGCGTACAGCGTTCCGTAGGCGACGGTCCAGCCGATCAGCACCGTCAGGATGATCGAGAACGGTGTGGTGTAGCCCGTGACCAGCATCGAGAACGCGTCCAGCAGGAGCACGATCCACAGCACGGCCCGCCAGCGGGGTCTGCGTGACATGCCGACGGCGGTCATGTACGCGATGACCGGCGCGAGGTAGCCGTGCACGGGGTCCGTGAGCGCGTGGATGTCGCCGGGGGAGGGCTGGGTGAGCGCCTCCTGGATCGAGTCCGGGGCGGCCCTGGCGACCCACAGGTCGGTTGCCAGCGTCACTCCGTGCGCCAGCACCGCCGCGAGCACGCCGTCGGCGATGCGCAGCCCGTCCCGCTTGATCAGCCGTTCGATCGCGAACGCGACCGGTACGAGCAGGATCGCGATGCTCGATCCCAGGCCGGCGAGCTTGATCAGAAGATCGGGCGCCTGCCCCGTGCCCTTGTTGATGTCCTGTTCGAGTCCGGAGGTGGTGCCGTGGGCGAAGGCGGCGATCGCCAGCAGGACGATGACCCCGAGGATGCCCACTGACAGCCGCATGAGGTCGGAGGGACGGTGCACGCGCGCGGGGAGCAGTGGTTCGTCGCCCTCGACCTCCTCGGCGTGCGCCTCGTCGAGGTCGTCCTCGTCCTGCCCGTCCCGCTGCTTCTCGTCCTCTTCCTCGTGCGCCGAGGGGGACTTCTTCTCGAAGGAGGGAGGGGTGGTGCCGGAGGCCTTCTCCGAGACGTCGTCGGTGCCCTCGGCGCCCCCCTCGGAGGCATTCGGGCGCGACGAGGCGTCAGAGGTGCCCGACGCGTCATCGGGATGCACGCTCTGCTGCTTCATCGTCTCTTCTTGGTCTCGTATCACCAGTCACCGCCCGCACGATGGTGGCATGCCGGGTGGGCACACAGGGGCATCAGGGTGCAATGCGGGGGCGCACAGTCTGCCCGAAGCCCGCCCCCGGAGCGAGGGACGCACGCCCTGGCCACCACGTCCCATTGTCGGTGGGGTGGGGCAGGATGGGGCGGATGAGCGAGGAGAGCCTTCCGGCGGACGCCCTGCCGGAGTACGCGGAGCGGGTCCTCGAGGTCGCCGACCTGATCCCGCCGGGGCGGGTCATGACATACGGGGACGTCGCCGAATGGCTGGGGGAGGGCGGTCCGCGCCAGGTGGGCCGCGTCATGGCCCTCTACGGGGGCGCGGCTCCCTGGTGGCGTGTCGTCCGCGCCGACGGAGTCCTGCTGCCCGGCCATGAACTGAGAGCCCTGGACCACTACCGCGCGGAGGCGACCCCCCTGCGCGAGGCGAGCCGAGCCTCCGAGGGCCATGTCCCGCGCGTCGACATGAGACGGGCACGCTGGGACGGCGGTGGAGGCACGGAGGGTCACACCTGACAGCTTCCGCCATCCGACGGACCTCGGTGCGACCTCTGGCCCGTACGGGGGACGCGTGGCACGTCGGTGCCATGCCGTACGTTCGTGGGGCGAGGGACGCATGTGCCGCGCGCGTCGGGAGGGCTTAAGGGGAAGCCCTGCTTCCGCACCACCCGTCGGCGTAGCGTCGGCTGCGCGTGCCCCTCTCACCCCGCGGCCACCCTCCTCGCCGAGCGGCACGCCGCACACCCGATTCCCGACCACCACACCTCGACACCGGCGCACCGCGTCGACAGTGACACCCCGCACACCCACCAGGACCGGCGAACCACGTGAGCTCCTCTTTCTCCACCAGGCGCCTGTCGCACACCCAGGTGCGACAGGGGAGCCGTGGCGCTTACCGACTGGTGCGTACCCCACCGGCCCGGACGGACCCCCCTCGTCTGGACGCCGAGCAGCGCGGCGTGGTTGACCACGAGCGGGGGCCTCTGCTCGTTCTCGCAGGTCCGGGCACCGGCAAGACGACCACGCTCGTCGAGTCGGTGGCGGCCCGCATCGCTCGCGGGGGCGACCCGGCGCGCGTGCTGGTCCTCACCTTCAGCCGCAAGGCCGCCGTGGAACTGCGCGACCGCATGGCGCTGCGCCTGGGCGCCACGCGCGCCCCCCAGGCCACCACCTTCCACTCCTTCTGCTACGCGCTGGTCCGCGCCCACCAAAACAGCGACCTGTTCGTCGAGCCCCTGCGGCTGCTGTCCGGCCCGGAACAGGATGTGGCGGTCCGGGAACTCCTGGCGGGCCAGCCCGACCTCGAACGCCTCGGCCTCGCGCACGTGCGCTGGCCGGACGAACTGCGCGCCTGCCTGACCACACGCGGCTTCGCCGACGAGGTCCGCGCGGTCCTCGCCCGCAGCCGCGAACTGGGCCTGGCCCCAGACGACCTGCGCGCCTTCGCCACGCGCATCGGCCGCCCGGACTGGCTCGCGGCCTCCGCCTTCCTCGCCGAGTACCTCGACGTCCTCGACCTCCAGGGCGTGCTCGACTACGCGGAACTGGTCCATCGCGCGGTGCTCCTGGCCGGCCGCCCCGACGTCGCCCGGCGGCTTTCCGCCCAGTACGACGCGGTCTACGTCGACGAGTACCAGGACACGGACCCCGCGCAGGTACGGCTGCTGCGGACCCTCGCCGGAGGCGGCCGCACCCTGGTCGCCTTCGGCGATCCCGACCAGTCCATCTACACCTTCCGGGGCGCCGACGTGAACGGCATCCTGGAGTTCCCGCAGGCCTTCCCGCGCGCGGACGGCAGCCGGGCACCGGTCGCGGTCCTCAGGAATTCCCGCCGCTCGGGAGCGAGCCTGCTCGGCGCCACCCGCCTGCTCACCCAGCGCATGCCGCTCACCCGCCTCCCCGCCGAGAAGGTACGCGCCCACCGCGAGCTGAGGCCCGTACGGGACGGAGGAAGCGTCGAGGTCTACACGTACCCGACGCCGGGCACCGAACTGGACAACATCGCGGACATCCTCCGCCGGGCCCATCTGGAGGACGGCGTCCCCTGGAGCGAAATGGCCGTCCTGGTGCGCGCCGGCGCCCGCACGATCCCCTCGATCCGGCGCACCCTCACCGCCGCGGGCGTTCCCCTGGAGATCGACGGCGACGACCTGCCCCTGCGCCACGAACCGGCCGTACAGCCCCTGCTGACGGCGTTGCGAGCGGTGGCGCGGGCGGAGCTGGGGGAGACGACGGCCGTGACGGGCTCGGCAGAGGAGGCCGACGAGTCACCCGAGGTGTCCGAACCGGCGGATCCGTCCGGGCGGTCCCACCCGTCCGACGCGCAGCCCTGCTGGCTCGACACCGAAACCGCCCTCGACCTCCTCGCCTCCCCCTTGGCGGGTATGGACACCGCCGATCTGCGGCGCTTGGGCCGCGCGTTGCGCGAGGAGGAGCGAGCCGGCGGCAACCCCGTACCGCCGCCGTCGGACGAACTGCTGGCACGCGCGCTGGCGGAGCCGGAACGGCTGGTGGCACACGATCCGGTGTACGCGAGGGGCGCGCAGCGCCTCGGCGCGCTGCTGCGAAAGGCCCGTGAAGGCCTCGCGGGCGGCGGAACGGCCGAGGAGGCGCTGTGGGAGCTGTGGGACGGCACGCCGTGGCCCCGGCGCCTGGAGCGCGCCGCCCGGCGCGGTGGCACGGCCGGGCGCAACGCGGACCGTGACCTGGACGCCGTGTGCGCGCTGTTCGCCACTGTGGCACGCGCGGAGGAGCGCACCGGCGGCCTGGGCGCCCTCAACTTCCTGGCGGAGATCGAGGCCGAGGACATCGCTGCCGACACGCTGACCGGGCGGGCCGTCCGCCCCGCCGCCGTACGCCTGATGACCGCGCACCGCGCCAAGGGGTTGCAGTGGCGCCTGGTTGTCGTCGCGGGTGTCCAGGAGGGGCTCTGGCCGGACCTCCGGCGCCGCGGTTCGCTCCTGGAGGCCGACCGCATCGGGCGCGACGGTCTCGCCGAACCGCTCACGCCGGGCGCCCTCCTCGCCGAGGAACGCCGTCTGTTCTACGTGGCCGCCACGCGCGCGCGTGAACGCCTCGTCGTCACCGCGGTGAAAGCCCCCGCCGACGACGGCGACCAGCCCTCCCGTTTCCTCACCGAACTGGGGGTCGAGCCGAAGGACGTCACAGGCCGTCCCCGCCGCCCGCTGTCCGTGGCCGCTCTCGTCGCCGAGCTGCGCGCCACCACGGTGGACCCGCGCGTTTCCGAGACGCTCCGCGAGGCGGCCGCCCTGCGGCTGGCCCGGCTGGCCGCGCTGAGCGACGAGGACGGCCGTCCGCTCGTGCCGTCGGCGCATCCCCACCGCTGGTGGGGCATGTTCGAGCCGACCGAGAGCAAGGTGCCGCTCAGGAACCGTGACCAGCCCGTCGTGCTGTCCGGCAGCGCCCTCGATCAGCTCGCCAACACCTGCGCCCTGCAGTGGTTCCTGGGTCGTGAGGTGAAGGCCGACGCGCCCGCGACCGCCGCCCAGGGGTTCGGCAACGTCATCCACGTGCTCGCCGACGAGGTCGCCTCCGGGCGCACCCCGGCCGACCTCGACGTCCTCATGGAACGCCTCGACTCCGTGTGGAACGCGCTCGCCTTCGACGCACCCTGGAAGTCGGACCAGGAGAAGCAGCACGCGCGCGTGGCGCTCGAACGCTTCCTGCAGTGGCATGTCATGGACCGAGCGGGGCGGGCCCCGGTGGCCAGCGAGCACGACTTCGACGTCACCCTCGAAGCGGGCGACTACGAGGTGCGCATCCGGGGCTCCATGGACCGCGTCGAGACCGACACCGAGGGCCGCGCCTACGTCGTCGACTTCAAGACCGGCAAGCAGTCCGTGAGTTCCGCCGAGGTGAGCCGCCACCCCCAGCTCGCCGTGTACCAGCTCGCGGTCCGCGAGGGAGCTGTCGACGAGCCCTTCGGTGGCGTACGCCCCGAACCGGGCGGCGCCGAACTCGTCCAGCTGCGGCAGGGGGCCGCCAAGAAGAACGGTGGCGAGAGCGTCCCCAAGGTGCAGGCGCAGGGCCCCGTCGAGGGCGCGGAAGGGGAGTGGGTGGCGGACCTCCTGGCGACCGCCGCGGGCAAGGTCCTGGACGAGCGTTTCTCCCCGACCGCCGGACAACACTGTGCACACTGTGCTTTCCGGGCATCGTGCAGCGCGCGCCCCGAGGGTCGTCACGTGGTCGAGTGACCATGCCCGCCCGGCGGCCCGGCGGCCGCTGTCAGCGGTCGGCGTTAGCCTCTCTGGAATGTCCGCCCGTATCAGCGATCCCGAGCAGCTCAAGGAGCTCCTCGGCATCCCGTTCACCCCGGAGCAGACGGCCTGCGTCGTTGCGCCGCCCGCGCCGCAGGTGATCGTGGCGGGAGCCGGGTCGGGCAAGACCACCGTGATGGCCGCGCGCGTGGTGTGGCTGGTCGGCACCGGGCAGGTCGCCCCCGAACAGGTGCTCGGCCTGACGTTCACGAACAAGGCGGCGGGCGAACTCGCCGAGCGCGTACGCAAGGCACTGGTCAAAGCGGGCATCACCGACCCGGACGTGATCGACCCGGACAACCCGCCGGGCGAGCCGGTCATCTCCACCTACCACGCCTTCGCGGGCCGCCTGCTGGCCGACCACGGCCTGCGCATCGGCCTGGAACCCACCTCTCGGCTCCTCGCCGACGCCACCCGCTACCAGCTCGCCGCACGCGTCCTGAGGGAGTCCCCGGGCCCCTACCCGGCACTGACCCGCTCCTTCCCCGACCTGGTCAGCGACCTGCTGACCCTCGATTCCGAACTCGCCGAGCACCTCGTACGACCCGAGGACCTGCGCGCGTACGACACCGACCTGCTGCGCGAACTGGAGGGTGCCAAGCTCACCAACGCGGATCTGCGCAAGGTCCCCGAGGCGGCCGCCGCCCGACGTGAACTCACCGAACTGGTCGGCCGCTACCGCGCGGCCAAGCGTGAGCGGGACCTCCTCGACTTCGGCGACCAGATCGCCCTGTCCGCCGGCCTCGCCCGACTCCCCGAGGTGGGGCGCATCCTGCGGGACGAGTTCCGCGTGGTCCTGCTCGACGAGTACCAGGACACCTCGGTCGCCCAACGCGTCCTGCTGTCAGGTCTGTTCGGGGGCGGCACCGGCCATCCCGTGACGGCCGTGGGCGACCCCTGCCAGGCGATCTACGGCTGGCGCGGCGCCTCCGTCGCCAACCTCGACGACTTCCCCGAGCACTTCGCCCACCCCGACGGCAGCCCCGCGACCCGCCAGTCGCTCAGCGAGAACCGCCGCAGCGGCGGCCGTCTGCTCGACCTCGCCAACGGTCTCGCCGAGCCCCTGCGGGCCATGCACGCGGGCGTGGAGGCCCTCCGGCCCGCCCCCGGCGCCGAACGCGACGGCGTGGTCCGCTGCGCCCTGCTGAACACGCACGCCGAGGAACTGGACTGGCTCGCCGACTCGATCGCCCACCTGGTGCGCACCGGCAAGGAACCCGGCGAGATCGCGGTCCTGTGCCGCACCGCCACCGACTTCGCCGAGATCCAGGGCGCGCTCGTCGCCCGGGACATCCCGGTCGAGGTCGTCGGTCTCTCCGGACTGCTGCACCTCCCCGAGGTCGCCGACCTCGTCGCGGTCTGCGAGGTCCTCCAGGATCCCGGGGCCAACGCCTCCCTCGTCCGCCTCCTCACCGGCCCGCGCTGGCGGATCGGACCCCGCGATCTCGCCCTCCTCGGGCGCCGGGCCAGGCTGCTCGTGTCCCACGCGCGCGTGGACGGCGACGCCGACCCGGACCGCCGGCTCGCCGCGGCCGTCGAGGGCGTCGACCCCTCCGAGGTGATCTCGCTGGCGGACGCCCTGGACACCTTCCTGGAACTCCCCCTCGAAGCCGAGGCGGAGGACGACGGCCTGCCGTTCTCGCCCGACGCGCGCGTCCGGTTCGCCCGGCTCGCCGCCGAACTGCGCGACCTTCGCCGCTCGCTCGCCGACCCCCTCATGGACGTCCTCCACCGCGTCCTCGCCGTCACCGGCCTGGAGGTGGAACTCTCCGCCTCCCCCCACGCGCTCGCCGCCCGCCGCCGCGAGACCCTGTCCAACTTCCTGGACATCGCCGCCTCCTTCGCCGCCAACAGCGCCGGAGAGGCCACCCTCCTCGCCTTCCTCGGTTTCCTGCGCACGGCCGCCCAGTACGAGAAGGGCCTCGACAACGCCCTGCCAGGGGGAGAGAACACCGTCAAGGTCCTCACCGCCCACAAGTCCAAGGGCCTGGAATGGGACGTCGTCGCCGTCCCCGGTCTGGTCACCGGCACCTTCCCCAGCACCCAGGGCCGGGAGAAGTGGACCGCCCAGGGCAAGGTCCTGCCGCACGAGCTGCGCGGCGACGCCGACACCCTCCCGGACGTCGAGGCCTGGGACTCGCGCGGCCTGAAGGCCTTCCAGGAGGCCATGAAGGAACACCAGCACACCGAGGAACTCCGCCTCGGCTACGTGACGTTCACCCGCCCCCGCTCCCTGCTCCTCGGCTCCGGCCACTGGTGGGGCCCGTCCCAGAAGCGCCCCCGTGGGCCGTCCGACTTCCTCAAGGCCCTGTACGACCACTGTGTCGCCGGGCACGGCGAGATCGAGACATGGGCCGACGAGCCGGAGGAGGACGCCGAGAACCCCGCTCTGCACGCGACGGCGGCCGACCACGCCTGGCCGCTCCCGCTCGACGACACGGCTCTGATGCGCCGCAGGGCGGCGGCCCGGACCGTCCTGGCCCACCTGGACCGCGCCGCCTCCCACGAGGACACGCATCCGGGGGCCGCAGAGGAGGACTTCCCGGACGAACCACCCATCGACGAGGACGACGACCTCTTCATCGACGAGGACGAGGCCCCCTTCATCGACGAGGACACCGACGACTGGGACACCTGGTCGTCGGATCGTCCCGCACAGGCTCCGCACGCGCGCGTGGGCCCCGCGCAGAGCCCCCACGCGCGCGTGGACCGTCCCGCGCCGGACGGACGCACGCCCGCCGTGCCGCACGCCCGCAGGCATCCCGGCGCGTCCGGGCTCACCCCCGAGGAGGCCCGCACCGTGGCCTCGTGGGACCGCGACCTGGACGCCCTCACCGGGGAACTCGTACGAGCCCGCGCGAAGGTCACCGACGTACCCCTGCCGGCGTCGCTGACCACCTCGCAGCTGATGCGTCTCGCCGCCGATCCGGACGGCTTCGCGCAGGAGCTCGCCCGCCCCATGCCGCGCCCCCCACAGCCCGCGGCCCGGCGCGGCACCCGTTTCCACGCCTGGCTGGAGGCCCGTTTCGAAGAGCTGCGGCTGCCGATGCTGGAGCCCGAGGAACTGCCCGGCAGCGAGGCCGAGATCGCGGACGAACTGGACCTGGAGGCCCTCAAGGAGGCATTCGAACGCACGCCGTACGCGCACCGCACCCCCCACCGGGTCGAGGCCCCCTTCCAGATCGACATAGCCGGCCGGGTCGTGCGCGGCCGTATCGACGCCGTCTACCGGACCGACGACGGCGACGGGACGACGACGTACGAGATCGTCGACTGGAAGACCAGCCGCACCCGCGCCGCCGACCCGCTCCAGCTCGCCGTCTACCGGCTGGCCTGGGCCGAGCAGCAGGGCGTGCCCCTGGAGTCCGTCGACGCCGTCTTCCTGTACGTCCGCACCGGAGCCGTCGTCCGGCCGGCGAACCTCCCCGGCCGGGACGCACTGGAAAGACTGCTCCTGGAGGAATCCGGTACCGCAGAGGGACCGGATTCGGCCACGGCGGGACCGGAGCCGTCGGCGGACGGACCGGAGGCGTTCACAGACGAACCGCCGGACGAGCATGCCGCCGCGGGCCGATAGGCTCGTGAGCATGAGCCAGTCCGTTGACAGCGACGTCAGCGTCGTCCGTACGTATATCGAGAACCACCGTGCCGCCTTCCTCGACGACCTCGTGGAGTGGCTGCGCATCCCGTCGGTCTCGGCCCAGCCCGACCACGCGACGGACGTACGGCGCAGCGCCGACTGGCTGGCCGCCAAGCTCGGGGAGACCGGCTTCCCGACGGCGGAGGTCTGGGAGACGGCGGGAGCGCCCGCGGTCTTCGCGGAATGGCCCTCCACGGACGCCGACGCACCCACGGTGCTGGTCTACGGCCACCACGACGTGCAGCCCGCGACGCGCGAGGACGGCTGGGACACCGAGCCGTTCGACCCCGTGATCCGTGGGAACCGACTCCACGCGCGCGGGGCGGCCGACGACAAGGGGCAGGTGTTCTTCCACACACTCGGTGTCCGCGCCCACCTCGCCGCCACCGGCCGCACCGCCCCCGCCGTCCACCTGAAGATGCTGATCGAGGGCGAGGAGGAATCCGGCTCCCCGCACTTCCGCGCCCTGGTCGAGGCCCGGGCCGAACGGCTCGCCGCCGACGCGGTGGTCGTCTCCGACACCGGAATGTGGGCCGAGGACACCCCCACCGTCTGCACCGGCATGCGCGGCCTCGCCGAGTGCGAGATCCGGCTGTACGGCCCCGACCAGGACATCCACTCCGGCTCCTTCGGCGGCGCCGTACCGAACCCGGCCACCGAGATCGCCCGTCTCGTCGCCGCCCTGCACGACGAGCACGCGCGCGTGGCGATCCCCGGCTTCTACGACGGCGTCGTCGAACTCACCGACCGCGAGCGCGAACTCTTCGCCGAACTGCCCTTCGACGAGGAGCGATGGCTGCGCACGGCCAGGTCGACCACGGCGCACGGCGAAGCCGGTCACACCACCCTGGAACGCATCTGGGCCCGCCCGACCGCCGAGGTCAACGGCATCGGCGGCGGCTATCAGGGCGCCGGAAGCAAGACGATCATCCCGTCCTCGGCCATGGTGAAGCTGTCCTTCCGCCTGGTCGCCGGCCAGGACCCGGATCACATCGAGAAGGCGGTCTCCGCCTGGGCCGCCGAACGCATCCCCGCCGGGATCCGGCACGAGATCACGTTCACCGGCTCCACCCGCCCCTGCCTGACGCCCCTGGACCACCCGGCCCTGCGGGCGGTCGTACGGGCCATGGGCCGCGCATTCCAGCAGCCGGTCCGCCACACGCGCGAGGGCGGCTCCGGCCCCGCCGCCGACCTCCAGGAAGTCCTCGGCGCCCCCGTCCTCTTCCTGGGCATCTCCGTCCCCTCCGACGGCTGGCACGCCCCCAACGAGAAGGTCGAACTCGATCTGCTCCTCAAGGGCGTCGAGACCAGCGCGTACCTCTGGGGCGAACTGGCCGAAAGCACCCACGGGGCACACTGAAGACGACCCCGACCGCCCCGGCACGCCCAGCCCACCGCACGCCCCGCCGAACCGCCCCGCCCCATCAACCGTTTCACCGGGGGAGTTGGAAGCACCCGTGACCACCTGGACCGACCACACCGCCGACCGACCCATCGCGCTCACCGCCCCCAGCGGCATCGACCGGGCCGCCCACCACCGGCTCGACGAGGCCTGGCTCGCGGCGGCCTGGAGCCACCCCACGACCCGCTGCTTCGTGGTCTCCGGCGGTCAGGTCCTCATCGACGAGACCGCGGACGGCGCCACCGAACTCGTCATGACGCCCTCCTTCGAGGCCCCGCTCACCGAGGCGCACCGATACTTCCTGGGGACCGACGCCGAGGGTGTGAGCTATTTCGCACTTCAGAAGGACGCGCTCCCCGGCCGCATGGACCAGTCGGCACGCCCGGCCGGGCTGCGGGAGGCGGGCATGCTGCTGTCGCCCCGTGACACGGGCCTCATGGTGCACGCGGTCGGCCTGGAGAACTGGCAGCGCACCCACCGTTTCTGCTCCCGCTGCGGCGAGCGCACCGTCATCGCGGCGGCCGGCCACATCCGGCGCTGCCCCGCCTGCGGTGCCGAGCACTACCCGCGCACCGACCCGGCGGTGATCATGGCGGTCACGGACGACGAGGACCGCATCCTGCTCGGCCGCCAGGTGCACTGGCCCGAGGGGCGGTTCTCCACCCTCGCGGGCTTCGTGGAGCCCGGTGAGTCCATCGAGCAGTCCGTGCGGCGCGAGGTCCAGGAAGAGGTCGGCATCACGGTCGGCCACGTCGAGTACGTCGCCAGCCAGCCCTGGCCCTTCCCCTCCAGCCTCATGCTGGGGTTCATGGCCCGGGCCACCTCGACCGCCGTCGACGTCGACGGCGACGAGATCCACGAGGCCCGCTGGTTCTCCCACGAAGAACTGCGGGCCGCGTTCGAGTCCGGGGAGGTCCTGCCTCCCTACGGCATCTCGATCGCGGCCCGACTGATCGAACTCTGGTACGGCAAGCCCCTGCCGACACGAGGTCACACCGGCTGAAGCCTGTCCGTGGTTACACGCCGATCTTCTGCTTGACCTGCGCCAGCGAAGGGTTCGTGAGCGTCGAGCCGTCCGGGAAGAGGACGGTGGGCACGGTATGTAAACTTCCCTCTTACCTTGTGGCTGCTGGGGAGGGCCGCCCATGTCTTGGGGAGGGGCAAGGGTGAACGGCAAGCCCAGGGCTCTTGGTGTGGTCCGTCTGTCTGTAGGCAACGAGAACCAGACCGGCGAGGAAACGCAGCGGACCCGCATCAGCAAGCGGGCCGACGCCGAGGAAATGGAGCTGGTCGACTTTGCCGTCGACATCGACGTGTCGGCGTCCATCTCACCGTGGGTGCGCCCGTCCCTGGGGGACTGGCTCAACAACAAGAAGGACCAGTTCGACCACATCATCATCCTGAAGATCGACCGCATCGCGCGGTCGGTCCGCCACCTCTCGGACATCATCGAGTGGTGCGAGGTGAACGGTAAGGGCCTCATCTCCTGCGAGGAGGGATTCGACCTCTCGAAGCCGTGGGGCAAGACCATCGCCAAGATCCTGGCCGTGGTCGCAGAGGCCGAGTTGGACGCCATCAAGGCCCGCAACAAGGCTTCCCGCGAGACCATGCGGAAGACCGGCCGCTGGCCGGGTGGCCTCGTCCCGTTCGGACGCAGGGCGGTGAAGGGCGACGCAGGCTTCACCCTGGAACTCGACCCCGAGTACGGCCCGACGCTGATCGAGATGATCCGGCGCTTCATCGAGAAGCCGAGCTTCTCGGCCGTCGCCGACTGGCTGAACGACCAGGGTGTGCCCACGGCTCAGGACATCGCTCGTATCCGCGCGGCGGCAGGCGAGAGCACGACGCGGTTGGCGGACCCGAAGCCTCGGGGAGCCAGGTGGACGCCGACCACAGTGCAAGCCGTACTGGTCAGCCGCTCGCTGCTCGGGGAGTACGTACGCGCCAATGGCGCCGTTGTCCGCAACGACGACGGCACACCCGTCATGAAGTCTGAGCCGGTGCTGAACGAGGAGGAGTGGACGAAGCTGTCGGAAGCCGTCGCCTCGGTCAAGTACAAGAAGCAGAAGGGCTCTACGTCGCCGACGGTGGGCGTGACGTTCTGCATGCTGTGTGGCAGTTCCCTCTACTTCGTGAAGGGCGACCCGGCCAAGGGCAAGCGCGAGCGGTATCGGTGTCACGGCAACAAGAGCAAGGGCATCCAGGCATGCCCGAAGCAGAGGTTCTGGGCAGAGGACTTGTACCCCTGGCTGGAGTCGGCCTTGTTGGGCGAGATCGGCCACCTGGAACGGATGGAGTCGAAGACGACCATCGACGACAGCCGTGCGGCGAAGCTCGCCGTCATCGACGGCAAGATGAACCAGCTCCTGAAGGAACTCCAGCAGGACGAGATCAGCGCCGTCGCGTACGCCTCGCAAGTCGCCAGCCTTGCCCAGGACCGAGAGAAGGTCACCAACCAGGAAGGGCCGAAGCCGGTGACCGTGTGGACGGGCACGGGCGAGGGCTACGCGGAGTGGTGGGAGCGGTCGAGTGTCGACGAACGGCGTGAGTGGCTGAAGAAGCACAAGGTCAAGGCGTACTTCGGACATGACGTCCTGGCCATCGATCCCGGCGACCTGATCGAGAACATCAAGCAGCAGGGCATCACGTACTGGGATGTGCCCTCCAAGTCTTCTCAGGTGCTCTCACCGATCACGCCGATCTCCTTGCACGGAAAACCGTACGAGAAGCCGAAGCCGCTTACGGGTGTGGAGTGGGAGATCGTCAGCCGCTGGGAGGACTTCGAAGCGGAGCGGACAGCACAGCGGGCGAAGGGCCAGGAAGAAACCCAGGGAACAGGGGAAGCCGCGGTGGTTCCGGCGTCCGCCTGATGCACGATGAGCAGGCGAGGAAGGCCCCGACTTGGGGGCCTTCTGTCGTTCCGAGTCAGAAGGGCGGAGGCTCGTGTTCTGCCTTGCGGAGCTGATTGGCCGAGTTGTCGTAGTCGAAGTCGGCTGGCAGGGGAGCTGTGTATGACTCACCGAACCACTTCCGGCGGCGCTCCTCTTGCTTGACCGTCGCCAGGTCTACGAAGGACAAGCAGGGGGCCGAAGGCCCCCCAAGGGAGCCAGCGCCTTCGTCTTCCTGCTGGGGGCCGCTCACGCGGCCCGCCTTCGCCGGCTGCTTGTGCTCTTCGTCTTCGCTCTGTCGGCCCCCTGTCGGGGGCCGCTCTTCGCCTACCGGCTTGCTACTCCCACCGCCGTCGCCCTTGAAGGTATGTAGGTTGTACGGCTCCTCAGCCATACCCCCCTGCTTCGGCAACGTGAGCCGGTAGATCACCGGACCGTCCGGCACCTTGCCCGTCTTCGTGAGCCAGCCAGCCTTACGCAGCCTGCCGACGATCTTGTTGACCGTCCGCTCCGGAGCCTTCCCGCCGTAGCCGAGTTCCCTGGCGACCGTCCCGTTCGGCGGGCACACGTTCTCGCCGGTCTCGTAGTCCGCGTACAAAGCCATCGCGACGCCGACCAACTTCTCTGCGGGCTTCATGTCCGAGCGCACCAGCGCGCGGCGCCATACGTGTTCCTGTATCTCCGGCTTCCCTTCCCTGAGGTCTCACTGGACCTCGAAATCTACAGCTCACCACAGACAAAAGCGCAGGTCATCACATGTGAGGCGCCTCTCAAGCGGGCCCGAAACCGTGGCAGGATTTGAGTCGGTAAGACCTGGCGGTCCCTCTTGCCGGGCTCAAGGGGTCATACCCCACCCCTTCTGCCGTCGCGCTCTCGTTCGCCGACGATCCATGCTCTGACCGTGGCGCAGCGTGACCAGTACCGGGCGTCTCGAAAACCAAGGTTTGTGAGACGAGACAGCAGGCGCCCCGGAAGGGGGCGCGGCACTGTTCAAAACCCGTCTCGAAACTCCCGTCCCAGGCTTGACGTATTGAGACGAGTTTTGAGACGGTCCCGGGCATGACGACGAACACGATCACTGGCCAGCTCATCGGTTACGCCCGCGTCTCCACCGATGACCAGGAAGCGCAGTTGCAGCGCGACGCACTGACGACCGCAGGGTGCGCCCGCATCTTCGAGGACAAGGCCAGCGGGAAGAACACCAACAGGTCAGAGCTCGCGGCCGCACTGGACTACGCCAGACCTGGCGACACCCTGTGCGTGTGGAAGCTCGACCGCTTCGCCCGGTCGCTCATCGACCTTGTGACCACGGTCGACACCCTTCGAGAGCGGGGTATCGGGTTCAAGGTGCTCACGGGTGCGCTGGCCAACATCGACCCTGGTACGGCGGACGGCCGTCTCATGCTTCAGGTGGTCGGCGCCATGGCGGAGTTCGAGCGCAGCCTCATCAAGGAGCGCACCCGCGCAGGACTGGACGCAGCCAAGGCGCAGGGGCGTACCGGCGGACGGCCGACCGTCGTGGATGAGGACGTGCTTACCGTGGCCCGTGCCAGGAAGGCGAAGGGCGAGAGCGCGAGCGCCATCGCCAAGGCTCTCGGGGTGTCACGGGCCACCTTGTACCGCCACCTCGGAGAGCGCGCCTGAGACAGGTGCACAGCGACACAGACAGGCCCCGGTATCGCCGGGGCCGCTGTCATGCACGGGCGTGTAACGCCGTCTGGCAGGCGCAAGACGCCTGCCCTGCCGGACTTCACGGGGGCAAGTCGACAGGGGCAGGCACAGAGGCGCACGTCGCTGGAACGGCATCCCTTCCCGCGCACCTCGGTCGCGGTGCTCACCGTCCCTCAGTGCGCCGGGGGTCTGTCACTCATCCATCCCGGACCACCATCGCGAACGACGTACAGATCCTCCGGAAGCCCTTGTGTCCGCTTCGGCCGGTGTGACTCATGCACTCCACGTCGACCGCCGCACTGTCCGTCGAGGGCGTCGCCTTCCAGTCGCACCACAGGCACTCAGCCTCGAAGGTCACGTCGGTATCCGGGTGCTGCGTGATCCGA
This sequence comes from Streptomyces sp. 11x1, assembly GCF_032598905.1. Classification (NCBI taxonomy): domain Bacteria; kingdom Bacillati; phylum Actinomycetota; class Actinomycetes; order Kitasatosporales; family Streptomycetaceae; genus Streptomyces; species Streptomyces sp. 11x1. The sequence goes on along the minus strand of NZ_CP122458.1, from coordinate 3,574,191 downwards.
TGCCTCACGTACCGCATGGCGGAGCGCACTATCACTTGAGCCCGTGCTCTTCCCGCAGGTGCGTAAGGAGTACGACGTTCGCATCTGACGCCTTCGAGTAATCCTGTACCGACCGGGCGTTGGTTCGAGTCACAGCAATACCGAGGCACTGGCGGCACCCTGCTACAGGTTCCGGCTCTCGGGCTGGAGTCGCCAGGTGTACCGGCCCCGTCATCGTCGTCTTCGGTGCGCTCATTCAGTACGACCTCCCCGACTTGGATCTCACTGCGATCCATCCTTGGGGCTACGGCCGAGCCGTCCTACGCCCTTTCCTGTTGGGGCAAGAACTCGTCTCGGATGCTCTCGACGAGAGCGCGCATGTCGTCGCCGTAGAGCGCTACATCGGCGAACCGTTCGAAGGTGTCGACGTACGTCTGTATGTCCCTGGGGTCCCGTGTCGTGATCTCGGAGTGGAACGTCTCGACGATCACGAGCCGGTCGTCATGGATGCTGAAGCACGTCATGGGGAAGTCCGGCATCCGGCCGGTCAAGGGCACAACTCCGATGGCCACGTTGGGGAGTCGGGACAGGGATACAAGCCGGTCGAGTTGGACTGCCATGACGGCCGGCTCGCAGATCAGCCATCGAAGGACGTGCTCACAGATCACGAAGCGGAACGATCGGCTGTCTTCGTAGAGCGTGGCCTGGCGTTCCAATCGCGCCGCTACCGTCCGGGCCCTGGTCTCGTCCGGCAGCGCGGGAGGCAGTGAGAACACCGCCGTGGCGTACTCCGGAGTCTGAAGGAGTCCGGGGATGAGTTGCCCCTGGAACGCCTGAGAACGGCTGTGTTGGCCTCGATGGCCTTGATGGCGTTCTGGTGCTTCCACGGACCCATGCGGCGCAGTAGGCGCCAAGCGGTAGCCTCGGTGGCCTCTGCTCGGGCAGTGGCGAGGAACTGTTCCTTCACCGCCTGCGAGACGCCGAGTGCGGACAGGATCAGATCGACGTCTTGCACGGTGGGCAGGGTCCGGCCGTTCTCGATCTTCGAGAGCTTCCCGGCGGACATGGAAGACCTGCGGGCCACCGCCTCACCGGTCAATCCCGATGCTTCGCGCAGTGCCCGCAGGGCTCTCCCGATTGAGTCCTTGGTCAGTGATGCCGCTCCCAGTAGGCCGCGAACGGCACGGCGCGGGTGAGCGCCAGGTCGCGGTAACCCTGGTACTCCGTGAGCCGTTCGGCAGGCAGGAGTTCACCGCCGATGAACTTGCCCTCGGGGGTGTAGTGCATGCGGTACACGTCGTGGTCGTCGAAGAGCCAGAAGTCGTGATCAGGCAGGCCGGTCGACTCCTGATCGGCGAGGTCGATGATCCCGATGGACTCCCCGGCCTTGATGTTGCCGGGGTAGGCCGACAGCTCGTAGCGCAGGTAGTCGGTCAGAGGGGAGCGCAGGACATGAACGCGGGACACGCTCTTGCCCTTGTCGGTCATCGAGCGCACCCATGGGTTGTCGTCCCACTCCGGGCCCATGTCCTCGCCCGCAAGGAACCGCGCGATTTCGTCCCGTTCCTCTTCCACGTCGTACACGTCCAGCGTCTCCAGCCGGAACGCCATCCGCTGGAAGGTCTCGAAGAGACGGCCGAACTCCTCACCTGCGAGCACTGAAGTGCTCCTCAAGCACTGCGGCCGGGACCACAACGGCCGTCTCACCCTCAGGGAGGTCGAGTTGCGCCAGCCGCTCAGGGTCGGTGATGACGTAGCCCTGCACTACGAAGTCCTTGCCGTCGTCGGTACCCCACAGCGTCGGACACGTGCCGTTCTTGCACTCCGGGTCTCCAGACAGCTTCCGCAGTGGTGCCCCCACGGATTCCCCCTTCACGTCGATGGTCCTTGCCGCGTTCGATGCTTCCGACCTGCGGACAGCAAGGTCAAGATGCCGGGCTTTCCGGAACGGGAAAGCCATCTGATTTGTGCCTTCGATGTGGGTGGTCCCGGAGGCTGTTGCCTCCGGCCGTAGCTGACCGATGTGTCTGGGCCATTCGGGCTCGCAGCGGCACGCCTCCCCATACCATTCGCGACCACGGCCACTCACTTGCTCGACTACTCCCAGACCGGTTCGCTCACCAATCTGGAACCCGCACAGGTGAGACTCGCAGAGGAGCTACCGAACGACCCCGTTCGTATCTGTGCAGCCGTGCAGCGCCTGGTCATCCAGCCGGGTGACGCCTCGACGCTGGGAGTCCCGGAACATCGGCTCGCGGAGAAGAACCTACGGCCGGTCAACAAGCTGATCGCGGCACTGACCGCGCTCAATCCGGCCCCGTTGCACCGACCCCGAGAGCCTGAAGAGAGGATCGTGGGTACCTGCCGACACTTCGTCACCCTCGCCTGTGCGCTGCTACGCCTGCGCGGGATCGCGGCCAGGGCTCGATGCGGGTTCGGCATGTGCTTCCTGGAGGGGCGTGGCGCCGACCACTGGATCACCGAGTACTGGCGGGCCGACGAGCGGCGATGGGTGCGCGTCGATACCGAGCACCTCGACCACGGGTACGTACCGCGTCCCGAGGACCTCGCCGAGGGCGAGTTCCTGACAGGCGGCGAGGCTTGGGCGCAGTATCGCAAGGGCTTGATCGACCCCCAGATGTTCGGGGTGCCCGGGACTGACCATGCTTGGGGACCTGCCGAGATCAGTGGCAACGCCGTCCGTGATCTGGCCGCGCTCTGCAAGTACGAAATGTTGCCGTGGGATGAGTGGGGCCGCATGACCGCTGCGTACGAGGGCACGACAGGATCCGACTACGACCGTCTCATCGAACGAAGTGGCCGCCGTCTGCTCTGCGGGCGATCCGTCGGCACTGACCAGTCTGTACGCCCACGAGGATCTGACGGTACCCGCCCATCTGCTCAGCTGACGCCGTCGCTCGCCGTCGGCCTGCGAGGGTTCCTGGCTGCCGCGGTGCCTGGGCGCGCAGCGACCCCCGATCAGTCATCAGAGCGGTCGGGGGTCACGCGTCGCGAGAATCAGACGCCGAGAGCCTGCTTCACCTGGGCAAGGCTCGGGTTCGTCATCACGACTTCAGCGCCGCCACTGGAGGGAACTACCTGAACAGTGGGGACTGTCTGGTTCCCGCCGTTCGCCTTCTCCACGAACGCGGCGGACTCCGGGTCCTGCTCGATGTTGATCTCGTTGTACGTGATGCCCTCGCGGTCCATCTGGCTCTTCAGCCGACGGCAGTAGCCGCACCACGTGGTGCTGTACATCGTCACAGTGCCCGACATGTCCCTGGCGCTCCTTCACGGTCTGAGGGGTGCGTGGTAGCAGTGAGTGGAACGTACGCGACAGGCCCGCCATTCCCCCGCTCGGGTGGCGTCCACCACCCCTGCCCCCGCGTCGCCACACCGGAACACAGCGGCGCCTGCCGCATTAGTACGACTACGGGGGCCTGCCTGTGGACAACTTGCTCAGCCGTCTCCGGCGACCTGGCAGCATGGCCATGTGACAGCAGCAACGCATTCCACCCTCTTCCCGCGGGTCCCCGACTCGGCCGACGCGGTGCTCGAAGGGCTCGACCCCGAGCAGCGCGCGGTCGCCACCGCCCTGCACGGTCCGGTGTGCGTGCTGGCCGGCGCCGGTACGGGCAAGACCAGGGCGATCACCCACCGCATCGCCTACGGAGTGCGGGCCGGCATGCTCCAGCCCGCCAGTGTGCTCGCCGTCACCTTCACCAACCGCGCCGCCGGAGAGATGCGCGGCCGTCTCCGTCAGCTCGGCGCCGCCGGGGTCCAGGCCCGGACCTTCCACTCGGCCGCACTGCGCCAACTCCACTATTTCTGGCCGAAAGCGGTCGGCGGCGGCATGCCGCGCATCGTCGACCGCAAGATCCAGCTCGTCGCGGACGCCGCCGCCGCCTGCCGCATCCGTCTCGATCGCAACGAACTACGCGACGCGGCCGCCGAGATCGAGTGGTCGAAGGTCACCCGCACCGTCCCCGCCGACTACGCCGCCGCGACCGCCAAGCACGGCCGCGAAGCCCCCCGCGACCCCGCGGAGATCGCCCAGATCTACGCCACGTACGAGGACCTGAAGCGTGAACGGGCCGTCATCGACTTCGAGGACGTCCTCCTGCTCACGGTCGGTATCCTCCAGGACCGCCACGACATCGCGGAGCAGGTCCGCTCCCAGTACCAGCACTTCGTGGTCGACGAGTACCAGGACGTCAGCCCTCTCCAGCAGCGCCTGCTGGAACTGTGGCTCGGCGACCGGGACGACCTGTGCGTCGTGGGCGACGCCAGCCAGACGATCTATTCGTTCACCGGCGCAACTCCCGACCATCTGCTCGACTTTCGCCACCGCCACCCCGGGGCCACCGTCGTCAAACTCGTCCGCGACTACCGCTCCACCCCGCAGGTGGTCCATCTCGCCAACGGCCTGCTCTCCCAGGCCCGCGGCCGCGCCGCCGACCACCGCCTCGAACTGATCTCCCAGCGACCCCCCGGCCCCGAACCCCGGTACACCGAGTACGCGGACGAGCCCGCCGAGGCCGAGGGAGCAGCCCGCCGCATCCGCGACCTCATCGCCTCCGGAGTCCCCGCCAGCGAGATCGCCGTCCTGTTCCGCACGAACTCCCAGTCCGAGACCTACGAACAGGCTCTGGCGGACGCCGGAGTGCCCTACCAGCTGCGCGGCGCGGAACGATTCTTCGACCGCCCCGAAGTACGCAAGGCGGGGGCCGCGCTGAGGGCGGCCGCGCGCTTCGGCGGCAACGACACCCTCCTCGAGGATGCCGTCGACCTCCCCTCGCAGGTACGGGCCGTGCTGTCCGGCGAGGGCTGGACCGGCGAACCACCGGCGGGCTCCGGAGCGGTCAGGGAACGCTGGGAGTCACTGGCGGCCCTGGTGAACCTGGCCCATGACTTCGCCGCCGCCAAGCCCGACGCCACACTCGGCGACCTGGTCACGGAGCTCGACGAACGGGCGGGCGCCCAGCACGCCCCGACCGTCCAGGGCGTCACCCTCGCCTCGCTGCACTCCGCCAAGGGCTTGGAGTGGGACGTCGTCTTCCTCGTCGGGGTCGCCGAGGGAATGATGCCGATCACCTACGCGAGGACGGACGAACAGATCGAGGAGGAGCGACGGCTCCTCTACGTGGGCGTCACCCGCGCGCGCGAACACCTCTCCGTCTCCTGGGCCCTGTCCCGCTCGCCCGGCAGCCGTCCCAACCGCCGCCCCAGCAGATTCCTCAACGGCCTGCGCCCCGGGTCGACCGCCACCGTGGGACGGACCGGCACGGGCGGCCCCGGGGGCGTCGAACCGGGCTCCCCGGGCGGCCGGACGGGTGACCTCGGGGGCGGTGCCGCGGCGGGGGCGCCACGCCGCACCAGCCGGACCCCGGCCCGCTGCCGGGTCTGTGGGCGCACCCTGCGGGATGCCGGCGAGATGAAGCTGATGCGCTGCGAGGACTGCCCCTCTGACATGGATGAGGGCCTCTACGAGCGCCTGCGCGAGTGGCGCGCGGCCCAGGCGCAGCGCAGCGGCCAACCCGACTTCTGTGTCTTCACGGACCGGACACTGATGGCGATCGCGGAAGCGGGGCCGAGCACTCCGGTTGAACTCGGTCGCATCCCCGGCGTCCGCGCCCGCAAGCTGCAGCGCTACGGCGCCGATGTTCTCGACATCTGCGCAGGTCGGGAGCCTGGGTACGAGGACGAGAACGACTGATACGAACTCGTCGAAAAAATAGTTTGCGCATGCCCCAGCAATCCCCATAGGTTCTTAGGCACGAGAGCAGCGGCCTTCTCGAAGGCCCTGGTTTCGTGATGTACTTCATATCCGTCGGATCGGTTCACGCCGGTTCCCATAGACGCCGAGAGGAGGCGAGTCCAGTGATCAGCATCAACACCAGCTACATCAGCACGGTCAAAATGACCGATCGCTCGGCCGTCTCCCTGTGCATGCTCGGCGTCTCGAACCTGGGCACCGTTCTGTCCGCCATCAGTGGCGGCCGTCCGGCGTCCTCCGTGTCTCTGGCGGGTCTCCCCGTCCGTGAGCGCAATGAGCGACCGACCAAGGCACTGGAAGCAGCAGTAGAGGCACAGGCCCAGGCCTATGCCTTCGCGGCGGCCGGTGCCGGATTCCGGAAGCAGACGACGCAGCATCACCTGATGTGGGCCTTCCGTGGGCCTGAACCCTGGAGTGATCCAGCCTGATCGACGATCAGGCCGGCGCCTTCAGGGCCGCGGAACCCCATCCGGGATCCGCGGCCCTTCTGTTTGTCCCTGACCAGGGACTACAGAGCGAAGGGGCCTCGGGACAAGAAAAGAACCCGGTACCAGCCGCCACCGGCCAACAGCCGGAACGACCAGACGAGGAAGACGAACCGTGCAACTCGAAGCGCACGCCCCGTCCGTACCGCCTTCCGAAACGATCCCCCCGCCCGGCCTCACGGAGGACTCCACCTTGACCCCGCTCACCCCGCTCACCGCGCTCGACGACGCCATCGAGAACCTCGGCGTACCCGTCCCCTGCCGCTCCTACGACCCGGAGGTCTTCTTCGCCGAGTCGCCGGCCGATGTCGAGTACGCCAAGTCCCTCTGCCGCACCTGCCCGCTGATGGAGGCCTGCCTCGCCGGCGCCAAGGAGCGGCGTGAGCCCTGGGGCGTCTGGGGTGGCGAGCTCTTCGTCCAGGGTGTCGTCGTGGCCCGCAAGCGGCCTCGCGGTCGCCCGCGCAAGAACCCGGTCACGGCATGAACATCACCGGAACGATCGACCGCCCCCTCACGCACGACCCCAAGAAGCAGGCCCCGATGAAGCCGTCCACGAGCGAGCCCGCCGGCTCCGTGACACCTGATTTCACCACCACCGGTGCGAACGCCTCGCGCCAGAACAGGACCCGAGAGATGCATCTCATGCCAGAAGCCCTGGCTCGTGCGCATATGCACGAGTGAGGTTCCCCCACTGTGCGGGAGGTGCTGATCAGCTGGTCAGAGTGGGTTGACGGGTGTTCAGGTTCGTCGGTTCGGCCGTCGCCTGCTTGGTGTAGTGCTTCTCCTCGAACTCGATCGGACTGAGCCAGCCGAGCCGTTGCTGGATGCGCCGGGAGTTATAGAAGCCGTCGATGTACTCGAAGAGCGCGAGGTTCGCCTCGGCACGTGTGGCGAAGACGCGACCGCGCACGCACTCCGTCTTGATCAGCATCCACAGGTTCTCCGCGAGCGCGTTGTCGAACGAGTCCCCGACCGACCCCATGGACGCCTGAACTCCCGCTCTCACCAGACGAGTTGTGAGCTTGATAGACGTATATTGACAGCCGTGGTCGGCGTGATGGATCAGCTTGCCGGGCTCGACCTCGCGGGACGCGAGCGCGTACTCCAGCGTGGTCAGCACCAGGTCCGCGTCCGCACGGGCCGAGGTCTCCCAGGCCACCACACGGCGGGAGAACGCGTCCCGGATCGCCGAGAGCCACAACGGGCCCTCGCCGGTCGGGATCATCGTCAGGTCGGTGACCCACAGCCGGTTCGGCCCGGGTGCGGTGAAGTCCCGCTCCACCAGGTCCGGGGCGAGCGTGGCCTTCGGATCCCGGCGCGTGAAGCCCTTCCGCCTCGGGCTCACACCCGCGATGTCGGCCTCGCGCATCAGCCGCTCGACGCGTTTGCGCCCGACGTGGACGCCCTCCCGCTTGAGGACGGCGTGCACGCGCGGTGAGCCGTAGACGCCACCGGAATCCGTGTGGATCTCCTTGATCCGCTCGGTCAGCTCGACGTCACGCTGACGCCGTTCGCACGGCTCGCGCTCGGCGCGGCGCCAGCGGTAGTAGGTGGAGGAGGGGATGTGCAGTTCCCGAAGTACGCACTCGACTCCCAGGCGGGGATGCTCGTCGAGGAGCGCCGTCACCTGGGCCGGGTCGGGTCGAGTTGCGCCGCGAAAAAAGCCGAGGCCGTCCGCAGCACGTCGTTGGCCCGCTTGAGCTGGGCGTTCTCCTTGCGCAGAGCCACCAGCTCGGCCCGCTCGTCGGTGGTGAGCCGATCGTCGCGCTCGCCGGCGTCCGCCTCGGCCTGACGGATCCAGCCGCGCAGGGCCTCCGGGTGCACGCCGAGGTCGACGGCCAGCTTCTTGATCTGCGGCCTCGGCTCCGTAGTGCGATACATCCGCACCGCACGCTCACGCAACTCCAACGAGTACTTCCTGGGTGCAGCCATGGTCGATGCTCCTCTCATGAGAACCATCTGACCCTCTGTCACCTCTTCCCGCATCTCGGGGGAACCTCAGAGCGCCTGCACCAGGCTGAGCAGGAACGCCGGGCCATGCGCCTGGCGGTCGCTCAGCGGATGCAGCGCCGGGCCGAGCGTGCCTCGCTGCGCGCCCGCCGTGCGCTCGCCATGGCGGTCATGCAGTAGTCGCCACACGGCGACCGGCATGACCCGGCCTGGACAGGCACATCACCACCAGCAGTGGCTCCCCGCGGGGGCCGGTCCGAAGGGACCGGCCCCCGCGGTGCGTTGTGCCCACGGATCCGCCGAGGGCGGCGATATCGTCGCCGAGTGACGAGTCTTTCCGGGGACAGCGACCAGGGCGGCCCCGCCGCGGAACCCCAGACCCTCGTGTGCGCCCGCTGCGGCACCACCGCCGACGCCCCCCGACCTCTGTGGATCTGTTCCGTGGAGAACGGCGCACGGCGCTACTTCTGCGAGACGTGCGCCAGGGAGAACCTGCGAGCGATCGAAGGCAGGCTGGACTCGGCCTGGTGGTGAACCCGCCCGCGACCGGACCGGCTACGCCTCCGCGGCCGACTCGCCCTCGCCCTCCTCCTCCGGCAGGAAACCCGGCAGCCACTCCTCCAACTCGTCGCGCATACGGACCGTCGCGCCGAGCTGGCACAGGACGCCGATGGTGCTCAGGGTCACCCGGTGGATGAGGAGGTAGGACGGGGGCAGGTTCAGCTGCTTGCCCAACTGGTGGGCGGGGGAGCGCGGGTCGGCGATCCGAGCGGCCTGGCTGCGCATCCAGCCGCGGGCGAAGGTGAACTCGTCCGCCCGGACCGGTTCGATGATGGGGTGCAGATAGTCGAGGACGGCGTCCGGGTCCAGCTCTATCGACTCCTTCACGAAGCCTTCCGTACAGAGCATCTCGTAGACCGCCTCGGCCTCGCCGTCGATGGTCAGCCGCAGGGCCTCGCCGATCGGGGCCGGCAGGCCACCCGTCAGTCGGTCCACCGTGCCGAAGTCGAGGACGCCGAGGCGCCAGCCGCTCTTCTCGTCCGGCAGCAGACGGAAGTTCCCCGGGTGCGGGTCGGCATGCAGGAGACCGGTGCGGGCCGGACCGGAGAAGAGGAAGCGGGTCAGCAGCTGGCCCGCCCGGTCGCGCTGCTCCTGAGTGCCGTCGGTGATCACCTCGGACAGAGGGGTGCCCTCCATCCATTCGGTCACCAGCACCTGCTCGCACTGGTGCACCACGGCCGGGACCACCACGTCCGGGTCGTCCTCGAACTCCTCCGCGTGCGCCTGCTGGGCCTGGGCCTCCAGGCCGTAGTCGAGCTCTTCGGAGACACGGTCCCGCAGTTCCGCGATGAGCGGCTTGATGTCCATGCCGGGGATCAACGGGCCCAGTAGACGCGCGAACCGGCTGAGTTGACCGAGATCGGAGAGGAGGGCCTCGCCCGCGCCCGGGTACTGCACCTTGACGGCGACCTCTCGGCCGTCGTGCCACACGGCTCGGTGCACCTGGCCGATGGAGGCCGCAGCGGCCGGCTTGTCCTCGAACTCCAGGAACAGCTCCTGCCAGTCCGCACCGATGCGCTCCTCCAGCACGGCGTGCACCGTGCGGGTCGGCATCGGCGGTGCCGCGTCCTGGAGCTTCGTCAGAGCCGCCCGGTAGGGGCCCGCGACCTCCTCGGGAAGCGCCGACTCGAAGACGGACAGGGCCTGCCCGAACTTCATCGCGCCGCCCTTCAGCTCGCCCAGGACCTTGAACAGCTGCTCCGCCGTGCGCTGCTGGAGTTCACGGCCCACGAGCTCCGCCGACTCGCCGACGATTCGCTTGCCGAGTCCCCAGGTGGCCCGGCCTGCGATGCCGAGCGGAAGCGCGGCGAGCTTGGCGGTCCGGGTGACCGCCTTCCGGGGAAGATCAGACATGCGCCCTCCAACTCCCAGCAGGCCGTGCCGCGTGTGCCTTGCGGGACAACCTCGTTGACCGCTGATGCCCCGCCATTGTCTCGTGCGCATCCCCCTCCTTTGCGGTGTGTTCCCCGTTACCTTTCCCGGCCGCACCGTTTTCAGCGGCTGTGCAGGAACATGTGGGGTGCGGCCACACCGGACGCGGGTGCCAGTCCAACCCCGGTAGCGAGACCTCCCAGCGGGCGCCCACGCTGGACGGAGTCCGCCCGTCCAGGAAGGCGAGCGCATGCGCCGCGGCCAGTCCGGCGACCGTCGTGGCCAGGGCCAGGTCGCACGCCTCCAGCTGGTGCGGACGTCCGGACCGCCACTGTGCGACCAGCCGCGGCCATGTCTCGTCGCGATCGGTGCGGCTCTCTTCCAGGCAGCCCGCGCAACCCGTCTCACCGGGCAGGACCAGAGGGCCGACCACGCCCGTCCCCTCGACCACACCCGCGTAGAGGTGTGGCGTACCCGAGGCGACCAGCGGCTCGGCGGCGATGGGCCTGGGAGCGTGGACATCGACACCGTCCCGCGGGGCGAGGATCACCAGCGAGAACCCGGACTCCTCGCGGAGACGGTCCCGTGTCCGTTCTTCTGCCGATTCGGCGGAAGGGGGCCGGGAGCCTCGGCGACCTCGTGGCGGACGACCGGGCGCCGCGTGCCGGGCGGCCCGCCGGGCCGCCGCGTCCCTGCGTTCGCCGATCGATTCGGCCGACAGCCCGCCCGGTGCCACGTCACACGGCTCCACCCGGCCGACATCGCGGACGTCGACCCCGCCGACCCCCGCACCCGACAACAGGGAGGCGAGCACCGATCCCACCCGCCCCGCACCCCGCACCTGCACTCTCAGTGATCGGCGCGCGGCCAGACGACCCATGGCGTCGCCCGGCTCGGAGGTGATCAGAGAGAGCGTGGCGGCGTCGGGCCGCAGTCGGTCCAGGACGTCGGGCTTGCCGCGCAGGTCGTCAGCGGCCGGGCCGCCGCCCGTCGCGTCGTCCAGCAGGCCGGACCGGGACAGGCGCTCCACCAGACCGTCCACATGGCCGTCCGGCAGACCCATGCGGCGTCCCTCTTCACGCAGGAGCGGTAACCCCCGTGTGCCGTCGAGCAGGGCGAGGAAACTGCCTGTCGTCGTGTCCATCGGGCCCAGCACCATGGCGTGCGCCGGTGCCAGACCGAACTGCACGGTGTTGAGATCCCGCCAGCCGCGCCGGAGCGCGGGCTTCACCATCGGATGCATGATCGGCCCCCGTAGCCAGAGATCGGTTCTGTCCGCCGACGGTGCGAGTGCCTGGTCCGCCGACGAATGCCAGCATGCACGGACAGCGACGATGCCTGTCGAGAGTTGTCCACAGGTGACGGCATTCGTCGCACAAATCGGGCGCTCGGGGTGCGGATCGATATCGAACCGTCCCGGAGGCGGGACTTCCCCCGTGTGCAGCGGGTAACGTCGGGGCGTGCCCGCCGACCCACTGCACCGCGCCGCGAAGCCACCGCGCAGCACGACGAGCCAGCCGCCGAGCGGCTCGGGGGCGAGCGCGATCGAGGTTCGCAGGAGCGCGCGACGGCGCAGAACGGTCTCCGCGTACCGCGAGGGCGATCGCACCGTCGTGCTCATCCCCGCAAGGATGTCCGAGGCGGAGGAGCAGCGCTGGGTGACGGTCATGCTCGACAAGCTGGCCGCGCAGGAGAGCAAGAGGCGCCTCGGCGACACCGAGCTGTCGGAGCGGGCCGCCCGGCTCTCGGACCAGTACTTCGGCGGTCGCGCCCGGCCCACGTCCGTGCGCTGGGTCACCAACCAGAACACCCGCTGGGGATCGTGCACCCCGGCCGAGGGCAGCATCCGCCTCTCGCACCGGCTGCAGGGCATGCCGGAGTACGTCGTCGACTACGTCCTCCTGCATGAACTGGCACACCTGCTCGTACCGGGGCACGGCCCCCGCTTCTGGCAGCTGCTGGACGCCTATCCGCGCACCGAGCGTGCTCGGGGCTACCTCGAAGGGGTGGTCGCCGCCGACCGGCTGCCCCACCTGCCCGTCACACGGGATGAGTGACACCTCGCGCGGCCGTTCGCTGGGAAACGGCCCGTGACCTGCGGCCCGAAGGCGCCGCGCGGCGGGTGCCCCGGGCGGGGGTGCCACGGAACAGGCGCTTCACGCGCGCGTGTGCGTTTGTGGAACCGGTGACCGAAGTCGCGCTTTTGTACCGTCTCTGTACCGGCCTCGTACGCCCCAGGACTTTGCGGTTAGCCTGACGCGACGCACTCGCAGGCGCACGCACTTTCGGGATGGGGGACGGTCGTTACGCATGGCCAGGGAATTCCAACGCGGCCACAAGGCCAAGATCAGTGACCTCACCGCGGGTACGGATCTGTATGTAGGCGTACAGATCTCCGCCCCCGGGCTGACCTTCGACATCAGTTGCTTCGGACTGGACGCCGACGAACGGCTCTCGGACGACCGCTACTTCGTCTTCTTCAACCAGCCGAAGACCCCCGAGGAGTCCATCCAGCTCCTGGGCGCCCAGTCGGGTGACACCGAGTCCTTCCGTGTCACCCTCGACAAGATCCCGCCGCAGATCCAGAAGCTGTCCTTCACGGCGACGATCGACGGCAACGGGCAGATGTCGCAGATAGCCCCCGGTTACGTCCGTATCGTCGCGGGCGGCGAGGAAGTGGCCAGGTATCCGTTCGACGGCTCGGAGTTCTCCACCGAGCGTGCCGTGATGCTGGGCGACTTCTACCTGAAGGACGTCTGGCGGTTCGCGGCCGTCGGGCAGGGCTTCGACGGCGGCCTCGACGCGCTGCTGAAGAACTTCGGCGGCGAGGTCGCCGAGGAGCAGCCCGCCGCACCGCAGCAGCCGCAGGCCGACGCCGCGCCCGGCTTCGCCCCGCCCGCGTTCGGCGCCCCCGCGGCTCCGGCTGCCCCGGCGCCCGCGCAGCCGTTCGCGCCCCCGGCGCCCTCGCCCTCCGTGCACGCCGCTCCGACGATCGCCGCGCCCCTGCACATGCCGCCCGGCGGCACCGTTCCGCCCCCGGCCGCCCCGCCGCCGGGCGGCCCGTTCACCCCGCCCGGCGCCCCGCCGCAGGGTGGGCCCTTCACGCCTCCCGGTGCCGCGCCACAGGGCGGCCCCTTCACCCCGCCGGGAGTGGCTCCGCAAGGCAGCCCGTTCACGCCCCCGGGCGCCCCGGGTGCCTTCCCGGGCCAGGCACAGCCTTTCGGCGGCGGGACGCAGCTCGCGCCGGTGCCGCCGGAGGCAGGGCTGCGAGTCGTTCTGACGAAGTACTCCGAGGCCCCCGTCGGGGACCGCTGGACCGAGCAGAATCCGCAGCTGGTGCGGGCGACGCTCACCAAGGGCGCCAACATCCTCGCCAAGCAGGGCAGCATGGTCGCCTACCAGGGCGACATCGACTTCGCCCACAAGGGTTCCGGCCTGCTCGGCAAGTTGACGGGCCAGCTCACCGGCCAGGGCATGGCCCTCATGCGATGTTCCGGGGACGGTGAGGTGTTCCTCGCCGACGAGGGCAGTCACCTCTTCGTGATCCGCCTGGAGAACGAGCAGCTCTACACCAGCGCGCGCGGAGTGCTTGCCTTCGACGAGTCACTGGACACCGAGATCCGCCGTATCGAGGGCGCGGGACTGCCCGGCGGCGGCCTGTTCAGCATGCTCTTCTCCGGTACGGGAGCGGTCGTCGTCAAGACGCGCGGCCTTCCCGTCGTGCTGCCCGTCGGACCGGCCACCTACGTCGACGGCAACGCCGTCATCGCCTGGTCCGCCGGTGCACAGGCCGTCACCACGACGTCGCTCAGGCTGCGCCGCTCCGGGTACGCCCGGCAGACCCAGGAGGCCGTCAACCTCCAGTTCCGCGGCGCCCCCGGCAACTTCGTCGTCGTCCAGCCCTTCGAGGTGTGAGGCAGAGCATGGACCTCCAGACACTCAACGCGCACCGCTCCGCCTCCACCGGCGTCCGTATGAGCGTGCACAGCTCCAAGACGCTCAAGGTCACCATGGTCACCGGCCAGGATCTCCTGGCCAAGGCCGGCTCGATGATCGCGTACGACGGCTACGTGCAGTTCGACGGCCCGCCCGCCACGCTGCGGCGCAGCGCGGAGGAGATGGTCACCGGCGAGGGCGGCAAGCTGATGCTCTGCCGCGGCGACGGGGACCTGTACCTCGCCGACTACGGTGGTGACGTCCTCGTCCTCCACCTGAACAACGAGGCGCTGTCGGTCAACGGGCCGACCCTGCTGGCCTGCGACGCCTCACTCCAGCTCTCCATCGAGCCGGTCAAGGGCCTCGCCAAGCTCTCCGGCTCGGGCCTCACCAACCTCGTGATCCGGGGCACGGGATGGGTCGCCCTGGTCAGCCGGGGCGTGCCGATCTCCCTCGACTGCGCCGAACGGGAGACCTACGTCGACCCGGACGCGCTGATCGCCTGGACCGACGGCCTCGACATGAAGGCCCGTCGCACCATCAAGGCCGGCGCGCTCATCGGCCGGGGCAGCGGGGAGGCCTTCCAGATCGGGTTCAAGGGGCGGGGCTTCGTGGTCGTCCAGCCCAGCGAGGACACCGGCGACCGCTTCAAGATCCGTGGCTGACCGGGGCTGAGAGGAGAACAGCACACCATGCACAGCACACTCTTCGCGCACATCCCGGTGAACCACACCGAGCGCTACACACTGCAGAACCCGCAACTGCTCAAGACCGACATCACCATCGGCAGCAGTCCCGTCCTGGCTCGTCAGGGCGCCATGGTCGCGTTCGAGGGGCAGGTCGACTTCGACAGCCAGTACCGCAACCGCAGCTGGCGCAACGCCGAGCGGATGACCGGCGAGCGGCTCGAACTCATGCGCTGCAAGGGCAACGGGATCGTGTATCTCGCCAACTTCGCGCAGTACCTGCACATCATGGAGGTCGGCAGCGGCATCACCGTCGACTCCTCCGCCGTCCTGGCGTTCGACGGCTCCCTGAACGTCGGCATCGTCGCCGTGGACAGCGCCGTCGAGGTGGCCTCGGCGGGCGCGTACAACCTGGAGCTGTCCGGCGGCGGCAAGGTCGTCCTGATGACCTCGGGAGAGCCGCTTGCGCTCGAGGTGACACCCGAGAAGAACATCTGTGTCGACTCGGACGCCGTCATCGCCTGGTCCACCTCGCTGCGCACACAGCTCCAGGCACCGACCTCCACGTCCGCCGTGTGGCGCCGCAGGGGATCCACCGGTGAGGGCTGGGAGATGCACTTCGGCGGCCACGGGCACGTCCTGGTACAGCCGAGCGAGCTGCTTCCGCCGCAGCACCTGCGGACGTTCGGAGTGCTCGGACAGTTCGGCATGGGCGCGGGCGGGCTGAGCGCCAACTCCCTCGGGGGCAGCCGCAACTGAGCGAAGCGCCGATGGACGGGCGGGCCGTGCCCTTGAGGGAGCGGGCGCCTCTGTGATCGGGCGCATGTGTAAGGGGCGTTCCGCCTTGCGGACGCCCCTTACCGCGTTCGTGCCCCCGGCGGGGGCATGCCCACCGCCCGGCGGCATCATGCCGACAGGCCGCCCCCGCCACGCGAAAGAGCGAGGTCAGAGCCGCGCCCGCGTGGCCTCCAACAGGCGGACGACCGAATCGTCGGCCACGGTCGGGACCTCGTCGTAGGTGAACCAGCGCAGGTCGAGGGACTCGTCGCTGATCGCTTCCACCGCGTCGGCCGGGGCGAGGGCCGCGTACTGGACGTCCAGATGCCAGGCGCACGGGGTGTGATGCCGGTCCAGGCGGACCGGGCCGCCCGGCAGGAGCTTCAGGCCGGCGATGCCGGACTCCTCCGTGGCCTCGCGCAGCGCGGAGTCCGCGAGGACGGTGTCCCCGGGCTCGCAGTGGCCGCCCATCTGGAGCCACATGCGCAGCTTCCTGTGGAGAGTGAGCAGCACCCGGCCGCGCTCGGGGTCGATCACCAGGCCGCTCGCCGTGATGTGTCCGGCGCCGCACGCCTTCCACATGCCGTCCGAGTGGGCCGCGAGGTGGTCGAGGTACGCCTGGCGCAGCTCGGCCTGGCCCTCGTAGCTCTTCAGTACGAGGACCGCGTCGTCGTGCAGGCTCACTCGGTGTCGTCGTCCTTCTTCTTGAGGTCGGGCTTCTCGGTGGAACCGCCCCCGGCGGCCTCGCCGAGCATCTTGTCCAGCTCGGAGAAGTCCATCTGCTCCCGGTGGACGAAGCCGTCCGGGTCGTCCAGGTCGGAGGCGGTGGGCAGCATGTCGGGGTGGGCCCACAGGGCGTCGCGGCCGTCGACACCGCGCGCGTCCGTGAGAGACGCCCACAGGCGGGAGGCGTCGCGCAGGCGGCGGGGGCGCAGCTCCAGACCGATCAGCGTGGCGAAGGTCTGCTCGGCCGGACCGCCGGTGGCACGGCGGCGGCGCAGGGTCTCGCGCAGGGCGTCCGCGGACGACAGACGCGGCTTCGCGGCGGCGTGCACCACCGCGTCCACCCAGCCCTCCACCAGTGCCAGGGCGGTCTCCAGACGGGCCAGGGCCGCCTTCTGCGCCGGGGTGTCCTCCGGCTGGAACATGCCCTGCTGGAGCGCCTGCTGCAGCTCCTCGGGGTTCTGCGGGTCGAACTGCCCGACCACGTCCTCCAGCTTGGCCGTGTCGACCTTGATTCCGCGCGCGTAGCCCTCGACGGCGCCGAACAGGTGCGAGCGCAGCCACGGCACATGCGCGAAGAGACGCTGGTGGGCGGCCTCGCGCAGCGCCAGGTAGAGCCGCACCTCGTCCTTGCCGACGCCCAGGTCCTTGCCGAACGCCTCCACGTTCAGCGGCAGCAGCGCGGCCTTGCCGGCCGGTCCGAGCGGCAGGCCGACGTCGGTGGATCCGACGACCTCGCCCGCGAGCACGCCCACGGCCTGCCCGATCTGCTGGCCGAACATGGCGCCGCCCATCGACTTCATCATGCCGATCAGCGGGCCGGCCATGGCCTGCATCTCCTCCGGCAGGATGTCGCCCATGGCGCCGCCGACCCGTTCGGCCACCGGGTCGACCAGTTCCTTCCAGGCGGGCAGGGTCGCCTCCACCCACTCCGCGCGGCTCCACGCCACGGCGGAGCCGGCGCCGGACGGCAGGGACGTCGCGTCGTCCAGCCAGAGGTCGGCCAGGCGGACGGCCTCCTCGACGGCGGTGCGCTCGGCGGGGCCGACGCTCTCGTCCTTCGTGCCGTCGGCGGTCCCCTGGGAGACCGTCTGGCGGGCGATCTGCTTGGCCATGTCCCAGTTCACCGGGCCGCCCTCGTACGAGAGCATCTGGCCCAGCTGCTGGAAGGCGGCGCCCAGGTCGGTGGGGTTCATGGAACCGAACATCGCGGCGAACGGATTGTCGGCGCCGGGGCCGCCGGCCCCGGGGAACCCGAAACCGAACGGGTTGGCCGGGCCCTGACCACCACCGCTCTGCTGGTCCTTCTTCTTGCCCTCGTCGCCGTCGTCCGGCTCCTCCGGCGGAAGGCCGAATCCGAATGGGGTGTCACTCACGGGATTCCTCGGCTGATAGGGCCATCGGGTTTCTCCGACGGCACGGCTGCCCGAACACCACCCAGCGTAGACACCACGGCGGGTTAAGGCCTCGGTGCTCCGCCGACCGAAGGCCTGCGGCAGGATGGATGCCACCTGGTACGTACGCGTCACCCGCGTTCGTACTGAAGACAACCGCTGGAGACGCCCGGTGAGTTCCCCAGATCCGCAGGTTCGCGCAGCGCGAAACCACGCAACCAGTCCCGCCGTGCGCGGGCCCGTCGTCGCGGTCACCGGTGCCGCGTCCGGCGTAGGAGCGCTGCTCACCGAGCGGCTCGCCGAGTCCGACGAGATCCGGCAGGTCATCGCCATCGACGAGCGGCGCGGCGAGTGCGCGTCCGCCCAGTGGCACATCCTGGACGTCCGGGACCCGGCGATCGCCGAGAAGCTGCGCGGGGCCGACGTGGTGGTGCACCTCGCCGTCGACCTCGACCTGGGCACCGACTCGGCGGCCCGCAGCGCGTACAACGTGCGCGGGACGCAGACCGTGCTCACGGCGGCCGCCGCGGCCGGGGTGCACCGGGTCGTGCTGTGCACGTCGGCGATGGTCTACGGGGCACTGCCCGACAACGAGCTGCCGCTCTCGGAGGACGCCGAGCTGCGGGCGACCGCCGAGGCCACGGGGGTCGGCGACCTGCTGGAGATCGAGCGGCTCGCGCGCCGGGCGCCGCGCGCCCATCCCGGCCTCAATGTCACCGTGGTGCGTCCCGCGACCCTGGTCGGAGGGACGGACACGGCGCTGACCAGGTACTTCGAGTCGCCGCGGCTGCTGGTGGTGGCCGGGTCGCGACCTGCCTGGCAGTTCTGTCACGTCGAGGACCTCTGCGGGGCGCTGGAGTACGCCGTGCTGGAGAAGGTCGACGGGGAGCTCGCCGTCGGGTGCGAGGGGTGGCTGGAGCAGGAGGAGGTCGAGGAGCTCAGCGGGATCCGGCGCATGGAGCTGCCGTCCGCGGTCGCGCTCGGGGCCGCCGCCCGGCTGCACCGGATCGGGCTCACGCCGTCACCGGCGGGGGACCTGGCGTACACGATGTACCCGTGGGTGGTGAGCGGGAGCCGGTTGCACGACGCCGGGTGGCGGCCGCTGTGGACGAACGAGGAAGTGCTCGCGGAGCTGCTGGAGGAGGTCGCCGGGCGGCACACCGTGGCCGGGCGGCGGTTGGGGCGGAAGGACGCGACGGCCGCGGGTGCCGCCGGCGCGACGGTCGCGCTGCTGGGTACGGCGGCGCTGGTGCGGCGGGCGCGGAAGGCGCGGGGCAGACGTTGACGGGTGCCCCGGCCGGTCCGGGGCGCGGGTGAGGCACGATGGGGGTATGGCTGTGAATGATGATCACCCTGGTGAGCGGGGCGCCGCGGAGCCCGTCAAGCTGATCGCGATCCGGGAGACGGCGCTCTCCCTCGACGAGGTGTTCCGGGCGGTCGGGGATGACGCGGCCGGGGGGACCGCGCTGTTCGTGGGGACCGTGCGGAACCACGACGGCGGGGCCGATGTCGACGAGCTCGGCTATTCGTGCCACCCGACGGCCGAGGCCGAGATGCGGCGGATCGCGGAGAAGGTGGTCGCCGACTACCCCGTGCGGGCGCTCGCGGCCGTGCACCGGGTGGGCGACCTGAAGGTCGGTGACCTGGCCGTGGTCGTCGCCGTGTCCTGTCCGCATCGGGGCGAGGCCTTCGAGGCGTGCCGCAGACTGATCGACGATCTGAAGCACGAAGTGCCCATCTGGAAGCACCAGAAGTTCTCCGACGGCACCGATGAATGGGTCGGCGCGTAGCGCCGTCGGTGGGGGGCGGTGGTCGGGCGACGGGAGGGCGGGTCGGAGCTTGTTGATGGCGTGGCCGGAATCCTCCATGTGCTTCCGGTTGCGTAACCCGGCCCCCGGAGAGAGCGTTGACGGGACGGACGGATAATCTGCTGATCAGTCAGTTGTGGTTGCTTCATAGGGGTTGGGAGGCGGCATGGCGGCGCTCGCCTGGTTGCTGATTCCACTGGTGGCCGCGATCGGTGCCGGACTGTGGGGTGGCTGGGCCGGCCGGAATCGCAGGAGCATCGAGGACGGCACCGAGCTCGCGGGATACTCGCGCTTCCGCGAGGCCATGGAGCGGTCCCACACCGGCGGCTAGTGCCCACGCCCGCCGCCCCCGGACGGACGGCCCCGACGGTGCACTGACAGGCCTGTCCCGTACTGTCGTTCCATGCCACGCCGCACCGCGACGATGCTCGCCTCCACCCTGATGCTGATCGCGCTCCTGTGCGCGGGAGTGATCATTCCCGTGCCGTACTCGGAGATGTCGCCGGGGCCGACGGTGAACACGCTCGGGGAGCACGGCGGCGAGCCGGTGCTGCAGATCTCGGGACACAGGACGTATGCGACGACCGGTCACCTGAACATGACCACGGTGCGTGTGACCAGTGCCGACTACAGGATGAACCTCGTCGAGGCCGTGTACGGCTGGCTGGCACACGACAACAAGGTCGTCCCGCACGACACGCTCTACCCGGACGGCAAGACCGAGGAGCAG
This sequence comes from Streptomyces sp. 11x1, assembly GCF_032598905.1. Taxonomy (NCBI): domain Bacteria; kingdom Bacillati; phylum Actinomycetota; class Actinomycetes; order Kitasatosporales; family Streptomycetaceae; genus Streptomyces; species Streptomyces sp. 11x1. The sequence continues at coordinate 3,554,015 of NZ_CP122458.1, read as the reverse complement.
TCGACTCAGGAGAACGCCGAGGAGTTCAGCCAGTCCCAGGAGAGCGCCAAGGTCGCCGCCCTGAAGGAGCTGGACATCCCGGTGAAGTCCTGGGTGATCGTCTCCACCGTCCTCAAGGACTCACCGGCCGAGGGCAAGCTGCACGCCGGTGACGTGATCAAGTCCGTCGACGGCACGGCGGTCAAGGCGCCCGAGGACGTCGCGAAGCTGGTCACCAAGCACAAGCCCGGCGAGGACGTCGACTTCGTCATCGTGCCCGCCAAGGCACAGGCCGCCGCCGAGAAGGCGAACAGGACCGCGACCGAGACCGAGACGGTCACGATCACCACGGCCAAGTCCGACGACACGGGCGAGCAGCGGGCGATCGTCGGGATCTCCGCCGGGACCGACCACACCTTCCCGTTCACCATCGACATCAAGCTCGCGGATGTCGGCGGCCCGAGCGCCGGACTGATGTTCGCCCTCGGTATCTACGACAAGCTGACTCCGGGCAATCTGACGGGCGGCAAGTTCGTGGCCGGCACCGGCACGATCGACGACGAGGGCAAGGTCGGCCCCATCGGCGGCATCGAGATGAAGACGGTCGGCGCGCGTGACAAGGGCGCCGAGTACTTCCTGACGCCCAAGGGCAACTGCGCCACGGCCGCGAAGGACACCCCCGACGGACTCACCCTCGTCAAGGTCGACACCATCGAGGACGCCCTCGGGGCTCTCGAGGACATCCGCTCCGGCGACACGGCCGATCTGCCGAAGTGCACCACCAAGGGCTGACAGGAGCGCAGTGACGGCGCACGCGCGAGTGGGGGCGCCCTCCGGGCCGGAGGGCGCCCCCACAGTCGTAGATCGGATCGTCGGAGATCCGAGTGTCGTGGGCCCGAGCGTCGTGCGGCGGGGGATCAGTCCACGAAGGTCGCGGACAGGGCCTCCGCCAGGCCCGGGACCAGTTCGGGGCCGGTGAGGACCTCCGTCGGGGTGTCCTTCTCACGCAGGCGCAGGGCCGAGTCGCGGGAGCCGTCGCGCAGGACGGCGACCGTCATCCGGACCTCCTGGCGGTCGGGGTGGGAGGCCACCCACTTGGTGAGCCGGGCCCCGTCCAGGTTCTCCGGGACGGACGCCTCGGCGGACGGCGGCAGCATCAGCCGCTCCACGGTCAGGGCGCAGCCGACCACCGCGTCGGGCCAGGCGATGGTGCCGAGGAACTCGTCCAGCGCCTTGCCCGCGGGAATCTCGTCCTGCTCGATCGGGGTGAGACCCACGGTCTCGGACTCGTCCTGCAGACCGAGCTGAGCCGCGAGGGCGGGTTCCTGGGACCGCAGACGCGCGGTATCCACCAGGGCGAAGAGGCGAGCGGGCTGGTCCCAGCCGAGGCCCGAGGCGTACTCGTCGATCTCGAGCACCGCCCGGGTGAGGGGGTTCGCTGCCATGGGAGTGTTGGACATGGTCACAATCCTGCCTCGTTCGTTCCCGGAAGCGGGAACCGAGTAAAGCGTGAGTAAGTTGCATAGGTGAGGCCCCTACGATCACGGGGCCCGCTGGAGGGTCCGTAGACGCGGGCCTGACGTATCGACAGCGAACTTCGAGGTGCGCACCTTGGCTTTCCAGATGCCGGACCGCGGCGGAGGCCCGACGGGGCCGCGGATCAGAGTGGGCCGACCGTCCCGACGTGTCCGGACCCTGCTCATGACGCTGGGCGTCCTTGCCGTCCTCGGCATGGCGTTCGTCATGTTCGCGGGGTTCTGGACGGACTGGCTCTGGTACCGCTCGGTGAAGTACTCCTCCGTCTTCACCACCACGCTGTGGACGAAGATCGGGCTCTTCTTCGTCTTCGGGCTGCTGATGTCGGCCTCGGTCGGCTTCAACATCTGGCTGGCGCACCGGCTGCGGCCGCCGCTGAGCGCGATGTCGATGGAGCAGCAGAGTCTCGACAGGTACCGCATGGGCATCGCGCCCTACAAGAAGTGGCTGCTCCTCGGGATCACCTCCCTGGTGGGTCTCATCGCCGGCGCCTCCGCCTCCGGGCAGTGGCGCACCTGGCTGATGTGGGTGAACGGGGTGCCCTTCGGGCAGAAGGACCCCCAGTTCGGCCTGGACGTGGCCTTCTACGCCTTCGACCTGCCCTGGTACCGCTTCCTGCTCGGCTTCGGCTTCGCCGCCGCCGTGCTCTCGGTGATCGCCGCCGCGCTCACGCACTACCTCTACGGCGGCCTCAGGGTCACCTCGCCGGGCGCGCGTGCCACCGCCGCGGCCACCGGGCACCTGTCGGTGCTTCTCGGTATCTTCGTCGCCCTGAAGGCGGTCGCCTACTGGCTCGACCGCTACGGGCTCGCGGTGAAGTCCAGCGACTTCAAGGCCACGGGCAACTGGACCGGCCTGCGGTACGTCGACGCGAACGCGTACCTGCCGGCCAAGACGATCCTGTTCTGCATCGCCGTGATCTGCGCGTTGCTGTTCTTCGCCACCATCTGGCGGCGCACCTGGCAGCTGCCGGTCATCGGCTTCGGTCTGATGGTCCTCTCCGCGATCCTCATCGGGGGGCTGTACCCGGCCATCGTGCAGAAGTTCCAGGTCCAGCCGAACGAGCAGGCCAAGGAAGCGCCGTACGTCGAGAAGAACCTGGCGGCGACCCGACAGGCCTACGGCATCGACGGGACCGACGTCGAGGAGTACTCGGGTGTGAGCGACACCACGGACAAGGCCAAGCTCCGCAAGGACGCCGACACCACGGCCAGCATCCGCATGCTCGACCCGAACATCGTCTCGCCGACGTTCCAGCAGCTCCAGCAGATGAGGAACTACTACGCGTTCCCCACGAACCTGGACGTCGACCGGTACAGCAATGAGGACGGCGCGGAGCAGGACACGGTCATCGGTCTGCGCGAGCTGAACCTCGCCGGCATCCCGAAGAACAACTGGATCAACGACCACTTCCGCTACACCCACGGCTTCGGGGTGGTCGCGGCCAAGGGCACCGAGGCCACCTCCGGTGGCCGCCCGGTGTTCACCGAGTCCGACCTGCCGTCCAAGGGCGACCTGGGCAAGTACCAGCAGCGGGTCTACTACGGCGAGAGGACCACCCAGTACTCGATCGTCGGCGGGCCCCAGAAGGAGATCGACTACTCCGACGACAGCGGTGAGAAGACCACCAGCTACAAGGGCGACGGAGGGGTCAACCTCACCAGCCCGGTCAACCGGGCCGCGTACGCGGTGGCGTTCAACGAGCCGCAGATCCTTTACTCCGGCGCCATCGGCGAGGGTTCACGGATCCTCTACAACCGCACGCCCAAGGAGCGCGTCGAGGCGGTAGCCCCATGGCTGACCATCGACGGCGACGCCTATCCGGCAGTCATCGACGGGGAGATCCAGTGGATCGTCGACGCGTACACGACGATCAACGGCTACCCCTACGCCTCCCGCACCACCCTGGGTGACACGACGGCCGACTCGTTGACCGCGGACAACAGCCAGCGCGCGGTGGTGGCCCAGCAGAACCAGGTCAACTACATCCGCAACTCGGTGAAGGCGACCGTCGACGCGTACACCGGTGAGGTCAAGCTCTACCAGTGGGACACCCAGGATCCGGTCCTGAAGACCTGGATGAAGGCGTTCCCGAACACGGTGGAGCCGAAGAAGGAGATCTCCCCGTCCCTGGAAGCCCATCTGCGGTACCCGCAGGACCTGTTCAAGGTCCAGCGCGAACTGCTGACCCGCTACCACGTCAAGGACGCGGACACGTTCCTCAGCGGCAGCGAGGTGTGGCAGGTTCCGGACGACCCGACCAACACGTCGGGCAACGCGGTGCCGCCGTACTACCTGAGCATGAAGATGCCCGGTCAACAGGAGCAGGCGTTCTCGCTGACCACCACGTTCACACCGAACGGCCGTGACAACCTCAGTGGTTTCATGGCGGTCAACGCCGAGGCGGGCACCAAGGACTACGGCAAGATCAGAATCCTGAAGGTGCCGACGAGCGAGGCCATCGACGGACCCAAACAGGTCCAGAGCCAGTTCAACTCCCAGCAGGACATCGCCGAAACGATCAGCTTGCTCAAGCGTGGTGACTCGGAGGTCGAGTACGGCAACCTCCTGACGGTCCCGCTCGACGGCGGACTGCTCTACGTGGAGCCCGTCTATGTGCGAGGCGGCGGACTCAAGTACCCGCTGCTGCGCAAGGTCCTGGTCACCTACGGCGGCAACACGGCCTTCGAGGACACCCTCGACGCGGCGCTCAACAAGGTGTTCGAAACCGAGGGCACGCCGACCGAGCCACCGCCGGACGACCCCGACGAAGGCACCGACGAGCCGCCGACGTCGGGCGATCCGACGGTCCAACAGGCCCTGCAGGAAGCCCAGAAGGCGTTCGACGAGGGACAGCAGGCCCTCAAGGACGGCGACTGGGAGGCCTACGGCCGGGCCCAACAGGATCTGGAGGACGCGCTGAAGCGGGCCGAGGACGCGCAGTCCAAGGCCGACGAGACCGGCGGCAGCGGCAGTGAGGACAGCGACCAGAGCGGCGACGGAGGCTCCGGAAGCGGCTGATTCAAGGCTCCGTCCCGCGCCGTGGTACGGTTGCAACGCAACGGCGCGGGGTGGAGCAGCTCGGTAGCTCGCTGGGCTCATAACCCAGAGGTCGCAGGTTCAAATCCTGTCCCCGCTACTGAAGTTGAAGGCCCGGATCCTCTAAAGGATCCGGGCCTTCAACGTGTTGGTCGGGATGCTCGGGCAATCTGTGTTTGACTTGTCGCTCTGTGGGCATGTCGACAAAACGCTGTAGTGACCTCAATGGCTGCGGTATACCAGGTGTACCCAGGTTGCAGGTGGTGCGACGATGGACGTTATGGGGGACAAGGCAACTCTGTTGGAGACAGGGCGGTTTGCGCTGCCTGCCGACATTGCGCTGCCTGCCGACTTCGTGCTGCCCGCCGAGTCCGCCTCGTCGGTCGAGTCCGCGGGGGTCGCGGACGAGGACGAGACGGGCGACGCCGTCGAGGAGGCGCGTCAGCGGCTCGCCGCCGAAGCCGGTGACACCGAGGCGATGAGTGTCCTCGGCGCCATGCTCCTGCGCCGCGGCGACCTGGACGGAGCCGAGCCCTGTCTGCGGGCCGCCACCGCGGCCGGGGACCGGGCGGCCGCCAACAACCTGGGTGTCCTGCTGCACCAGCGGGGGTACGCCGACGAGGCCGCCGACTGGTGGCGGGTCGCGGCCGTCGCCGGTTCCGCCGCCGCCGCGCACGCGCTCGGCCGCCACCATCGCGAGCGCGGTGACGAACCGGCCGCCGAGTACTGGCTGCGCCAGTCCGCCGAGCAGGGGCACGCCCTGGGCGCGTACGCGCTCGCCGACCTGCTGGAGCACCGCAGTGACGCCGCCGCCGAGCGGTGGATGAGAGTGGCCGCCGAGCGCGGGCACCGCGAGGCCGCGTACCGGCTCGCGCGTACGCTCGACCAGCGCGCGGAGCAGGAGGAGCGCACCGCCGTGCGCGAAGGACGGAAGATCGCGCGCGCGGCGCTCGAGATCGGGAGCGGCCCCCGCGAGGGCCGTGCCGCCGGGCGGGACGGCGGCGGGCAGGCCGTGGGCGCGGGGGAGCGCGCCACCGACAACGGTGTCGGGGCGGAGGCCGCCGAGGAGGCGGAGCAGTGGTACCGGCAGGCCGCCGCGCGCGGGCACCGGCGGGCCGCGCTGCACCTCGGGGCGATCCTGGAGCGGCGCGGGGAGCTGAAGGAGGCCGGTCGCTGGTACCTGACCTCCGCGAAGCACGGTGAGCCGCGCGCCGCGTGCGCGCTCGGGTTCCTGCTGCGGGATGCGGGTGACACGGAGAGCGCGGCCGTGTGGTGGCTGCGGGCCGCCCAGGACGGCAACGGCAACGCGGCGAACGCGCTGGGCGCGCTGCACGCCGAGCGCGGCGAGACGCAGACCGCCGAGCGCTGGTACCGGGCCGCGATGGACGCCGGGGACGTCAACGGCGCGTACAACCTGGGGCTGCTCTGCGCCGAGCAGGGGCGGACCGCGCAGGCCGAGCAGTGGTACCGGCGCGCCGCGTACGCCGGACACCGGGAGGCGGCGAACGCACTGGCCATCCTGCTGCTCCAGGTCGGCGACGCGTCCGGTGCGGAGCCGTGGTTCTCCAAGGCCGCCGAGGCCGGGAGCGTCGACGCCGCCTTCAACCTGGGCATCCTGTTCGCCGGGCGGGGCGACGACGCGACGGCGCTGGTCTGGTACGAGCGGGCGGCTGCCGCCGGGCACACCGAGGCGGCGCTCCAGGTCGCCATAGCGCGACTGCGGGACGGTGACGAGCGCGCCGCCGAGCGGCATCTGCGGTGCGCCGCCGGTGGGGGCAGCGCGGAGGCCGCGTACCGGCTGGCTGCCGTGCTCGACGCGCGGCGGCCGCCCGCGCCCGCGCACGAACTGGGCGAGCCGGTGCGGGAGAAGAACGAGTGCGAGGAGTGGTACGAGCGGGCCGCGTCGCAGGGGCATCGGCGGGCGCAGGTGCGCGTCGGGATGCTGGCGGCCGGGCGGGGGGACGTGGTCGAGGCCGCGCGGTGGTACCGGGTCGCGGCGGAGTCGGGATCGCGGAACGGCGCGTTCAATCTGGGGCTGCTGCTGGCTCGGGAGGGAAGTGAGCCGGAGGCCGCCGTGTGGTGGGCTCGGGCCGCCGACGCGGGGCATGGACGGGCGGCGTTGCGGCTCGCTCTCGTCTACGCGCGTCGGGGTGAGCTGGTGGAGGGGAAGCGGTGGGCCGATCGGGCCGTGGCGCTCGGGCCGGCTGAGGTGGCGGAGCGGGCAGCGCGGTTGCGGGATGCGTTGCGGGACGAGTTGTCGGCGTAGGTGAGTGGGGCGGGGAGCTGAGGGGGTGCCGCGGTGCCGGGGCGGCGGTGTGGTCCGGGGCTCCGAGGGTGCCCGGGGGTGCGTGCTGGACGTGGGGCGGGGTCTCGCTCACCCGCGCTCCGCGGGGTGCCGCTGCGCCCACCCTCCCCCACTCTCGGCTTCGCTCGAGCGGGAGGTGCCCCCATCGCCCCAGCGGCACGACTGCCCGCAGTTGTGCCGGGGCCGCGCTAGCCGGGTGCCGCAGCGCCCACGCGTGCCGGTCCAGGGGTACGAGTGCCCTCGGCTGCGTCGGGTTTGGTCTGGGGGTTAATGGATTTGCTCTGGTCGGCGCGGGTGACGTAGTGTTCTGTTCATCGACGCGGGGTGGAGCAGCTCGGTAGCTCGCTGGGCTCATAACCCAGAGGTCGCAGGTTCAAATCCTGTCCCCGCTACTGAAGGCCGATGGCCCGGAACCTCAAGGTTCCGGGCCATCGGTGTTTTCGTTCTGGTTCGCTTTCAGGGGGCACGGAAAAGCCCCGGCCGTTGTACGGCCGGGGCTTTTCCGTGCGGCGGCGGTGGTGCTACGCCTGGGTGCAGTTCGGGCAGACGCCCCGGTAGGTGACCTCCACGTCCGAGACGGTGAAGCCGAAGCGCTCGGAGGAGGGGAGGTCCGCCAGGGGGTTGCCGGTCGGGTGCACGTCACGGATCGTGCCGCACCGGGCGCAGACCAGGTGGTGGTGTGGACGGTGCGCGTTCGGGTCGTACCGCTTGGCGCGCCGGTCCGTGGCGACCTCGAGCACCTCACCGAGGGAGACCAGCTCGCCGAGGGTGTTGTAGACGGTCGCCCGGGAGATCTCGGGCAGCTTGGCGACAGCGCGCGCGTGCACCTCGTCGGCCGTCAGATGGACGTGTTCGCCGTCGAGGACCTCGGCCACGACACGCCGCTGCGCGGTCATACGCCATCCGCGTCCGCGCAGCCGCTCCAGAAGGTCACTCATACCGGTCAGCGTAACAGCAAGCGGAAACAGTTCCCGAACGGGTGTGAATTTGGAGCTTGACTTGACTTGGATTTTGTCCAATGTAGGATCTGGCTTCGATCGATGAAGGCTTCGGCAAGCGCCTGGAGGCCGCAGTCCAGGCCTTGTGCGGCTGACCGGGGTTGGACCGCTTGTCGTTGGGGCGGGCCGGGGTCTCGTAGGAGACTCCCGGCCCGTTCGTGCGTCCGGGCGCGGCTACGCCGGTGCGGGCTGTCGGGCGGGTGCCCAGCAGCGGATGATGTCGCGGACCGAGACGATGCCGATGGGGGCGCCCTCGTCGATGACGATCAGATGGCGGAAGCCGCCGTGGGCCATTGCGCGGGCTGCTTCCTCCAGGGTCCAGGACGGCGTGGCGAACACGACGTCGGTGGTGGTGTGGGCGTGGGCGCGCTCGGTGTCGGGGCTCTGGCCGAGGCCCACGGAGACGAGGACGTCGCGTTCGGTCAGGATGCCGAGTCCGCCGGCGTCCGGGTCGAGGACCACGGCCGCGCCGACCCGGCGAGCCGCCATCAGGGCGGCGGCCTGGCGGAGGGTGTGATCGGGGCCGATGGTGAGGACCACTGTGGTCATGGCGTCGCGGACGAGCATGGAGTTCAGCCACCTCCTAGGGAATCCCGGAACGCCTTGTTCAAGGATTCACAAGTTCACAAGTGGGGGGACTCTCAATGTGGCAGGTAAAGCGGAGGTCAACAAGAGGGCGTGCGTGGTCAGTTCGGGGCGCCCCGGATCATTCCAGGGCTCAGTAGCGCTCGTTCAGATAGCCCAGCAGCTCGTCGTGGAGGAGGCCGTTCGAGGCCGCCGCGTCGCCGCTGTGCGGGCCGGGGCGGCCGTCGAGGCCGGTGAAGCTGCCGCCCGCCTCCGTGACGATGATCGCGTTGGCGGCCATGTCCCAGAGGGACAGCTCGGGTTCGGCGCAGATGTCCACGGAGCCCTCGGCGACCATCATGTACGGCCAGAAATCGCCGTACGCGCGGGTGCGCCACACCTCGCGGGTCAGGTCAAGGAAGCCGTTGAGGTGGCCGCGGTCCTCCCAGCCGCTGAGGGAGGAGTACGCGAAAGAGGCGTCCGAGAGGTCGGCGACGCGGGAGACGTGCAGGCGGGAGGCCGAGCTCAGACTGCGGCCGGTGAAGGCGCCGTGGCCCTTGGCGGCCCACCAGCGGCGGCCGAGCGCGGGGGCGGAGACCACGCCGACGACGGGCTGGTAGCCGCCCTCGGCCGCTTCCATGAGAGAGATCAGGGTGGCCCAGACAGGGACGCCTCGGACGTAGTTCTTGGTGCCGTCGATCGGGTCGATCACCCAGCGGCGCGGCCCGGTGCCCTCGACGCCGTACTCCTCGCCGAGGATGGCGTCGCGGGGGCGGGCGCGCTGGAGTTGGCCGCGGATGAGTTCCTCGGCGGCCTTGTCGGCTTCGCTCACCGGGGTCATGTCCGGCTTCGTCTCGACCTTGAGGTCGAGGGCCTTGAAGCGGGACATCGTGGTCGCGTCGGCGGCGTCCGCGAGGACGTGGGCGAGGCGGAGGTCGTCGAGGTAATCGGCCATGTGGCGAACGGTATCCGCCGAGGTCGGTGCGGGGCTACAGGGGTCGGGGGTCGGACCGGCGGAGGCGGCGGTACGTATGGGGTTCGCCGGGGTGGGCACATGAGTGGGGGCTGTTGCCGCGTGCGGAAAATCGTGCCGCGCACGTTGGCCGGTGTGCGCCCCTCGGGGGTGCCGTGAGCCCTTGACAGTGACTTGATGCGCGTCAAATCTGAGGGCCAGAGCCGCCCGCTCGTATTCAGGGAGGCGATGATGCCTGCAGCGCGGGAGAACTTGCTGGACGCCGCTTACAAGGCGCTGGTGCGTCGGCCGTGGTCGGCCGTACGCATGGTGGACGTGGCGGCGGTGGCCGGAGTGTCACGTCAGACGCTGTACAACGAGTTCGGCAGCAAGGACGGGCTCGCCAGGGCCCTGGTCCGCAGGGAAGTGGACGGCTATCTGGCGGGCGTCGAACGGGCACTGGCCACCCCTGCGGACTCCCGGGACCGGCTGGCCGCGACCGCCGAGTGGACCGTGGCGGCCTCCCGCAACAATGCGCTGATTCGCGCCATGCTCACCGGCTGCTGGAGCGAGCGGCTGCCGTCACCGACGCTCGCGGCGGTGCGCTCGTCCTCCGCGGTGCCCGCGCAGCGCCGCGCGGACGGCCCGCTGCCCGCGCCCGCCGACTTCGTGGCCCTGGTGCGCGAGCGGGCCGTGGCCGTGCTGTCCGCGCCGGGCGCCCCCAAGGCGGACCAGGCGGAGCTGGCCAGGTCCTGTGAACTCGCGGTGCGGCTCGCCCTCTCGTGCGTGGCGGCGCCCCCGGCCGACGGCGGAGTCACGGACCTCGTGCGCACGGCGCTGCCCCGACAGCTCAGCCGACCCCTCGGCTAGCTGTTGCCCGGAGAGTTGTGTGGGGGCCGAACCAGTGGGCCGGCACCACTGGGCCGGAACTAGTGGGCCGAGCCCGAGAGTTGGAGTCCCACGACCCCCACGATCACCAGGCTGATCGAGACGATCTTCAAGGTCGACACGATGTCGCCGAGGAAGATCATCCCGTAGATCGCGGTGCCGGCCGCGCCGATGCCCGTCCAGACGGCGTAGGCGGGGCCCACGTCGAGCTTCTTCAGGGAGAGGGTCAGCAGGCCGAAGCTGCCGAGGGCGAAGACGCAGAACGCGACCGTGGGCCAGAGTCTGGTGAAGCCGTGCGAGAGTTTCAGACAGACGGCGAATCCTGTCTCCAGAAGCCCCGCCACGACCACCAGCAGCCACGCCATGTCTCGTCCTCCCGTGTGCCCACGTTCCGTGACCGCTTCGTCTGTTCTCGGCTGATCTCGTCTGGTCTGGGTCCGACTCGGTGCGATTATGCACTTACCGGGTGGGCGGGGGCGCAAACAACGCGGAGGTCAGTCGCCTTCCCGTCGTTCGCGCGTCGAGAGCAGCCTGCGCAGGGAGTAGAGCCGCGCCGGGTCGGCGTGCCCGTCAGCGACCCACTGGTCCAGCGCGCAGTCCTGCTCGTCGTGACTGCACGCGCGCGGGCAACCCTCCGTGCCCGGCACGAGGTCCGGGAAGGCGTTGATCACCCGGGACGGATCGATGTGCGCGAGACCGAACGAGCGCACGCCGGGGGTGTCCACGACCCAGCCGCCGTCCGAGTCCGCGAGGGGGAGGGCGAGGGCGGAGGTCGTGGTGTGCCGGCCGCGTCCCGTCACCGCGTTGACATGGCCCGTGCTGCGGCGCCGTTCCTCCGGGACGAGGGCGTTCACCAGGGTCGTCTTGCCGACGCCAGAGTGGCCGACGAACGCCGTGACCTTCCCTGCGAGGTGTTCGCGCACGCGGTCGGCGGCGCCGCCCGTCTCCAGCTCCTCGCGGCTCGTCACGACGTACGGGATGTCGATGTCGCCGTAGAGCTCCAGCAGTTTGTCCGGGGAGGCCAGGTCCGACTTCGTGAGGACGAGGAGGGGGTCCAGGCCGCCGTCGTAGGCCGCCACCAGGCAGCGGTCGATGAGACGGGGGCGGGGCTCGGGGTCGGCGAGGGCGGTGACGACGGCGAGCTGGTCGGCGTTGGCTACGACGACGCGTTCGTACGGGTCGTCGTCGTCGGCCGTGCGGCGCAGGACCGACGTGCGCTCGGCGATGCGGACGATCCGGGCGAGGGTGTCCTTCTTGCCGGAGAGGTCGCCCACGAGGGCCACCGTGTCGCCGACGACCGCGGCCTTGCGTCCCAGTTCGCGGGCCTTCATCGCGAGGACGACGCGGTCCTCGACGAGGCAGGTCAGCCGGCCCCGGTCGACCGTGAGGACCATGCCCTCGGCGGCGTCCTCGTGCTTCGGGCGGATGTGCGTCCGGGGACGGTTGCCCTTGCGGTTCGGGCGGCTGCGGATGTCGTCCTCGTCGGTGTGCTTGCCGTAACGGCGCATGATCCCGGCCCGCCCGTCAGTTCTTCCCGAGCATCCCGGTCCACATGTCAGGGAAGTCCGGCAGCGTCTTGGCCGTCGTCGCCACGTTCTCGATCCGCACGCCCTCCACCGCCAGGCCGATGATCGCGCCGGCGGTGGCCATGCGGTGGTCGTCGTAGGTGTGGAAGACACCGCCGTGCAGCGGGCGCGGGCGGATGTGCAGACCGTCGGCGGTCTCGGTGACGTCGCCGCCGAGTTCGTTGATCTCCTTGGTGAGCGCGGCCAGGCGGTCCGTCTCGTGGAGGCGGAGGTGGGCGACGCCGCGCAGCGTGGAGGGGGAGTCGGCGAGGGCCGCGACCGCTGCGATGCCCGGGGTCAGCTCGCCCACCTCGCCCAGGTCCACGTCGATGCCGTGGATCGCACCCGAACCGGTGAACACCAGTCCGTACTCGGTCAGTTCGCAGGTGCCGCCCATCTCCGTGAAGATCTCGCGGAGCTGGTCACCGGGCTGGGTGGTGTGCGCGGGCCAGTCGGGTACGACGATCTTGCCTCCGGTCACCAGGGCCGCCGCCAGGAATGGCTGCGCGTTGGAGAGGTCCGGCTCGATCGTGAGGTCACGGCCCAGCAGGGCGCCCGGCGTGACCCGCCAGACGTTGGGCTCACCGCCCGACTCCGGGGTGTCGACCTGGGCGCCCACCGAGCGCAGCATGTCGACGGTCATCCGGATGTGGGGGAGCGAGGGGAGGGTCTCGCCGGTGTGGCGGACCTCGACGCCCTGGTTGAAACGGGGGGCGGAGAGCAGGAGGGCGCTCACGAACTGCGAGGACGAGGACGCGTCGATCGCCACCGGGCCGCCGTCCAGGGCACCGCTGCCGTGGACCGTCAGGGGGAGCGCGCCTCGGCCGTCGTCGTCGATCCGGGCGCCGAGGACGCGCAGGGCGTCGATCACGCCGTTCAGGGGGCGCTCGTACGAGCGGGGGTCGCCGTCGAAGCGGACGGGGCCGTCCGCCAGGGCCGCCACCGGGGGCAGGAAGCGCATGACCGTGCCCGCGTTGCCGACGTCGACCGTGGCCGGGCCGTGCAGGCCGGTGGGCAGGACGCGCCAGGCCTCGCCGGAGCCGCCCGCGCCGGAGGAGCTGGAGGAGACGGTCTCCTCGATGCCGACGCCCATCGCGCGCAGGGCGGCCGCCATCAGGAGGGTGTCGCGGGAGCGGAGGGGGCGGCGCAGCCAGCCGGGTTCGCTTGCGAGGGCGGCGAGGACGAGGGCGCGGTTGGTGACCGACTTTGACCCCGGGACGTGGACCGTCGCGTCGACGGCTCCGCTCGCGGTGGGGGCGGGCCAGAGGGCGGGCTGTGCGTTCAGGGCCATGCGGCCACTTTAGTAGGGGTTCGCCGAAGGGGGTGCCTGGTGATCGCCGTGGGCGGCTGCGGGTCCGGTGGGGGCCGATCGCGCCCACGCGGCGGAGCCGCACATCGATACGCCCCGCGCCCCTGTGATGCGCCCCTGTGATGCGCCCCTGCGGGGCTGCATCACAGCACTGTCACAGCCCCAGCAGCCACCTTCCGCCGCCCATCAGCGCGCACAGCGACACCACGTGGAACATCACCAGCCACACCGTCGCCGGGAGATGGGTCAGCCGGGAGAGCTGGTCCGCGTCGGAGTCGCCGGCGCCTCCCCGGCGGCGCTTCGCCTGGAGTTCGAAGGCCGGGCGTACGCCCCCCAGCAGCAGGAACCAGACCACCGCGTAGGCGAAGGCGGCCTGGACCTGGGGGCCCGCCAGCCAGGAGACGACGACGAAGGTGCCGCCGGTGAGGAGGACCGTCAGGGCGCCGTAGGCGTTGCGGATCATGACCAGCATGGCGATCAGCAGGATCGTGGCGAGCCAGAGGAGCAGGGTGATGCGGCCGGAGCCGAGGAGGGCGGCGCCGCCGAGGCCGAGGAGCGGGGGAGCGGTGTAGCCGGCGGCGGCGGTGAGGATCATGCCGAGGCCGGTGGGCTTGCCGCGGCTGACCGTGAGGCCGCTGGTGTCGGAGTGCAGTCGGATGCCGGTGAGAGTGCGGCCGGTGAGCAGCGCGATCAGTCCGTGGCCGCCCTCGTGCGCGATGGTGATGGCGTTGCGCGAGAGCCGCCACACGCCGTGCGGGACGATCGCCGCGAGCGCGGCGACCCCGGTGGCTATGACGACCCACAGGTCCGGGTCCGGCTGGGTACCGAAGACCTCGTCCCACAGGCTGGCCAGCGAGGTGGCTGCGGTGCTTTCCATGTTCTGCGGTGGCTCCCTCGGGTCGCGATCGATAGGGGTTGGCGCGTAGCGCCATCGTTGGGGGGTGGTGGTCGGGTGACGGGTGGGCCTGGCAGTGTGGCACTTATGTGCGGACGGTATGCGTCGAGTCGTAGGCCCGAGGATCTCGCAGGAATCTTTGAGATCGAGAAGTGGGAGCCGCAGGAGAGCCTGGAGCCGGATTACAACGTGGCTCCCACCAAGGAGGTCTACGCGGTTCTCGACCGCCCTCTGAAGGACGCCGACGACAAGCGGCCGGTTCGCCAGCTGCGGAAGCTGAAGTGGGGGCTGGTCCCCTCCTGGTCCAAGAACCCCGAGGGCGCCGCGCGGATGATCAACGCCCGCGCCGAGACCGTGCACGAGAAGCCGTCGTACCGCCGTGCGTTCGCCACCCGGCGCTGCATCCTGCCCGCCGACGGCTACTTCGAGTGGGTCACCGGCAAGGGGGAGCGGGAGCTGGAGGTCGAGGGTAAGAAGAAGCGGCCGCGCAAGCAGCCGTACTTCGTGCTCCCGGCGGACGGCTCCGTCTTCGCGATGGCCGGGCTGTACGAGTTCTGGCGGGACAGGACGCTGCCGGACGATCATCCGGGGGCCTGGTGGGCGACCTGCTCGGTGATCACGACGGAGGCCGAGACGACCCCGCTCGCGGTGGCCCCGGAGGACGGCCCGCACGCGTTGGCCGATATCCACCCCCGGATGCCGCTGATGCTGACGCCGGACCGGTGGGACGGCTGGCTCGACCCGGCCCGAACCGACCTCGACGACCTGCGCGGGCTGCTCGAACCGCCGCCCGGCGGGCTGATGCGCGCCTATCCCGTCTCCACGGCCGTCAGCAACGTCCGCAACAACGGGCCGGAGCTGCTGGAGGAACTGGAGGGGCCCGAGGAGGGCACACTCTTCTGACGTGACCGAGATCGAGGCAGCAGCGACGGAAGAGATCGACACCGAGGCCGGCACGGGCCGTGTCAGCTGGTACGAGGCCAAGGCGCCGGACCGCGTCCTCGCCCTCGGCCATGGCGCCGGCGGTGGCATCGAAGCTCGTGATCTGCGGGCCCTCGCCGCCGTGCTCCCCGCGCACGGGGTGACCGTGGCGCTGGTGGAGCAGCCGTGGCGGGTCGCCGGGAAGAAGCTCGCGCCCGCGCCGAAGACGCTGGACACCGGGTGGCGGGGACTGTGGCCCGCGCTCGCGAAGCCGGGGCTGCCGGTGATCGCGGGCGGGCGCAGCGCCGGGGCCCGGGTGGCCTGCCGTACGGCGACCGAGCTGGGCGCGGCGGCCGTACTGGCGCTGAGCTTTCCGCTGCACCCGCCGGGGAAGCCGGAGAAGTCCCGGGCCGACGAGTTGCTCGGGGCCGGGGTGCCCACACTCGTCGTCCAGGGCGGGAACGACCCGTTCGGCAGGCCCGAGGAGTTCCCGGAGGGCGGGTACGGGCTCGTGGAGGTGCCGTACGGCGATCACGGGTTCGTCGTGCCGAAGCGGGCGCCGCTCGGGCAGGACGAGGCGATGGCGGTGATCACCGAGGGTGTCGTGGAGTGGATCGCGTCACTCCGATGACCCGTCCGGCGGTGGCCGGGAATGCGGAGCGGTGGGCCTTGGTTGTGCGGATCAGACAGCGCGAAAGACCGTGCTGACCGCCGTACGAGAGGAAGTCCGCCGCATGGGTTCGACCTATTGCCCGAGCCGCAGCAGCCGCGCTGACCTGGACTGGACGGTGCTGCACGCGGCCAAGAGCGGCCCTGTTCGGGCGGCGGCGGGCATGGATCGTCGTCTATCCTCCGATTCTGGTGGTACCGGTTTCGGTATCGCACAGACGCTGGAGGAGGTGGGTCCGGTCACTGGGACCGACGCAGGGACCGAACGGGGCCAGGCGGAGCAGCCCGAGGGCACCGAGACCGCCGCGGAGCGCAGCGCCCGGTTCGAGCGGGATGCTCTGGAATTCCTCGATCAGATGTACTCGGCCGCGCTGCGCATGACGCGCAACCCGGCCGATGCCGAGGACCTGGTGCAGGAGACGTACGCGAAGGCGTACGCGTCCTTCCACCAGTTCCGTGAGGGCACCAACCTGAAGGCCTGGCTGTACCGCATCCTCACGAACACCTTCATCAACTCGTACCGCAAGAAGCAGCGCGAACCCCAGCGCAGCGCGGCCGAGGAGATCGAGGACTGGCAGCTCGCGCGCGCCGAGTCGCACATGTCGACCGGGCTGCGCTCCGCCGAGTCGCAGGCGCTCGACCATCTGCCCGACTCTGACGTGAAGGCGGCGCTGCAGGCGATCCCCGAGGAGTTCCGCATCGCCGTCTATCTCGCGGATGTCGAGGGCTTTGCGTACAAGGAGATCGCCGACATCATGGGGACACCCATCGGTACGGTGATGTCCCGGCTGCACCGGGGCCGCCGTCAACTGCGCGGCATGCTCGAGGACTACGCCCGTGATCGCGGGCTGGTTCCGGCCGGCGCCGGGGAGTCGAACGAAGCGAAAGGCTCGGGCTCATGAGCTGCGGAGAGCCGCATGAGACGGATTGCAGCGAAATCCTCGATCATCTCTACGAGTTCCTCGACCGGGAGATGCCCGACGCCGACTGCACCAAGTTCGAGCACCACTTCGAGGAGTGCTCGCCCTGCCTGGAGAAGTACGGGCTCGAACAGGCCGTCAAGAAGCTGGTGAAGCGCTGCTGCGGGCAGGACGACGTGCCCACCGATCTGCGTGCCAAGGTGATGGGCAGGATCGATCTGATCCGATCGGGACAGACCGTTCCTGAGCATGATGTGACGGCCTCGCCGGTCACACCGCAGGAGAGCTGACTTCTTCTGAGCCCGTTTCGGGGACGGCCGGACGGCCGTCCCCGAAACGGGCTCAGTCATGTGCGGGGCGCGGCGGTGGAACGGGCTCAGACCTCCAGGCCGCTCTCGATGCGCTTCAGGCCGTGCCGGGCCAGGGCCAGGTTGCCGCGGGAGCGGTCCAGCGCGAGGTAGAGGAAAAGTGAGCCCTTGCTGCTGGTCAGCGGGCGGATCAGGTGGTACTGCCGGCTCAGTGTGATCAGGATGTCCTCGATCACGTCATCCATGTCGAGGGACGCCAGCGTGCGCATCTTGGCGCGGACCACCTCGGTGTTGCCGGCCGCCGCGAGCTCCAGGTCGAGGTGCTGCCCGCCGCCGAGGGAGCCGAGTGACATTCCGCTCTCGTAGTCGACCAGCGCGACACCGATCGCGCCGTCGATGGTCATGGCTTCCTTGAGTGCGGTCTCGATGTTCATATTGCTGCCCCAATTCCTCAGTGCTGCTGACCGGTCACTGTCCGGCCATCTACGATCGACATGAGTGACCCACCGGTCACAAACATCAACTTTTCTGTGTGTTACGGAAGTTGGCGTTCAAAGTACTGTGCGGCGCGTCAACGTGGAGGGCGAATGGGGGGACTTGAGGAAAGGAAGCCCGCGCTCCAGGCCTCCCTGGACCGGCTTCTCGACTCTCCCGGCGTCACCGGCCTCGCCCTGATCGACGCGGTCACGGGACTCACCTACGCCGTCGCGGGCGACGCGGCCCAGGTCGGGACGGGGGCGGAGTGCTCGGATCTCGCCACCCTCATCTCCGACCGGCTCGGCGAGGCCGGGGCCGAGGGTGAGTTGGAGAGCGTGGTCATGACCAGCAGACGACGCCATCAGGTGCTGCTCTCCGTGGACCGGACGGCCGGCGACCCGCTGCTGCTCGCCGCCGGCCTCGACCGTGACCGGGCGAACGTGGCGCTGGCACTGCGCAGCCTCGGCGACCGGGTGCGCGAGGTGCTGGCGTGAAGACTCCCTCGGCCCGCAACGTCCCCGCGCTGCTGCAGGCACTGCACCAGGAGGGCTACACCGGCACGGTAGAGGTCTCCGGCTCCCCCGGTGGCACGATTCACCTGCGGGGCGGCCTGATCGGCGCGATCGAGACACCGGGCGCGCCGACCGCGACGTCCACGCTGCTCGCCTCGGGCCGGATCGACGACGACGCCTGGCTCGCGGCCAACGCCGCCGAACCCGACGCGGACCGGCTCGCCCCGCATCTGATCGCCGCCGGTCTGATCGGCGCCGCCGAACTGGAGGTCGTCTGCACGGCGGCAGTGTTCGACGGGGCCTTCGCGATGGCGCTCAGCCCGCCCGGCGGCTGGGAGCTGACGGAACGCCGGCCCACCCTCCTCGCCAGTCCCGGAGTCGAGCCGCGGCCGCTGGCCGAGGAGACCACCCGCCGTATGACGCTGCTGACCCGGCTGTGGGGCCCCGCGGGCGAACTGGCCCGGGCCCGGCCCCGACCGGTCGACGGCCGCGGCACCCCGGAGCCCGACGGTCGGCTGACCCGACGCCACCAGGACCTCGTCGAGGCCGCCAACGGCCGCCGTACCCCACGAGACATGGCCTTCGCCCGGGGGCGCGGACTCTACGCGGTCATGCTGGACCTCGTCCGGCTTCAGGCGCGCCGGGTCGTCCACTGGGAGAGCGGGCCGGCCCCCGACCGCCGACCCAGCACCGCGCCCCGGGTCCTCCAGGTGCGGTCGGCACCGGACGAACCGTCACCGAGAGCCGGTCCCCTGCCCAGACGCAGGCCCGGTGGAGGCTCTCCCAACGGAGACCTCGGAGCGAAGGGCGGGTAGTGAGCCCCCACAGAGACCCGGCCCGCAAACGCCGCGTACGCAGCAAGGCCGCCCGCCTTCGACGGCGTCAGGTGCCGAGAGCGCCCACGGACGACCGTCCGGTCCCACCCACCGAAACCCCACCGCACGCCGCGCCCGTCCCCACGAACCCCGTACGACCGCCGTCCACCGAGCCCGAGCCCGGTGACGGCGCGGCCGAACGGCCACCGGCCTCGGGGGCCGGTGCCGGCACGGCCGAACGGTCACCGTCCGCCGCGACGGCGGCCGGATCGTCACCGCCCACCGAGAACACCGAGAACACCGAGAACACCGTCCGGGCCGCAGAACGGCCGTCGGGCGCCCTACCCGGTGCTGTCGCCGCGAAGCCGCCGTTACCCGTGCGGGGCGCGGCGCGTCGTCCCGACGACGCCGCGGACGGCACGCCGGACAACCCGGCCGTCCCGTCCCCGTTCCCGCCCATGTCCCTGCTGTCGGCCGAGGAACTGCTCGCCGACCAACCCTCCGTAGAAATGCTGCGGCGTGTCCGCCGCGGGCTGTGGGCTCTCCCCGAGTCCGACCGGCACCTGCCCGACTAGGGCCTGGGAAGGTCCCGCCGGCACCTCCTGCCGCTCGGACCGCGCACCGACCGCAGACGTATGGACCAAGGAGCACGTGCCCATGACCACACACGCATCGACCGAATCGCTGACCGGCATCCTGGCCTCGCTGCGTGACCGGGTGATGGGCGTCGCCGAGAGCGTCCTGTCCACCGTGGACGGGCTCCTCGTCGTCGCCGACGTCGACAAGGTCCACCCCGAGTCCGTCGCCGCCCTCGCCGCCGCCACCCTCGGTGTCAGCCGTCGGATGGCCGACCAGTCCGGTGTCGGGGCCCTCCGCGAGGTGGTCGTCCGGTGCGGCGCGGGGCACGTCATCGTCGTCGCCGTGGGCGAGCGCACCCTGCTGACCGTCATGGGCGACGACGGCCTCGACCTCGCCGCCTACCAACGCGAGTCCCCGGCGATCGTCGAACAGTTGAACAAGGCGCTCGCGGCGGATGTGGCGCACTGAGACGGCGAAGCGGTACGGCGGTGCCTCGGACCGAGACGGCGAAGAGGTACGGCGGTGCCGTCGATCGGGGCCGTCGGCGCGGGAGCGGCGCTTCACTCGAAGGGGTTAATCCGGCCGTCGTGGCGCGAGGGATTCACTCGTAGCCGCCCCCTCCCGTTCCGGCCCGT
Organism: Streptomyces sp. 11x1; assembly: GCF_032598905.1. NCBI lineage: Bacteria > Bacillati > Actinomycetota > Actinomycetes > Kitasatosporales > Streptomycetaceae > Streptomyces > Streptomyces sp. 11x1. Next base: position 3,534,149 of record NZ_CP122458.1, on the reverse strand, counting down.
CCTAGGCTCCGGAGCCTGAACTCGGGAGGGTGCCATGGGGTCGGTGACGGCATGGGCACGTGTGTACGTCGCCTGTGTCGTCCTCGGGGCCCTGGTCTGTCTCGCGCCCCTGCCGGGCGGCCACGTCCCGTGGCGGGCGGTGGCCCTGCTCGCCGCGCTGTACGCCGCCTGCGAGCAGATCACCCGCTGCCCCTTCATGGGCCACCGTGCCCCCAAGGGCATGGGCACCTTCTTCCCCGTCCTCCTCGCCGGGGCCTTTCTGCTGCCGGTGCCCGCCGCCGCGCTCGTGGCCGTGCCGGGGGCCTTGCTCTCCCGGGTCGAACAGCGGCCGCGGGCGCTGCGCCGGATCTGGCGGGCGGGCCGGCTGGTGCTCGCGGTGGGGGCCGCGTCGCACACGCACGCGGCGCTCGGCGGCCGGGTCGCGGTTGCCGGCCCCGACTTCCCGTACGCGCTGCTGCCCGCCGGGGCCTCGGCCGTGGTGTTCTGCGCGGTGCTCACGCTGCTCGACGGCGGGATCCTGGCGCTCGCCGAGCGGGTACCGGCGCGCGTCGCCTGGCGGGGGCTCTTCTGGAGGTCGCTGGCGCCCGTCGTCGTGCACGGGCTCGCCGGGCTGATGATGGCCGTGCTCTGGCGCAGCCCGCACGGGTTCGTCGCCGCGCTGCTCGTGCTGCTGCCGATGTACGTGTCCTGCTGGGTGTTCGCGCAGTACCACCGGGAGCGGGCGGCGCACCGGGCGACCGTCCGCGCGCTCGTCCAGGCCGTCGACATCAAGGACGGCTACACGCGCGGGCACAGTGAGCGGGCCGGGCAGGCGTCCCTGCTGATAGCGCGCGAACTGGGCATGGCCGACGAACGGGCCGAGGTCCTCCGGTTCGCCGGGATCCTGCACGACGTGGGGAAGCTCGGGGTGCCCACCCGGTTGCTGCGCAAGGACGGTCCGCTGACGCCCGAGGAGCGGCGGATCGTCGAACTGCATCCCGAGTACGGCCACGAGATGGTGCGCGGGATCTCCTTCCTCGGGGAGGCCCGGGCGGCGGTGCTGCACCATCACGAGCGGCTGGACGGCAGCGGGTACCCCTACGGACTGGTCGGCGGCCAGATCCCGGAGTTCGCCCGGGTCGTCGCGGTCGCCGATGCCTTCGACGCCATGACCTCCACCCGCTCGTACCGCCGGGCACGCCCCGTCGACGCCGCCCTCGCCGAGCTGCGGCGATGCGCGGGTGCCCAGTTCGACCCCGTCATGGTGACGGCACTGACCCGCGCCCTCGCCCGCCACGGCTGGGCCCCGACCGTCACGGCCGACCCCAGCGGGAACGTCCCACCCGGCGCGAACATCCCGTCCGGCGGGATGCGGGGCGAGCCGGGGACGGGCCCGGAGCGGCGCGAGGCCGGGCTCGGGCGCGGAAGTGGGGCGCGTGGTGGCGATGAGGGGCGCGTGCCGTGACCCTGCTCGGCGGTCTGCGCTGTCTCGCCGGGCTGCTCGCTGTCCTGGCCCTCGGCCACACCCTCTGGCACGGCCTCGACGATCCCGGTGTCGCCCTCGCGTTCGGGGTGCTGGTGAGCGTGGGGGAGCTGTCGCGGTGGCGTGGGCCGGAGGGGCGTGATGTGGCGCCGCTCGGGGCGGCCGGGGTGCTGGCCTACGCGCTGCTGGGGGAGAACGGCGGGCGGCCGACGGGGCACGGGGTGCTCCAGGTCGTCGCCGTCGTCGTCGCGGCCGCGCTGCCGGGGTGCGTGCCCCATGTGGCCAAGGGGTGCGGATCGACCGTCGACCACCTCACCCGTCGCGTCCTCGCCGTCGCCTTCGCCGCCCTCTGCTTCCAGTCGCTGCACCACCGGGGCCTGCTCGCGGAGTGGAGCGGCCCCTCCCACGCCCTGCTCCTCGTCGCGCTGCTCGTCCTGACCGCGCTGTGCGACGCCGTGCTCGCGGCGGCCATGGCACACGCACGGACCCGGTGGCCGTACGGCCCGCTGCTGAGGGACGAACTGCGGACGCTGCCCGGAGCAGGGTCGGCGGTGTGCGCGACGGGGGCCGTCATGGCCCTCGCGACCGGTGTCGTCGGGCTGTGGGCGCTGCCGGTGTTCTCGCTGCCGCTGCTCCTCACCCAACTGTCGTCGCGGCGGTACGCCCACGTCCGGACCACCTACCGGCAGACCATCGCCTCCCTGGCCCGCGCCACGGAGATCGCCGGGTACACCCCTGCCGGGCACGCGCGGAGGGTGGCCCTGCTGAGCCGCGAGGTGGGCCGTGAGCTGGGACTCGGCGAGTCCCAGCTGACCGTCGTCGAGTTCGCCGCCCTGATGCACGACATCGGCCAGCTGAGCCTCGTCGACCCCGTACCGGCCGGAGCCACCGCCGGGCTCCCGGTGGCCGAGCAGCGCCGGATCGCGCTGCTGGGCGGCGCCGTCGTGCGGCAGACCGGGGTGGACGCCGAGGTCGCCGTGGTGGTGGAGCGCCAGGCGGATCCGTACCGTGAGCAGCCGGTGGGCGCGCGCATCGTGCGGGCCGTGAACGCATACGAGGAGAAGGTCCGGGAAGCAGGGCCGGAAGGGCCGCTCCGGGCGCTGGAGGAATTGCGGCTGGGCACGGCCCGGGACTATCACCCGGAAGTGGTGGAGTCGCTCGCGCGGGTACTGTCGAGAGACTGTCTGACCTTGCCCGCGGTGGGGTAACCCATGGGTAATGAGCGCCCCTCCATCCGGTCGTGGTTGGATGCGAGGGAGAGGGTGTACCGGGGGCGACGGCCAGCCCACTCCGACGGAACTGGCAGGCGGGAACCGTAACTGGCAGGCGGGAATCGTGAGGATCTTCGGCAAGGGACGGCATCGGCCCTCCGCCTCCTGGCGGCAGGCCACCGATCGTGCGTTCACGCTGATCGGCGACGGTCGGTACGAGGACGCGGGGGCGCTTTTGACACGTGCCGCGGACCTGGAGCCGTGGCTGTCCGAGTCCTGGTTCAACCTCGCCCTCCTGCACAAGTTCCGGCACGACTGGGAACAGGCGAGAGCGGCCGGACTGCGGGCCGTCGCACTGCTCGACCGGGAGACCGGCGCGCCCGACTGGTGGAACGTGGGCATCGCCGCGACCGCCCTCCAGGACTGGCCGCTGGCCCGTAGGGCGTGGCAGGCGTACGGGCTGCGGGTGCCCGGAGGCGCGGCCCGGCCGAAGCCCGGTGGCGGACCCGGCGATTCCGGGGAGCCGGTGGGCATGGACCTCGGCAGCGCGGCCGTACGGCTCTCGCCCGAGGGCGAGGCCGAGGTCGTGTGGGGACGGCGGCTCGACCCCGCCCGGATCGAGGTGCTCTCCATCCCGTTGCCGTCGTCCGGGCGGCGCTGGGGCGAGGTCGTCCTGCACGACGGTGTGCCGCACGGTGAGCGGACCACGGCCGCGGGGCACGCGTATCCGGTGTTCGACGAGATCGAGTTGTGGGCGCCGTCCCCCGTGCCGACCTGGGTGGTGCTGCTGGAGGCCGCGACCGAGGCGGACCGGGACGCGCTGGAGCGGCTCGCGGCGGACGCGGGGTTCGCGGCGGAGGACTGGTCGTCGTCGGTGCGGTTGCTGTGCCGGCTGTGCTCCGAGTCACGGATGCCGTCCGACGAGGGCAACGGGGAGCATCTCGATCCGCACGATCACAGCGAGCCGGGGCATCCCGGGCCGCTGGGACATGTGACGGACGGGCAGTTGTGGGCGCCGGAGCGGGAGTGCGGGGTGGCTGCGCCGGCTTCGCTGGTTCGGGGGTTGCTGGACGGGTGGGTGGCCGACAGCCCGGATTCTCGTGACTGGCGGGATCTGGAAGAGGTTTGTTAGGGGGCGTGCGGTTCGATTTCGGCCGCGGGTTCGGTGGGGCTTCTCGCGCAGTTCCCCGCGCCCCCAAAAGACGGGGCGCGGTCCCCGTACCCTGTATCAGCAACTTCATCGCTTGTTGTTTTGAGGAAGGCGTACGTCTGTCATGGCCCAGCAGGACACCGATCAGCAGCACGTGGGCGTGCTCCCCGTCGATGACGAGGGGTTCGTCATCGACACGGAGGACTGCGAGGAGCGCGAGCAGGCGTACCGCGAGCGTGGCACGTCGTTGCCGATCACCGTGGTCGGGAACCCGGTGCTGCACAAGGAGTGCAAGGACGTCACGGAGTTCGGCGACGAGCTGGCCAAGCTGGTGGACGACATGTTCGCCAGCCAGCGCACGGCGGAGGGCGTGGGCCTGGCCGCGAACCAGGTCGGTGTCGATCTGAAGGTCTTCGTGTACGACTGCCCCGATGACGAGGGCAAGCGTCACACCGGAGTCATCTGCAACCCGAAGCTGGTCGAACTCCCGGCCGAGAAGCGCCGGTTGGACGACAGCAACGAGGGCTGCCTGTCCGTGCCGACGGCCTACATGCCGCTCGCCCGTCCCGACTACGCCGAGGTCACCGGGCAGGACGAGAAGGGCAACCCGATCAAGGTGCGCGGCACCGGCTACTTCGCGCGCTGCCTCCAGCACGAGACCGACCACCTGTACGGCTACCTCTACATCGACCGGCTCTCCAAGCGCGACCGCAAGGACGCCCTGCGGCAGATGGCCGAGAACGAGCCCCGCTACCCCGTGGTCGCCAACGACTGAGCCGACTCGCCCTGCCCTCAGGCGGCCTCCGGGCCCCGGAACGTCCGGCGGTAGGCCTGCGGGGTCGTGTTCAGCGACCGGACGAACTGATGACGCAGGGCGGCGGCGGTGCCGAAGCCGGTGCGCCAGGCGATGGCGTCCACCGTCTCGTCCGTCGCCTCCAGCAACCGCTGGGCCAGCAGCACCCGTTGGCGCAGGATCCAGCGGTACGGGGTGGTCCCGGTCTCCTGCTGGAAGCGGCGGGCGAACGTGCGCGGGGACATGTGCGCGCGGGCGGCGAGCTGCTCGACGGTGACCTCCTCGTCGAGGTGCTGCTCCATCCATACGAGCACCTCGCCGACCGTGTCGCACTGCGAGCGCGGCAGCGGCCGCTCGATGTACTGGGCCTGGCCGCCGTCGCGATGCGGTGGCACCACCATCCGCCGGGCGATCTTGTTCGCCACCTCCGTCCCGTGCTCCTTGCGGACGATGTGCAGACAGGCGTCGATACCGGCCGCCGTGCCCGCCGAGGTGATCACCGGGTCCGCGTCGACGTACAGCACGTCCGGCTCGACCATCGCGCGCGGATACTGCCGGGACAGTTCCTCGGCGTGCCGCCAGTGGACCGTGCACGGCCGGCCGTCCAGCAGTCCGGCCGCGCCGAGCACGAAGACGCCCGAGCACACGCTCAGCACCCGGGCGCCCCGGTCGACGGCCCGGCGCAGCGCGTCGAGCAGGTCGGCCGGGTAGATCCGGTGCACGTAGCTGTCGCCCGCCGGCACGACCACCAGGTCGGCCTCTTCGAGCCGGTCCAGGCCGTACGGGGTGGAGATGGTGAAGCCCGCGTGCGTCCGCAGGATCGGGCCCTCCGCCGACGCGACCGCGAAGTCGTACACCGGCAGGCCCTCGTCGCTGCGGTCGAGGCCGAAGACCTCGCACACGACTCCCAGTTCGAAGGGGTGCACGCCCTCCATGAGGATGGCGGCCACGTTCTTCAGCATGCTGCCAGTGTGCCTCGGAAGTGGCAGGAATTCGAGGGGGTGCGGCAGTCCTGCCACTGTTTGTCAGGAGTGTTCGGCGCGACAGTGGTGTCCATGGATGCGACACAGCTGCAAGGACTCATCGGAACACTGGCCGTCCTCGGGATGCTCGCCCTGGTGGTGCTGCCCGCGATCGTCGGCGTCGTGCACGACCGGCGCATCGACCGCCAGCTTCAACGGGCGGCGCAGGAACGGCGGGCAACGCAGGAGAGGCAGGCGGCGCCGTCGCACCGCGTCGCCCGCCCCGCCTGATCGCCGTCGTCAAGCATGCGGCGCCCCATGGCCACGGCCGCACCACCCGAGGCGGCGACCCCTCCGGCACCTCCCCGGCACGACGACGACCGCGCAGGTCACGTCGGCCGGGGACGCCATCACCTCGAAGCAGCCCGGCTCAGAAGTCCTCGTCCAGGTCGACGGTGCCCTCCACCGCGACCTGGTACGCGGACGGACGCCGCTCGAAGAAGTTGGTCAGCTCCTGGACGCCCTGCAACTCCATGAAGGAGAAGGGGTTCTCCGAGCCGTACACCGGGGCGAAGCCGAGGCGCGTGAGACGCTGGTCGGCCACGCACTCCAGGTACTGCCGCATCGACTCGGTGTTCATGCCCGGCAGTCCGTCACCGCACAGGTCGCGCCCGAACTGCAGCTCGGCCTCGACCGCTTCCCTCAGCATGTCCGTGACCTGTTGCTGGAGCGCGTCGTCGAAGAGCTCCGGCTCCTCCTTGCGGACGGTGTCCACCACCTCGAAGGCGAAGGACATGTGCATCGTCTCGTCGCGGAACACCCAGTTGGTGCCAGTGGCCAGACCGTGCAGCAGACCCCGGCTGCGGAACCAGTAGACGTACGCGAAGGCGCCGTAGAAGAACAGTCCCTCGATGCACGCCGCGAAGCAGATCAAGTTGAGCAGGAAGCGGCGGCGGTCCGCCTGGGACTCCAGCCGGTCCAGCTTCTCGACCGAGTCCATCCACCGGAAGCAGAACTCCGCCTTCTCCCGGATGGAGGGGATGTTCTCCACCGCCGCGAACGCCGCCGCCCGGTCCTCCGGGTCGGGGAGGTAAGTGTCCAGCAGCGTCAGATAGAACTGGACGTGCACGGCCTCCTCGAAGAGCTGGCGGCTCAGATAGAGCCGCGCCTCGGGGGAGTTGATGTGCTTGTAGAGGGTCAGCACGAGGTTGTTCGCCACGATCGAGTCGCCCGTCGCGAAGAACGCGACCAGTCGGCCGATGAGGTGCTGCTCGGCGGGGGAGAGCTTCGCGAGGTCGGCGACGTCCGAGTGGAGGTCGACCTCCTCGACGGTCCAGGTGTTCTTGATCGCGTCCCGGTAGCGCTCGTAGAAGTCCGGGTAGCGCATCGGGCGGAGAGTCAGCTCGAAGCCGGGGTCGAGGAGATTCTGGTTGCTGGACATTACTGGCAGGCCTCGCAGGACTCGGGGTTCTCAAGGGAGCAGGCGACGGCATCCGGATCGGCCGACTGCTGGACGGGGATGGTGTTCTCCGGCCGGTTCGACGTCTGCGTCTGGCCGCCCTGGCCCTGTGCGGCGCGGGCGATGCGGGTCGCCGGGCGGGAGCGCAGGTAGTACGTGGTTTTCAGGCCCGACTTCCAGGCGTACGCGTACATCGAGGAGAGTTTGCCGATGGTCGGTGTCTCCAGGAACAGGTTGAGCGACTGGGACTGGTCCAGATACGGGGTGCGGGCGGCGGCCATGTCGATCAGACCGCGCTGCGGGATCTCCCAGGCCGTGCGGTACAGCGCCCGTACGTCGGCCGGGATCCACGCGAAGTCCTGCACCGAGCCGTTCGACTCGCGCAGCGCCTCACGGGTGCGGGCGTCCCAGACGCCCAGCTCCTTCAGGTCCTTCACCAGATACGAGTTGACCTGGAGGAACTCACCGGACAGCGTCTCGCGCTTGAACAGGTTGGACACCTGCGGCTCGATGCACTCGTACACACCGGCGATCGAGGCGATCGTGGCCGTCGGCGCGATGGCGAGGAGCAGGGAGTTGCGCAGGCCCGTCCTCGCGACGCGCTCACGCAGGGCCGCCCACCGCTCCGGCCAGGTGGTCTCGACACCGTAGTGGTCGGGGTGCAGCACGCCGCGCGCCGTACGGGTCTTCTCCCAGGCCGGCAGCCGGCCGGACCGCTCGGCGAGGTCGGCGGAGGCCTCGTACGCGGCGAGCATGACGCGCTCGGCGATCCGCGTCGACAGGGCCTTCGCCTCGGCGGAGTCGAAGGGCAGACGCAGCCGGAAGAAGACGTCCTGCAGGCCCATCGCGCCGAGTCCGACCGGACGCCACTTCGCGTTGGAGCGGCCCGCCTGCTCGGTCGGGTAGAAGTTGATGTCGACCACACGGTCGAGGAAGGTGACGGCGGTCCGGACGGTCGCGTCCAGCCGTGCCCAGTCCATGTCGCCCGCCGCCGGGTCGACGAACGCGCCCAGGTTCACCGAGCCCAGGTTGCAGACCGCCGTCTCCCCGTCGTTCGTGACCTCCAGGATCTCCGTGCAGAGGTTGGAGGAGTGGACGACGTGGCCCGGCTCGGCCGTCTGGTTCGCCGTGCGGTTGGCAGCGTCCTTGAAGGTCATCCAGCCGTTGCCGGTCTGCGCGAGGGTGCGCATCATGCGGCCGTACAGGTCACGGGCCGCGATGGTCTTCTTCGCCAGGCCGTCCGCCTCCGCCTTGCGGTACGCGGCCTCGAACTCCTCGCCCCACAGGTCGACCAGCTCGGGTACGTCGGACGGGGAGAACAGCGACCACTGCTCGTCGGCGTTCACCCGGCGCATGAACTCGTCCGGGATCCAGTGCGCCAGGTTCAGGTTGTGCGTACGCCGGGCGTCCTCGCCTGTGTTGTCGCGCAGCTCCAGGAACTCCTCGATGTCGGAGTGCCAGGTCTCCAGGTAGACCGCGGCCGCACCCTTGCGTCGGCCGCCCTGGTTCACGGCGGCGACCGAGGCGTCCAGCGTCTTCAGGAACGGCACGATGCCGTTGGAGTGTCCGTTGGTGCCCCGGATCAGCGAACCGCGCGAGCGGACGCGGGAGTACGACAGGCCGATGCCGCCGGCGTGCTTCGAGAGGCGGGCCACCTGGTGGTAGCGGTCGTAGATGGAGTCCAGCTCGTCCAGCGGGGAGTCGAGGAGGTAGCAGGACGACATCTGGGGGTGTCGCGTGCCGGAGTTGAAGAGCGTGGGCGAGGAGGGGAGGTAGTCGAGGCGGCTCATGAGCCCGTAGAGCGCGGCGACTTCGTCCAGGGCGCGGTGGCCCGCCTCCTGATCGGCTCCCGTGTCCTCGGCGAGACCGGCGGCGACCCGCAGCATGAAGTGCTGGGGTGTCTCGACGACCTTGCGGGTGAGCGGGTGCCGGAGCAGATAGCGGCTGTGCAGGGTGCGCAGACCGAAGTAGCCGAAGCGGTCGTCTCCGGCCGGGTCGATCAGGGCGTCGAGACGCTCGGCGTGGTCGCGGACGAACTCGGCCGTACGGTCGGCGACGAGGCCCTCCCGGTGGCCCACGGCGATGGACTCGGTGAACGTCGTGACACCCTGCGAGGCCGCCTCGGCACGGATGCTGATGGCCAGCAGCCGGGCCGCCAGCTTCGAGTAGGCGGGGTCCTCGGCGATGAGGCCCGCGGCCGCCTCGGTGGCCAGCTCCCGCAGCTCCGCGACCATCTCGGCGGCAGAGACACGCACCGACCGGCCGCGCAGCGCGGCGGCGGCGACCCGGCCGGGGTCGGCGTCGGGGAGGTCGGCGGTCAGCTCGGTCAGGGTCCGCAGCAACGCGGCACCGGGACCGTCGGACTCCACCGACGGGTCGGCTGGAACCGGCTCGGCCGCGGCGATGTCCGACACCGGATCGGCTGGCGCGATGGTCACGTGGGGCTCTCCCTCGCTCGGCTGAGGGCCCTGCGGAGGGCAGGCGGCAGCACACGAGCGCACGGGGGCGTCGCGTCCACCGGCCCATTCCACGAGGCCCGGACGTCAGGGCACCCGGACCGGACGGTCGGGCGCACTGTCGGCAGGTGTTCGGACTGAACAGGCGTGCGCGCTTGGTGATGTGCGCGCGCCCGTACACCGTTGCGGGACAGTTCCGGATTCACACCGGATTCCCCTGCGGCGACAGCGAGCATGAGCATACATCTAGTGCCGGGGCGCGGTGTCACCCCCATATGTTGTGTCGCCTTCGGTTTCGGGGGGTGTCAGAGCGTCAACTCGTAGGTGATCAGGGTGACGTCGAGGAGGTCGGGCAGGGGTTTCCAGTCGCGCTCCGGTGTGCGGGTGAAGCCCAGGCGTTCGTAGATGCGGTGGGCCGCGTGCATGCCGCGTTGGGTCGACAGCACGAGGCGCACACAGCCCTCCACGGCGCGGGCGCGCTCCACACAGGCCCGCACGAGCGCCTCGCCGGCACCGCGCCCGCGGGCTTCCGGGGATACCGCGAGCATCCGTATCTCGGCCTCTCCCGCACGGGCGATGTCGGCCATGGGGCCGCTCGTGGGGACGAAGGTCACTCCGCCCATGACCCTCCCGTCCGCGACCGCCACGAGCACGTCGGCCTCGGCGGCCCGCTTCGCCACGTCCCGCAGCTCGTCGAGGTACCGGTCGCTCTCCCGGAAGTCCAGCAACCCGTCGCCCAGGTAGGCCTGGGCGATGATCTCGCCGAGGGCGGCGTACTCGTCAGGGGCCGCCGTCCTGATCGTGATGTCCATGCGTCGCAGTCTGCACGAGGGACGGCCTCGCGGGTCGGCGGTTGTCCACAGGGAGCGCCGCCGGTCGGATGATCGGATCGTGCAGGTCGTGTCAGGCCGTCGCCGGCCACCGGGGCAACGTCGTCACGAAGTCCGCGGTGAAGTCACGGGTGCCCGGTCCCAGGGCGACCCGGCCGGTGGCCCGCAGGCGGGCCGTCAGCGCGGGGGACTCGGAGTAGTGGACACGCCGGGCGGCGGTCGGCACGAACACCGTCTGGCCACGCGTGAGTTCGCTCGCGCACTCCACGACGACGGCCCCGTCCGCGGCCTCGACGAACGCCTCGTCGCCGCAGACGCCGACGGCCAGCGGATCGTGCAGCGGGCAGGTGCCGTCTCCGCCGTGGCGGGTGTAGGCGGCCATGTAGGTGCGCATCAGCCGGGCGGCGAGGGCCGTGCCGGGGCCCGCGGCCTCCAGCGCGGCGAGGTCCTCCGGGCGGAACAGCCAGCGGTGCGAGGCGTCCAGGTCGACCATGGTGAACGGGATGCCCGAGGAGAGCACGATCTCGGCGGCGTCCGGGTCGGCCCAGATGTTGAACTCGGCGACCGGCGTGAAGTTGCCCGGGACCTGCGCGGCGCCGCCCATGAACACGAACTTGCGGACGCGGTGGGCGAAGTGCGGGTCCTCCAGCAGGGCGATGGCCACGTTGGTGAGGGGGCCGGTGGCGCACACCGTCAGCTCGCCCTCGTACTCCCTCGACAGGCGGAGCAGGGCCTGGGCGGACGACTCCGTGGGGTGCGGTGCCGTGGAGTCGGGGAGGGTTTCGTCGCCCAGGCCGGCGGGGCCGTGGAAGGCGGAGGCCTCGCGGTAGGGGAGGCGGGAGAGGGGGCGGCCGACGCCTCTGTGGACCGGGACGTGGGTGTCGATGCGTAGGGCTCGGGCGAGGGCGCGGGCGTTGGCGTACGTCGCCTCGGCGGGGAGGTTGCCGCCTGCCGAGGTGTACGCCTTGAGGTCCCAGAGGTCTGTTCCCAGGAGGTACTGGAGGGCTACGGCGTCGTCGATGCCGGGGTCGCTGTCCAGGACGATCGGGGGGCGCGCGGTCACCGTCCCAGCGTAGCGGGGGTGTCTCGCCCCCGCCGCCCTTACCCTTCCCGTCCTCAAGGGGCTGCGCCCCCTTTGACCCCCACACGTCCGTCCGGTGGGGGCTGGTCGCGCAGTTCCCCGCGCCCCTGAGGAAAAGCGGGGCTGCGCCCCTGCTTTTCCTCAGGGGCGCAGCCCGGCTAGTGGCTCGTTCCCGCCGTCGCCGGGGGGAGTTCCACCTGGACTCCCGGGTCGCCGGCGTCTGCCGTGTAGTCCTGCGGGCGGGTCTCGTCGATGCCCTCGGGGGCCTTCGCGGCGCGCAGGACGAAGGTGAGGACCACCGTGACCACGACGTTGAGGACGAACGCCGTCAGACCGATGTAGCCGATCTCGCCGATGCCGGGGATCTCGGCGGACGAGCCGCCGAAGTGCTTCTGGGTCGGGGAGGCCACGCCGTACGCGGCGATCGTCCCGTACAGCATGCCGACCGCCCAGCCGGCGATGAGGGCCCAGCGGTGGAACCAGCGAGTGAAGAGACCGCCGACCAGGGCCGGGAAGGTCTGGAGGATCCAGATGCCGCCCAGGAGCTGGAAGTTGATGGCGACCGTCTTGTCCATGGTGAGGACGAAGGCCAGCGCACCCACCTTCACCAGCAGGGACACCAGCTTCGAGACCTTCGTCTCCTGCGCGGGCGTGGCGTCCGGCTTGATGAAGTCCTTGTAGATGTTGCGGGTGAAGAGGTTCGCCGCCGCGATGGACATGATCGCCGCGGGCACCAGCGCGCCGATGCCGATGGCGGCGAAGGCCACGCCCGCGAACCAGTCCGGGAACATCGTCTCGAACAGCTGCGGGATCGCCAGCTGGCCGTTCTGCACCTGGACGCCGGCCGCGATCGCCATGAAGCCCAGCAGCGCCAGCAGGCCCAGCATCAGGGAGTACAGCGGCAGGATCGTGGTGTTGCGGCGGATGACCTCGCGGCTCTTGGACGACAGCGTCGCCGTGATCGAGTGCGGGTACATGAAGAGCGCCAGCGCCGAGCCGAGGGCCAGCGTCGCGTACGTCCACTGGTTGGCGTCGCCCGGGACGAGCGCGCCGCGTGGCTTGTCGGTCGCCGGGTTGGTCTGGCTGTAGGCCTCGCCCGCCTTGGCGAAGATGTCGTCGAAGCCGCCGAGCTTGATCGGGATGTAGATGATCGCCACCGCGATGACGATGTAGATCAGGGTGTCCTTCACGAACGCGATCAGCGCGGGCGCCCGGAGGCCGGAGGAGTAGGTGTAGGCCGCCAGGACACCGAACGCGATCAGCAGGGGCAGGTCCTTGATGAACCAGTTGGTGTTCTCACCGCCGCCGACGCCCATCACGTCCAGGACGGCCTGGATGCCGACGAGTTGGAGGGCGATGTACGGCATCGTCGCGAGGATGCCGGTCAGCGCGACCGCCAGGGACAGACCCTTCGAGCCGAAGCGGCCGCGGACGAAGTCCGAGGTCGTCACATAGCCGTGCTTGTGGGAGACCGACCACAGGCGGGGCAGGAACGTGAAGATCAGCGGATAGACCAGGATCGTGTAGGGCACCGCGAAGAAACCGGCCGCGCCCGCCGCGTAGATCGCCGCCGGCACAGCGACGAAGGTGTACGCGGTGTAGAGGTCGCCGCCCAGCAGGAACCAGGTGATCCAGGTGCCGAACGACCGGCCCCCGAGGCCCCATTCGTCGAGGCTGTGCTCGTTCTCGGCCTTGCGCCAGCGCGCGGCCAGGAAGCCCATGACCGTGACGGCCAGGAAGAAGAAGATGAAGACGGCGAGTGCCACGCCGTTCACGCCGTCCTTCACTTCGAGACACCCCCGTCCTGGGACTCCGGGGACCGCTGGGACTGCTGCGACTCGCCGGATTTCCGGGTGCGCTGGTCACGCTGCCACAGGACGTACGCCGTGGCGGTGAGCGCGGTGGAGATGAGCACCCAGGCCATCTGGTACCAGTAGAAGAAGGGGATGCCGATGAACACCGGGTCCGTCTTGGCGTACGAGCCGACCCAGAGCATCGCGACGAACGGGGCGAGCAGACACAGGGCGATGACCACCCTGACAGGTGTCACCGTCGGTGGTCCCGCTTCGGGTGCCGGTGGCCTCGCTTCAGACGCTTCTGACATGTCCCGGTTCCGTCCCCTCGCCGATCACCACTGGGTCACCTGTGATCCCCTGCGCAACGCGCAGGAAATGTAAGGGACGGCTTCCGTCGTACGGAACCCCCTGTCCGGATATCGGATGCGGAGGTTCTGTGTTCAAGCCGGTGGTTCACCAGTGGTGCGACAGCGGCGGAGCCCCGGGAGGACCGGGTGCCGAACGGGCTCAGTCCTGCGGCCGCTTGAGGCGGGCCACGAACTTGTACCGGTCGCCCCGGTAGACCGAGCGCACCCACTCCACCGGCTGTCCGTCCTTGTCCAGCGAGTGCCGGGAGAGCATCAGCATCGGCAGACCGACGTCCGTGCCCAGCAGGCCGGCCTCGCGCGGCGTGGCCAGCGAGGTCTCGATGGTCTCCTCGGCCTCGGCGAGATGGACGTCGTAGACCTCGGCGAGCGCGGTGTAGAGGGAGGTGTACTTCACCAGCGACCTGCGCAGCGCCGGGAATCGCTTGGCGCTCAGATGGGTCGTCTCGATCGCCATCGGCTCGCCGTTCGCCATGCGCAGCCGCTCGATGCGCAGCACCCGGCCGCCGGCGGTGATGTCGAGCTGTCCCGCGAGCGTGTCGTCCGCGGTGATGTAGCCGATGTCCAGCAGTTGCGAGGTGGGTTCGAGCCCTTGGGCGCGCATGTCCTCGGTGTAGGAGGTGAGTTGCAGCGCCTGGGAGACCTTCGGCTTGGCCACGAACGTGCCCTTGCCCTGGATGCGCTCCAGCCGCCCCTCGACCACCAGCTCCTGCAGCGCCTGGCGCACGGTCGTGCGCGAGGTGTCGAACTCGGCGGCGAGGGTGCGCTCGGGCGGTACCGGGGTGCCGGGAGGAAGCGTCTCGGTCATGTCGAGCAGGTGCTTCTTCAGGCGGTAGTACTTGGGCACGCGTGCGGTACGGACGGCCGCCCCGTTCTCGTTCTCCGCACTGCTGACGTCGGTGCTCATGCTCCGCCTTCCCGGCTCCTCGTGGCGTGATCCCTCTGTATACCTCTGCGGGCCTCGCTGGTCTAGTCCACGGAAGGGTCTCCGGCGGTTCTCCCGAGGGAGGCGCAGTGGTCTACCCGACGAGTGTGGCTCAGTCGCGCGATTTTCGCTGGCTTATTACATAAAGGTTCCTGCATATGTAGGTCGCATAACGGCTGGTGGGAGGGGGTTCGAGCACTCTTGACACGGCGAATGGTCTGAGCCAAGCTCCGGCGTACTGGTCTACACCATTGGTCCAGGTCCTGGCCCCATGGGCGGTACGTCTGTCACCGCGGGGAGCAGGGGGGTTTGTGGCATCCCTGAGCAATGGCATCCCTGAGGAGGGTGGCGTGAAGAGGAAGCTGACGACCGCGATCTGCATCGCGGGCATGATGGTCTCCATCGCGGCGTGCGGGGGCGGCGATGACAAGAGCTCCGACACGGGGGCGGACACCAAGGAGCTGACGGTCTGGCTCACGGTCGACGCGCAGAACAACTGGCCGGAGCTGGTCAAGGCCGCCGACGCGGCGGTCGAGAAGAAGCACCCCGGCATCACGATCACGCACGAGTACTACGGCTGGCCCGACAAGAACGCCAAGCTCGACGCCGTCCTCGCCACCGACAAGGCCCCCGACGTGGTCGAGATGGGCAACACGGAGATGCTCGCCTACATGGTCAAGGGCGCCTTCGCCCCCCTCGACCCGGCGAAGTTCGACAACTCCGGGGCCTGGCTGGACGGCCTCAAGGCCTCCGTCACCTACGAGGGCAAGACCTACGGCGTCCCGTACTACGCCGGTGGCCGCGTCGCCAACTGGCGCAAGGACGTCTTCGCCGCTGCGGGCGTCAAGTCCCCGCCGAAGACGTACGACGAGCTCACCGCCGCCCTCGACAAGGTCCAGAAGAAGCGGGGCGACAAGTTCAGCCCCTGGTACCAGCCCACCCGCGACTGGTACGCGGCCATGTCCTTCGTCTACGACGCCGGCGGCTCCATAGCCGTCGAGTCCGGCGGCAAGTGGAAGGCCAGCCTCTCCTCCCCGGAGTCCCTCAAGGGCCTGAAGGAGTTCAAGAAGGTCGTCGACTCGTACATGCACGGCGACAAGACCAAGGACGAGTCCGACCGGTACATCGTCTACGGCCAGGGCAAGTCCGGCATGATCTTCGCCCCCGCCTGGGAGGGCGCGACCGCCGCGGCCAAGGAGAACGACAAGACCGGCAAGCTCGCCGGCAACGTCGAGAACTTCGTGCTGCCCGGCCCGTCCGGCAAGAACCTGCCCGTCTTCCTCGGCGGCAGTGACCTCGCCGTCCCGGTGAAGTCCGACGCGCAGACCGTCGCCGCCGAGTGGATCAACGCCTTCACCGGGCCCGCCGGTCAGAAGGGGCTGATGGAGAAGGGCAACCTGCCCAACAACAAGACCGACCTCGCCACGCTGAAGGACGACCCGGCGACGGCGGTCCCGGCCACCGCGGCCGAGTCCAACTGGTTCGTGCCGATGGCACCGGGCTGGGGCCAGGTCGAGAAGGCGCAGATCCTCCAGACGATGCTGCAGTCCATCGGCACCGGCAAGAAGTCGGTCGAGGAGGCCGCGAAGGCCGCCGACGCCGAGATCGACAAGGTCATCAACAACGAGTGAGGTGACCTGCCGGTCGGGCCTGGCCGTGGTGGCCGGGCCCGGCCGGGGGTGCCGCACGGGCCGGCCGGTGGAGACATCGGTCGGCGCCGGTCGAAGACATCGGTTCGACCGGTGGGTGATCTACGAAAGTGCCGCGATGGGGTGTCGGGTTCGGTGCCGGTGCGTCGTGGCTGGTCGCGCAGTACCTCGCGCCCCTTCAGAGGCGCGCTGCTGCCGGCCCCTCCTTCATCTGCTTAGGAGTGCGCGATGAGTGCCGCAGACACGACCGCCCCAGCGAAGGTGCCGCCCGTGCGGCGGGGGCCACCGCCCCCGTCGGCGGCGCCGGAACGGCCGACCGGGAAGCGGACTTCCGGCGGGGCCGCCGTTCCCTGGGCCCTGCTGGCCCCCTGTCTGCTGATCCTCGCCGTCGTCCTCGGCTACCCGCTCGTCCGGCTCGTCACCCTGTCCTTCCAGGAGTTCGGCCAGTCGCAGCTCTGGGGGTTCAAGCCGGCGGAGTCGGTCGGCTTCGACAACTTCGCCAAGGTGCTCGGCGACAGCGAGTTCTGGGCGGTCGTCGTCCGGACCATCGTCTTCGCCGCCGCCTGCGTCGTCTTCACGATGGTCATCGGCATGGCGATCGCCCTGCTGCTCCAGCGGGTCTCCGGCTGGGTGAAGACGCTCATCAACATCGCTCTCGTGGCGAGTTGGGGCATGCCGATCATCGTGGCCACCACCGTCTTCAAGTGGCTCTTCGACTCCGACTACGGCATCTTCAACGCGCTCCTCAGCAAACTCCCCGGCGTCGACATGATCGGCCACAACTGGTTCGCCAGTGGACCCGAGGGTCTGGCCGTCATCACGCTCCTGGTCGTCTGGGGCGCGGTGCCGTTCGTCGTCATCACCCTGAGCGCCGGACTCACCCAGGTCCCCAAGGAGTTGGAGGAGGCCGCCCGTCTCGACGGCGCCGGCGCCTGGGGTGTCTTCCGCTACGTCACCCTGCCCATCCTCAAGCCCATCATCGTGATGCTCACGACCCTCTCCGTCATCTGGGACATGGGCGTCTTCCCGCAGGTCTTCGTGATGCGCAATGGCCACCCGGAGGCCGAGTTCCAACTGCTCACGACCTACTCGTACGACAAGGCGTTCGTGGTCAACGACTACGCGCAGGGCTCGGCGATCGCCCTGCTCACCGTGCTACTGCTGCTCGGCGTGATCGGCGTCTACATGCGTCAGATGCTGAAGATCGGAGAAGTCGAATGAGCACCGCCACCGTCTCCGGTCCCCGGAAGAACACGAAGAGCCGCTCCGGCCCCCGGAAGTCCAGGCTCGGCTGGAACCTCCTCGGACTGTGCGTCTTCGTCACGGCCGGCTTCCCCGTCTACTGGATGCTGAACACGGCGTTCAAACCGGCGAAGGACGCCATCGACCCGGACCCGAGCCTGCTGCCGACCGCCGTGACCCTCTCCAACTTCAGCCGGGCGCTGAACATCGCCGACTTCTGGGGCCCGGTCGGCCGCAGCCTCATCGTGTCCCTGACCGTGGTCGTGATCGGCATCGTCGTCGGCATGCTGGCCGCCCTGGCCATCTCCCGCTTCGCCTTCCGCGGCCGGAAGGTCGTCATCGTCGGCATCCTGGCCGTGCAGATGGTCCCGCTGGTCGCCATGATCATCCCGGTCTTCCTGCTCCTGAACGACCTCGGGCAGTACGACCGCCTGACCGGTCTGATCATCACCTATCTGACCTTCATCCTCCCGTTCACCGTGTGGACGCTGCGCGGCTTCATCGTCAACATCCCGCGCGAACTGGAGGAGGCGGCCATGGTCGACGGCTGCTCCCGCACCACCGCCTTCATCCGCGTGGTGTTCCCGCTGCTCGCCCCGGGCATGGTGGCGACCTCCGTCTACGGCTTCATCCAGGCGTGGAACGAGTATCTGTACGCCCTGATGCTGATGAGCCAGCAGAACCAGACCGCGACCGTCTGGCTGGGGAACTTCACCACCAAGCACGGCACCGAATACGCCCCGATGATGGCCGGCTCCACCATGATGGCCGTGCCGATCGTCGTCCTCTTCCTCCTCGTCCAGCGCAAGATGGCCGCGGGCCTCACCGCGGGCGCCGTGAAGGGATAACGAACCCTGATGTCACCGACGACGTTCGCCACCGGCTCCCCCGGTTCCCCGTCCGGACAGGATGCGCTCACCCGGGACGCCCTGACGGTCCTCCAGCCCGGCTTCACGGGCACCACCGCCCCCGACTGGCTGCTGCGCCGCCTCGGCGAGGGCCTCGCCTCCGTCGGTCTCTTCGGCCGCAACATCGTCTCGCCCGGACAACTCGCTGCCCTGACCGCGCAGCTGCGCGCCGAGCACGAGGACGTCCTGGTCGCGATCGACGAGGAGGGCGGCGACGTCACCCGCCTGGAGGTCCGCACCGGGTCCTCCTTCCCGGGCAACCACGCCCTGGGCGCGGTCGACGACACCGACCTCACCCGGCAGGTCGCCTTCGCCCTGGGCCGCCGGCTGGCGGAGTGCGGCGTCAACTTCAACTGGGCCCCGTCGGCGGACGTGAACGCCAACCCGTCCAACCCCGTCATCGGGGTCCGCTCCTTCGGCGCCGACCCCGACCTGGTCGCCCGCCACACGGCCGCCTATGTCGGCGGCCTGCAGACCGCGGGCGTCGCCGCCTGCACCAAGCACTTCCCGGGCCACGGCGACACCGCCGTCGACTCCCATCTCTCGCTGCCCCGCATCGACGCGGACCGCTCGCTGGTGGACACCCGGGACCTGGCCCCCTTCCGGGCCGCCATCGCCGCCGGGTCGCGCGCCATGATGAGCGCCCACATCCTGGTCCCGGTCCTGGACCCCGACCTTCCGGCAACGTTGTCCCGCTCCGTCCTCACCGGCCTCCTCCGCGACGAGCTGGGCTACGACGGCCTCATCGTCACCGACGGCATGGAGATGCGGGCCATCGCCGGCACCTACGGCATCGAACACGGCAGTGTCCTCGCGCTCGCCGCCGGTGCCGACGCCATCTGCGTCGGTGGCGGCCTCGCCGACGAGGAGACCGTCCTCCGCCTCCGCGACGCCCTCGTCACCGCCGTCCGCACCGGCGAGCTGCCCGAGGAGCGCCTGGCGGACGCGGCGAACCGGGTCCGGGCTCTGGCGCGGTGGACGCGAGAGGCCGCCGCGGAAGCGGAAGGCGTCGACGGCACGTCGCCCGAGCCTCTCGGGCGGACGAGCCGCGCCGGTGGCACCGACCGCGTCGACGGGGGCATCGGCCTCGTGGCCGCCCGTCGCGCCCTGACGACGACGTTCGCGGGGCCCTACGACCCGCCCACCCAATCCGTCTACGTCGCGGCCTTCACCCCGGTGGCGAACATCGCCGTGGGCGACGAGACCCCCTGGGGCGTCGGCGCGGAACTGGCCCGCCTCCTCCCCGGCACCGAGACGGGCACCTTCGCCGGCGACAGCGCCGGTGCCTCGGCCCTGGCGGTCGCGGGCACCCGTCGGATCGTCGCCGTCGTCCGCGACGAACACCGCCACCCCTGGATGACCGCCGCCCTGGACATCCTCCTCACCACCCGCCCCGACACCATCGTGGTCGAGATGGGCGTCCCCCAGTCCCCGCCCCGAGCCGTCCTCCACATCGCCACTCACGGCGCGGCGAGGGTCTGCGGCAGGGCGGCGGCGGAGGTCATCGCGGGCGGGCGCCAGAGGCGGAACACCCTCTCCTAGAAGCGGGACATCGTGCCCTTGAGGCGGGGAGCACCGACCCGGGCCCCCACCCCGCCCCGAGAAACACACCGGCGCCACAGCCCTCCTCCCCGGGCTGTGGCGCCTACGTGTACTCCGAGCGGCCCTAGGGCGTGTATCGAAAGTGCTGGTCACAGCCACTCGTTGATAGCCGCTACGAGGACGGTCGCCTCGTAGCGGACCGCGAGTTTGTCGTATCTCGTGGCCACGGCCCGGTGTCTTTTGAGGCGGTTGATGCCGCACTCGACCGCGTGCCGAGCCTTGTAGTCCTGCGGGTCGAACTTCGGCGGACGGCCGCCGCGCGACCCTCGTTTCTTGCGGTTCCGGGCCTGGTCGGCCTTGTCCGGGATGGTGCAGCGGATCCCGCGCCGCCGCAGGTAAGCGCGGTTCTTCCGGGAGGCGTACGCCTTGTCGGCGCGCACGCGATTGGGTCGGGTGCGCGGCCTGCCCGGCCCAGGACGCGGGACGCGGACCTTGTTCAGGACAGGCTCGAACTGCGGGGAGTCGCCCCGCTGGCCGGCCGTGATCACGATCGACAAGGGCTTCTGGCCCTGTTCGACGGCCAGGTGCAGCTTGGTGGTCAGACCGCCGCGCGAGCGCCCGAGCCCGTGGTCGTCCGGCTCGACGCTGACGCCGCCGGGCGGCTCCTTCTGCAGCTCCCCTTTTTCCTCGCCCCGGCGGCGTGCTGGTGGGCCCGGCACACCGTGGAGTCGACGTTGATGTCCCAGGTGATCAGCTCTTTCGCGTCGGCCCGGGCCTGCAGCGCGGTGAAGATCCGATGCCAGGTACCGTCCCTCTGCCACCGGCGGAACAGGTCGTACGCCCGGCCCCACGGCCCGTACTCGGCGGGCAGGTCCCGCCAAGGGATGCCGGTGCGGACCCGGAACCGTATGCCGTCGATCAGCTGCCGCCTGGCCCACGTCGGCGGCCGTCCGGGCTTCACGCCCTTCGGCAACAGCGGTTCCAGCACCGCCCATTGCGCGTCCGTCAGATCTCCACGTGCCACGAATCAAGATCATCTCATGCTCAAGATCCACTTTCGACACACGCCCTAGATGCCCTGCCAGTCCGGCTTGTTGTCGTACGTGTGCCGGAAGTAGTCCGCGAGCTTCAGCTTCGACGCGGCGCCCTCGTCCACCACGACCGTCGCGTGGCGGTGGAGCTGCAGCGCCGACGCGGGGCACACAGCTGCCACCGGTCCCTCCACGGTCGCCGCGACGGCGTCCGCCTTGCCCTCGCCCGTGGCGAGCAGCACCAGGTGCCGGGCCTCCAGGATCGTGCCGATGCCCTGCGTGATGACGTGGTGCGGCACCTGGTCGATGTCGCCGTCGAAGAACCGCGCGTTGTCGATCCGGGTCTGCTCGGTGAGGGTCTTGATCCGCGTGCGGGACGCGAGCGACGAGCACGGCTCGTTGAACCCGATGTGCCCGTCGGTGCCTATGCCGAGCACCTGCAGGTCCACACCCCCCGCCTCGGCCAGCGCCCTGTCGTACGCCTCGCTGGCCCCCGCCACGTCCTCGGCGGTGCCGTCGGGCCCCATGAACGCGTCCATGCCGAGCCCCAGCGGCTCCAGTACCTCCCGTCGCAGCACCGAGCGGTAGGACTCGGGGTGCTCGGCCGGCAGCCCCACGTATTCGTCGAGCTGGGCCACCCGTGCCCGTGAGACGTCCACGGAGCCCGAGCGCACCTTCCGCGCCAGTGCCTCGTAGATGGGCAGCGGGGTCGACCCCGTGGCCACCCCGAGCAACGCGTCGGGCTTCCGCCGGAGCAACTCCGCCATCGCCTCGGCTATGAGCTCGCCACCCGCCTTGGCATCCGGAACGATGACAACTTCCACGCTGGCCTGCCGATCTGGAACGTAGGACTCAAGAGGACTCGACCGGAATCCGCGGGTCAAGCACCTTTCATGTGGTGTAGACCAATCTAGCAGGGGTGGACCCCTCTCCACAGGGGTCGCGCGTGAGGCCGGTCACCGGCCGGGCGGCGGCGTTCCGGCCCGCCCCCGGGTCGAAGCGGGCTACTCTGCGAGTGGACCGTCCGCGGATGTCGGACAGGGGAACAACAAACATCCGCCAACGCATGGACACACGCAGTGGTCTAGTCAACAATGCGTGGTAGAGCATGTGATCGATCAGCGGCCCGCCGCCGGCGATCGCACGCGACGACAAGCCTCCGTCTTCCCCGCACAGGAAGGCGGACCGAGGACCCGGCGCTCTCTGCCCTGACTGCTCCGGATCCTCATCCTTCGGCCGACTGGGACCGCACACCCCACGGTCGATGTTGCTCCGGGCTGCGGTGCCGGGAGGGCTGAGGGTCCCTCTCAGGCGCCGCGGCCCGCGGGTGTTCCCGGGCCCGTACCGGCCACTCCAGCAGCCGTTTCCGGTCATCTCCGTACCGCCAGGTACGCTCGCACACGTGCCCTCCATGAACGAACTCGTCCGCCAGCACACCGCCCTCAGCGACTCCGACCTGGAGTGGCTGCACCTGCTGGTGTCGGAGTGGCAGTTGCTGTCCGACCTCTCCTTCGCCGACCTGGTCCTCTGGGTCCCCACGCGCGACGGCACCCGTTATGTCTCCGTGGCCCAGATGCGTCCCAACACCGGCCCCACCTCGTACCAGGACGACATGGTCGGCCACCTGGTCCCGCGCGGCCGGAGGCCCCTGCTCGACGCCGCGCACGACGAGGGCCGGATCGTCCGCGAGGGCGACCCGGAGTGGCGCGAGGAGGTGCCCGTACGGGTCGAGTCCATCCCCGTGCGCAGGGAGGGACGCGTCCTCGGCGTCATCGCGCGCAACACCAATCTGCTGACCGTGCGGACCCCGAGCCGCCTGGAGCTGACCTACCTCCAGAGCGCCTCCGACCTGGCCCAGATGATCGCCGCGGGCGCGTTCCCCTTCCCCGACCAGCAGGTCGACATGGACGCCTCGCCGCGCGTCGGCGACGGGCTGATCAGGCTCGACGCCGACGGCATCGTCCAGTACGCCTCCCCGAACGCCCTCTCCGCCTACCACCGCCTCGGCCTCGCCGCAGACCTGGTGGGCTGCCACCTCGGCCGTACGACCGCCGAACTCGCCCCTTCCCGGGGCCCGGTCGACGAGGCGCTCGCCAAGCTGGCGAGCGGGTGGGCGCCCCGCGAGTTCGAGATCGAGTCCAGCGACGGGGTGATCCAGTTCCGGGCGATCCCCCTCAAGCCCAAGGGTCCGCGCATCGGTTCACTGGTGCTGCTGCGGGACGTGACCGAACTGCGGCGCCGCGAGCGCGAGTTGATCACCAAGGACGCGACCATCCGGGAGATCCACCACCGGGTGAAGAACAACCTCCAGACCGTGGCCGCCCTGTTGCGTCTCCAGGCCCGGCGCATCGAGTCCGAGCGCGGCCGGGAGGCCCTCGAAGAGGCCGTACGACGGGTCGGGTCGATCGCGATCGTGCATGAGACGCTGTCCCAGAATCTGGACGAGCGGGTGGAGTTCGACGAGATCGCCGACCGGGTGCTCGCGATGGTCGCCGAGATCTCACCGGGCAAGGTCGCCGGCCGGCGCACCGGACGGTTCGGCATCCTGGACGCGGAGGTCGCCACCCCGCTGTCCATGGTCCTCACCGAGATCCTGCAGAACGCCCTCGAACACGGTTTCCGCGAGGGGGACACCGGCACGGTCGAGGTCTCGGCCGTCCGGGGCGGCACCTCCAAGGAGGCCCGGCTGCTCGTCACCGTCCAGGACGACGGCGTCGGCCTCCCCGAGGGCTTCGACCCGCACCGCTCGGGCAACCTCGGCCTGCAGATCGTACGGACCCTGGTGGAGGGGGAGTTGGGCGGCACCTTCGACATGGTCCCGGCGCCGGAGCGGGGCACCCAGGTGATCCTGGACATCCCGGTGCGCGCCCAGAAGTAGCGGGCGTACGGCGGCCGTACCGGTCGGGGCACCACGTTCGTCGGATCGGGGCACCACGGTCGTCGTACCCGTCCCCGTATCCAAAACAGGTACCCGAAACAGCACCGAGCCCCGGACCATCATGTGGTCCGGGGCTCGGGCTCGTGGCTGATTAAGCGCACCGGGGGCACTGCGCGCTGCGGCTCGGGGGCGGGAGATGCGCACTCGCTGTGCGCGCCGCCAAGCTCAGGCTATTGCTGGGTGGGATGTCAGGCGGATGCCTGACGGGCCCGGTTGCGGGCGGCGCGGCGCTTCATGGCGCGGCGCTCGTCCTCGCTGAGACCACCCCAGACGCCGGAGTCCTGGCCGGACTCAAGCGCCCACTGCAGACACTGCTCGATAACCGGGCAGCGACGGCAGACAGCCTTGGCTTCCTCGATCTGCAGCAGCGCAGGACCGGTGTTGCCGATGGGGAAGAAGAGCTCGGGGTCTTCCTCGCGGCAAACGGCGTTGTGACGCCAGTCCATGGCTGCTACCTCTCCTTGGTATTACATGCACGTTAGCTTGTGAATGTGAACGCTTTCACGAATCCCTCAACAAGTGAAGGGCCGATCACCAGACGGACTGGTGTGGTCCTGTGGATTGAGGAGGGGTTCTGGCGCTTGCTTGAGCCGGTGTTGCGGGCTGTCCCGAGCGCCACGTAGAGACTCGCAAACCTCAGCGGCGGATACAACCCCTTCCGGAAAGTTTTTTTTGATTCCTCGGTGTCGACTGTGTCACAGCCGTACTTCCATGGGGTGGATCCTGGCCTAAACGTTCGAGTGGAAGGACTTTTGCCCGTTCCGCTCACACAATCACACGCAGTGCACGGCGTACGCCTGTGAACGTCACGCTCGTTCGCAGTCCGAGGTGGTCGCCGTCCATCTGGAGGGGGAGAGGCACCTTCGAATGCAAGGTGAAGTCGGTCAGGTCGTGCAGGGTGGTGGCGTGCTTGCCCTGGGGTCCCCGCTCGGGGGACGAAGTGAGCAACTGTGTGCCATATCGGGCGAGCGCGGGCGTCGACATGCGGCTGAGACCGAGCACGTCGAGACCTTTATCGAACGAGGCCTTAGGCGACGCGTACACCGGGCGATTGCCCAGAAACGTCCACGGGGACGTGTTGCAGACTATGGACAGCACAAGATCGGAAATCGGGTCCTCGCCGGCCCGCTCCAAAGTGATCGTGCCGAGTCTGCGATGGGGCTCTTCCAGAAACTGCCGGAAAGCCTGACGCAGGTAAAGGGCGTGTGTGGATTTCCGTCCGCGTTCCCGCTGTTGCTCGACCCGGCCGATCACACCCGCGTCGAATCCGAGGCCCGCGCAGAAGGTGAACCAGCGGGACGGGACCGCCTCGTCCTCCGTGCCCGGGGTGCCGGAGGCCATGCCCAGGCCGACGGTGCGCTCCCGGCTCTCGCGCAGCGCGTCGAGCAGGACGCCGGTCGCCTCCACGGCGTCGTTGGGCAGACCCAGGGCGCGGGCGAAGACATTGGTGGAGCCGCCGGGGACCACGGCGAGACGGGGCAGACGGTCGGGGTCGGGGCCGTGGTGCAGCAGGCCGTTGACGACCTCGTTGACCGTGCCGTCGCCGCCGAGCGCGACGACCAGTTCTATGTCGCCCTTGCCCTCCGCGGCCTGGCGGGCGAGATCCCGGGCGTGACCCCGGTACTCGGTGGTCACCGCCTCCAGCTTCATCTCGCTCGCGAGAGCGTGGATCAGCACATCGCGCGTACGTGCGCTTGTGGTGGTTGCCGCCGGATTGACCACGAGAAGTGCACGCATGAGTTGCAGGGTACCTACTGGGTGGTACCCGGCCCATACCGAGGTGCGGATCAAGGGAGAGATCAGGTAGTGACGATGAGCACGTGGGGGCGCGCGACCACGGTGCATGTGCCGGAAACCGGGCCGGGCACCGGGGGCTCAGCGGGCGACGGGGCGAGGGCTACCCTTCAGGGGTGAGCCCTGAGCAGACCCCCACGCCGGACACCTCCGACGCCGAGCCCCGCCCCGGGCGGCTGACCGCCGCGGCGGCGCTGGCCGCGCTGGAGGGGGTGGCCCTGCTGGTGGGCGGCGGGGCCATGCTCGTCGTCGGCCTCACCGGTGACGCGGACGACCTGAGCACCGGCGTCACCGGCGGCATCACCCTGATCGCGCTGGCCCTGCTGCCGCTGATCGCCGCGCGCGGGCTGCTGCTGCGGCGGAGCTGGAGCCGGGGGCCCGCCGTCATCACCCAGATCATGGCGCTGCCGGTGGCCTACAACCTGCTGCGGGCCGACAGCGTGGCGATCCCGGCGGGCATCGCGCTGGCGGTGGTCGCCGTGGCCGCGCTGGTCCTCCTGATCAACCCCGCCACGACCCAGGCCCTCGACATCCAGGGCCCTGGCCGCACCCAGCAACCGAAGCCCTAGCGGGCAGCCGGGCAGCCGGGCAGCCGGGCAGCCGGGCAGCCGGGCGGACGAGAAGGCCGAAGCCTGCTGGGGTGGGTGGCGGCGAAAGTCGAGCGCGAGGTCGGCCGGGCGGCTGCACAGGACCGGCGGCTGCACTGGACCGAGGGGCCCACCGGGGCAGGGGCAGCCGGACGCAGAGCGAAGACTCCGGGTGCGCTGACGGCCTTCTGGAGCCGGCCCGGCGCCGGCACACATCCTCGACCCCGAAGGGGAGGGCGACCGGGGCGAGACGGTCCTCAAGGAGAAGATCGCTGCTGCGAGGGCCATCTGACAGGTCAGAGCCGACCGCGCGGTTCGCCGAGAGCACGGTCGGCTACCTGGAGGGCCTGACGGCGGCCGGGAAGACGTCCGCGCCCGCGAGGGCGTCCTCCATGGGACGGTCCTCCATGGGGCGGATGGGCAGTCAGCAGCTGATCGTGGCCCACGCGCAGCCGCCAGGTCTCCGGCGTCGGTCGCGAGCCGGCACCCGTGTTCGGACCCGGCGCGCGGTCGCGGAGGGCGAAGCCGTCGGTGCCCGTGTGCCTGTGGGGGCATCGCCGACCGGCCGGCCGCCGGGGGCGTGGCGTTCGTCGAGGTGAGCGTGGTGTGCGGGTGTGGTCGAGAGGTGTGGCCCGGTCGCGCGCCGGCGCGACCGTCGCTTCGCCCCGCTCCTCCTCGACCTCCGCGGCCTTCTTCTCTCCGCTCCCGCCGGGACTCTCGCGCTACTCCTCGACGAGCAGCTTCTCCCGCAGTTGCGCCAGGGTGCGCGCCAGCAGTCGGGAGACGTGCATCTGGGAGATGCCGACCTCCTGGGCGATCTGCGACTGGGTCATGTTGCCGAAGAACCGCAGCAGCAGGATCCGCTTCTCGCGCGGCGGGAGGTCCTCCAGCAACGGCTTCAAAGACTCCCGGTACTCGACGCCCTCCAGCGCCTCGTCCTCCGCGCCGAGGGTGTCCGCGACCGCCGGGGACTCGTCGTCGGTGTCGGGGACGTCCAGGGAGAGTGTGGAGTACGCGTTGGCCGACTCCAGGCCCTCCAGCACCTCCTCCTCGGAGATGGCCAGCTTCTCGGCCAGCTCGTGCACCGTCGGGGAACGCCCGTGCTGCTGCGACAGCTCGGCCGTGGCCGTGGTCAGCGCGAGCCGCAGCTCCTGGAGCCGACGCGGCACCCGTACCGCCCAGCCCTTGTCGCGGAAGTGCCGCTTGATCTCGCCGACGACCGTCGGGGTCGCGTACGTGGAGAACTCCACGCCGCGGTCCGGGTCGAAGCGGTCCACGGACTTGATCAGGCCGATGGTGGCGACCTGGGTCAGGTCGTCCAGCGGCTCGCCGCGGTTGCGGAACCGGCGTGCGAGGTGCTCAACGAGCGGCAGGTGCATCCGGACGAGCCGGTTGCGCAGCTCCGCGTACTCGGCGCTGCCGTCCGGCAGGGCGCGCAGCTCGACGAACAGGGCTCGCGCCCCGCTGCGGTCCTGCGGGTCGTGCTGTGTGCTCCGCACGGGCTGCGCGTTCGGCGCGCCCGCCTCGTCGTGTCGCTCGTGCTCGCTCATAGTCCCGCCCGCCGTCACCGTTCCCCCAGCTCTCGACTGTGCTCGAGCGGGGGAGGCCCCAGTCCGCCCTCGTGAGGACGTGGTGCTCCGTAGGGCACCCTCCGGATCCCGTTGTCCGTCGGAGGGCACCTCGTCGTCGGACGGCTCCGCCCACCGAGACGCTCCCGCCGCCGAGGACTCGTCCTCCGGGTGCGGCCGGGCCTGCTCGGGGATGCCGTCGACGCCGTCCGTCAGATGCGCCGGCCCACTCGGACCGCCGTCGTCCTCAGCGGGCAGTTCCCGTGTGCCGCGTTCTTCGTCCCGCACCGGCCCGTCCCCGTTCCTCACGCCGGCCCGGGTCCCGCGCCGCGCTGTTTGTAGAGGCTGATCGAAACGGTTTTGTCGTCGGCCACCGCGGAGGAGACCTTGCCCGCCAGGGCCGACAGCACGGTCCAGGCGAAGGTGTCGCGCGAGGGGGCGTGGCCGTCGGTGGTGGGGGCCGAGACCGTGACCTCCAGCGAATCGTCGACCAGACGGAAGACACAGCTGAGCACCGAGCCGGGCACGGCCTGCTGAAGCAGGATCGCGCAGGCCTCGTCGACCGCGATGCGCAGGTCCTCGATCTCGTCGAGGGTGAAGTCCAAACGGGCCGCGAGGCCGGCCGTCGCCGTACGCAGCACCGACAGGTAGGCACCCGCGGCCGGCAGCCGGACTTCCACGAAGTCCTGGGTCCCGGGCTCGCCTGCGATCTGGGACACCCTCACCTCCAAGGTGGTACAAGCTTTTTCGGGGGCCGAGGGTCGCCCCCCGGGGTAACGCGCTACGTGGTTCAGCGGTGACGCTATCGCGCTACCGAGCGCCGTGTCCTCGGGGTCCTGAGGACCCCACCCCATGCTGTCACTCATAGTAGGCCTATGAATACGCTCGGTGGCTAGAGGTCTGCGGGCCTCAAATAGGAAGAGCACGCGCCGGATTGACGTACCCACGCGCCGGACCGCCGAACCGTGTCACACGAGTACGTCGACGTGTCACGCGGTGACATGGTTCCGTCGTACGACGTCTCGGTCGTGTTCGTCAAACGAGTACATGGTCCACGAAGCACCAGCGCCAGGTCTCGCCGGCCTCGAACGTACGCATGATGGGATGGCCGCTCTCCTTGTGGTGCGCGGTGGCGTGGCGCATCGGCGAGGAGTCGCAGCAACCCACGTGTCCGCACTCCAGGCACATCCGCAGCTGCACCGGGTGGCTCCCGGCGGCCAGGCACTCCGGGCAGGTGTCGCTCAGGGGATCGGGCTCGGGGTGCGGCAGCGCCTCCGTGTGCGTGCACTGTTTCATGATTGCCAGGTTACGACGGGCGCGCGGAACATCGCGCGGAAACGAAGGCGGCGGAAGCGATGCACTTTTTGCCCCTGCTGTTGCTGGTCGCAGGGAGTGCGACGGTCGCCGGGGTCGCCCGGCGCACGCCGGTGCCCGCCCCGCTGCTGCTGGTCGCGGCGGGGCTCGCGGTGTCGTACCTGCCCGGGGTGCCGCACTACGAACTCGACCCCGAGATCGTCCTGCCGCTGATCCTGCCGCCGCTGCTGTACACCGCCGCCGGCGACAGCTCCTACCTCGACCTGCGGGCCCAACTGCGACCCGTGGCCCTGCTGTCGGTCGGTTACGTCCTCTTCGCGACCCTCGCCGTGGGCTGGGCCGCCTACCTGATCGTGCCGGGGATGCCGCTGACCGCCGCGTTGGTGCTCGGCGCGGTGGTGGCGCCGCCGGACGCGGTCGCGGCGACGGCGGTCGCCCGGCGGGTGGGTCTGCCGTCGCGGATCACCACGATCCTGCAGGGCGAGTCCCTGGTGAACGACGCGACCGCGATCACCGCCTACCGGGTGGCCCTCGCGGCCACCGTCGGCGAGGGCGCGAGCTGGACCGGCGGGATCGTGGAGTTCCTGGTGGCGGCGATCGGCGGTGTCGCGGTGGGCCTGCTGCTGATGGTGCCGATCCACTGGCTGCGCACCCACCTCGAGGAAGCGCTGCTCCAGAACACCCTCTCCCTGCTCATCCCCTTCGTCGCCTATGGGCTCGCCGAGTGGGTGCACGCCTCCGGGGTGCTCGCCGTGGTCGTCGTCGGTCTGTACCTCGGCTACCGCAACTGGCAGGTCGACTTCGCCACCCGCCTCCAGGAGGAGGCCGTCTGGAAGATGGTCGCCTTTCTCCTGGAATCGGCCGTGTTCGCCCTCATCGGACTCCAGCTCCCGGTCGTCCTCGAAGGGCTGGGCGAGTACGAGGGGGGCCGCGCCACGTGGTACGCCGTGGCCGTCTTCCTCGTGGTCGTCGCGTCCCGGTTCGTGTGGGTCTATCCGGCGACCTTCCTGCCGCGCATGGTGTCGCGGCGCATCCGGGAACGTGAGGACGACCCCACCTGGAAGGGGCCGTTCGTCATCGCCTGGGCCGGCATGCGGGGTGTCGTCTCGCTGGCCATCGCCTTCTCGATCCCGCTCACCGTGAACGGCGGGGAAGACTTCCCCGAGCGGAACCTGATCCTCTTCCTGACCTTCACGACGGTCATCGGGACCCTGGTCATCCAGGGACTGACCCTGCCCGCGCTGATCCGCTTCCTGAAGCTGCCGGGACGCGACCAGCAGGCCGAGACCCTCGCCGAGGCCAACGCCCAGGCCCAGGCGTCCCGGGCGGCCGAGGCCCGGCTGGACGAACTCCTCGCGGACGAGAGCAACGAACTGCCGCCGCCGCTGGTCGACCGCCTCCGCACCGTCCTGGAACGGCGCCGCAACGCCGTCTGGGAGCGGCTCGGCGCCGTGAACCCGGTGACCGGGGAGAGCGTCGACGACACCTACAGCCGTCTGTCCCGCGAGATGATCGGCGCGGAACGCGAGGTCTTCGTCAGACTGCGGGACGGCAGGTACATCGACGACGAGATGCTGCGCACCCTGCTGCGCAGGCTGGACCTGGAGGAGGCGGCCGTCTACCGGGAGGCCTCCTAGGGCTAGGCCCTGTCGTCACATTCCCGCCTGCCCGGCACGCCGAGAGCACGCTCCCCCGGTCTCGGCTGTGCTCGACCGGGAGGTACCCCCACGACGCCGCCAGGCCGTCCTTCGGGCGACGGCGGGAATGTGACGACAGGGCCTAGGGCCGGCCTTTCCGGTCATGCCGGGGCCGAGGGCTCCGGGAACGGGCGGCCGGTGATCACCGCGGCGACCGTCGTCCCGCGCGGGAAGGCGCCCTCCGCCGCCAGGGCGACGAGTCCGTAGAGCAACTTGGCGACATAGAGACGTTCCACCGGGAGGTGGTGGCGCGTCTCGAAGTCGTCCGCGAAGGCGTCCAGTTCGGGTGAGCTCCGTGCGTAACCGCCGAAGTGGAAGCGGTCGTCGAG
Source organism: Streptomyces sp. 11x1 (assembly GCF_032598905.1). Lineage (NCBI taxonomy): Bacteria > Bacillati > Actinomycetota > Actinomycetes > Kitasatosporales > Streptomycetaceae > Streptomyces > Streptomyces sp. 11x1. The sequence continues at coordinate 3,503,060 of NZ_CP122458.1, read as the reverse complement.
ATTCCAGTCGCCGCGCGGCCCGCCGAACGCCCTGTGCTGAAGCTGTCGTATCTCCTCGTCGAGGAAGCCACCCTTGAGAACCGGAATGCCGAGGGAGCGTTGGTCGGGGGCCAGCCCCGCGGCCAGTCCGGCGAGCGTGCCGCCGGTGCCGCAGGCGAGGGCCACGACGTCGGCCCGGCCGCGCAGCTCCGCGCCGAGGTCCTGGCAGCCCGTGACGGCGAGGGCGTTGCTGCCGCCCTCGGGGACCACGTACGCGCCGTCGGCGTCGGCGGCGCGCAGGACGGCGACCAGTGTGGCCGGGTCGGACTTGTGGCGATACGTCGACCTGTCGACGAAGTGCAGCCGCATGCCGTCCGCCGTGCAGCGGGCCAGGGAGGGGTTGAGAGGGCGGTCGGCCAGCTCCTGGCCGCGGACCACGCCGATGGTGGGCAGGCCCAGCAGGTGACCCGCGGCGGCGGTCGCGCGCAGATGGTTGGAGTAGGCGCCGCCGAAGGTGAGCAGCGGGCGGCCCGCCGCCGCGCGCAGGTTCGGGGCCAGCTTGCGCCACTTGTTGCCGACGAGCCGCGGATGGATCAGGTCGTCGCGCTTGAGCAGCAACCGGAGGCCGTGGCGGGCGAAGCGTTCGTCCGCGATCTCCTGGAGGGGTGACGGCAGCCTGGGCTTCAGGACGCTGGTGAGGTCGTCGGGGGCGGAGGGCTGGCCGGTCACGTACCCATTGTCGGACACATGACCGGTGGGTGTCGGACGCGCCCGCCGCCGGGCCCTCTACCAGACGGTCCCGGATTTCAGACGGTCCCGGACGCGTTCTCTCATGCCGGTCATGGTGAATCCCCGGGGGTCGACCTTCCCGGGCTGCCATTCGAGGTGCCCGATGACGGATCGCTGGTTCCAGCCGTGGTGGCGGCAGACGGCGGCGGAGACCCGCTCGATGGCCTCGAGCTGCGCCGCCGGCCAGGGATCCTCGCCGTCGCCGAGGTTCTCGCACTCGAAGCCGTAGAAATGGCGGTTGCCGTCCGTGTTGGCCTCGTTGTCCGCGGGCAGCGGCCTCTCGGCGATCACGGCCCGCAGCACGTCGTCGTCGCCCAGGCCGGCGTGGTTGGCCCGGCCGTAGCCGACGAGGTGCACCCGGCCGTCCTTGGTGATCACGCCGTGGCACAACGGGCCCGGCAGCCCCGAGTACCCGTTGCGGCAGATACGGACGGTGCGTTCGCTGCCGGAGGTGACGGTGTGGTGGATCATCACGCCGTGGACGGGCCCCCAGGGGCCCACATGGTTGCGGTTGTGATGTTCCCAGTCGCCGACCTCGACGACCCGGACGCCCTCGTTCTTCAGGACGGTGAGAAACCTGCTCGCGGACATGGGTGGGGCCATGGCCGACTCCTTCGTGCCATGCGACGGCCGCTGGTCGTGACCGCCTCGTACGCGGTGTGTACCCCAACTCGCGGTGCGGGCCAGGCGGACGAGGGGGCGCACGGATGGATCCGGTCAGATTCGGCCGGGGCTCGTACGGGGATGCGAGTGGTCGACAGAAACAGCCGACATGCCCAGTCTGCGAAGATCCATTCCCGCTCTTTCGGGTAATAGCACCGGCACGCTCCGTGATGCAAGGCTGGATCGCGAGATCGGTGACCGCGATCAGTGCTGTCAGTGCATACCCGGAGGGGAATCCGCATGTCGGTAGGCGAAGAGGTTCGCTCGCAGCAGGACAGGCCGCAGCAGAGTCTCGGCACGGCCGCTGCCCGGAACCTGGCCACCACCACGAAGTCCACGCCCCAGATGCAGGAGATCAGCTCGCGCTGGCTGCTGCGCACCCTGCCGTGGGTGAACGTGCAGGGCGGCACGTACCGGGTGAACAGGCGGCTCACCTACGCGGTCGGCGACGGCCGCGTCACCTTTGTGAAGACCGGCGACCAGGTCGCCGTCATCCCCGCGGAGCTCGGCGAACTGCCGGCCCTGCGGACCTACGAGGACATCGACGTCCTGGGCGAGCTGGCCCAGCGGTGCGAGCAGCGGGAGTTCGCGCCCGGCGACGTCCTGGCCGAATTCGGCAGCCAGGCGGACGAGGTGTACCTGCTCGCGCACGGCAAGGTCGAGAAGATCGGCACCGGCCCCTACGGCGACGACGCGGTCCTCGGCGTACTGGCCGACGGCGCCTACTTCGGCGAGCAGGCACTGCTCGACCCCGACGCGATCTGGGAGTACACGGCTCGCGCGGTCACCGCGTGCACGGTGCTCGTCCTGCCGCGTCAGGCCGTCGAGCAACTCGCCGAGCGCGCCGAGACGCTCAGCGAGCACCTGCAGGAACAGCGCTCGATCCCGTCGCAGCGCACCAACAAGTACGGCGAGAAGGAGATCGACCTCGCCGCCGGCCACAGCGGCGAGCCGGACATCCCGCACACCTTCGTCGACTACGAGGCCGCGCCGCGCGAGTACGAACTCAGCGTCGCCCAGACCGTCCTGCGCATCCACACCCGCGTGGCCGACCTCTACAACCAGCCGATGAACCAGACCGAGCAGCAGATCAGGCTCACGGTCGAGGCGTTGAAGGAGCGCCAGGAGCACGAGCTCATCAACAACCGGGAGTTCGGCCTCCTGCACAACTGCGAGTACGACCAGCGGCTCCAGCCCCACGACGGCGTGCCCAGCCCGGACGACCTGGACGAGCTGCTCTGCCGCCGCCGGGGCACCAAGATGCTCCTCGCCCACCCGCGTGCGATCTCCGCGTTCGGCCGCGAGCTGAACAAGCGTGGACTGGTCCCCGAGACCATCGACATCGCCGGGAACCGCATCCCCACCTGGCGGGGCGTGCCGATCTACCCGTGCAACAAGATCCCTGTGACCGAGGCCAGGACCACGTCGATCATCGCCCTGCGTACCGGCGAGGAGGACCAGGGCGTCATCGGTCTGCGGGCCGCGAGCATCCCCGACGAGATCGAGCCCAGCCTGTCCGTCCGGTTCATGGGCATCAACGAACAGGCGATCATCAAGTACCTCGTGACGGCCTACTACTCGGCCGCGGTCCTGGTCCCCGACGCGCTCGGCGTGCTGGAGAACGTCGAGATCGGCCGCTGGCGGTGACCCTGTCCGAACGGACGCCGTGTCCCCGCCCCACCGGGCGGGGACATCTCGCGAGCACGCGCCCGCGCACAGCGGAACCGCCGCCCTCCGCGGCCCCTCCCGGGCGACCCCATGGGTGAGTCCGCGACGGAGGCGAAGCGGGGCCCCGCCGGTGCCGGCGGGTCGGCCGGCCGGGTGGGCGCGGCAAGCGGACCTGACGGACACGAGGCGGCAGGAATCCTGGAACAGGCGCGGCTGTCGGTCGATCCCGAACTGCGCCGGGCCGTCGGGTCCTTACCGGGTTCGATGCGTCGCGTCGCGCGCTACCACTTCGGCTGGGAGGACGCGGACGGCACCCCGGTCACGGGGAACGCGGGCAAGGCGATACGCCCGGCGCTGGTCCTGGCCGCCGTCGCCGCCCTCGGCGGGCGCGAGTCCACCGCCGTGAGGGCCGCCGCCGCGGTGGAGCTGGTGCACAACTTCACGCTGCTGCACGACGACGTGATGGACCGGGACACCACGCGTAGACACCGGGCCACCGCGTGGACCGTGTTCGGGATCCCCGACGCGATCCTGGCCGGGGACGCACTCCAGGCCCTGGCCCAGCAACTGCTCGCCCAGGACCCGCATCCGGCGTCGACCGCGGCCGCAGCCCGGCTCTCGGCCTGTGTCGTGGAACTCTGCGCCGGCCAGCACACCGACACCGAGCTGGAGGGGCGCCGGCCGGAGGAGGTCACTCTCGACGAGGTGCTCGTCATGGCCGAGGCGAAGACGGGCGCGCTGCTCGGCTGTGCCTGTGCGGTGGGCGCGTTGTACGCGGGCGCCGGTGAGGAGGACGTCAAGGCCCTGGACGCGTTCGGACGGGAGGCCGGCCTGGCCTTCCAGCTCATCGACGACGTGATCGGCATCTGGGGCGACCCGAGCCACACCGGCAAGCCGGCCGGAGCGGATCTCATGGTCCGCAAGAAGTCCCTCCCGGTGGTCGCCGCCCTCGCCTCCGGCACCCTGGAGGCTCTCGAACTCGCCGAGCTGTACGGACTGCCGTACACGGAGGGGGACCTGGAGCGCACGGCATCGGTCGTGGAGCGGGCAGGTGGGCGCGACTGGGCGCAGATCCAAGCCGCCGACCGTATGGCCAGGGCCATGCACGAACTCTCCCGCGCGGTCCCTGACCCGGAGTCGGCCGGCGGCCTGCTCGCACTGGCCGAATTCGTGACGCGCCGCAGCAGCTGAGGCGGGGCCGAGCGGCGGTCGATGCTCCGGAGGTGTCGTCTCGTGCCGTGCGGACCTGACCCCGCGCGGTGCCGGTGCCTTCGGGTGTTCGGCGGGTCCCGCACATCCCCACGGTGTGCGGGGTCCGCCGGGTCTTCGGGGCGTCGGGGCTTGGGGGGCGCCGTCGAGGACGTCCGGCAGGGTCAGGTGTTCGAACAGCAGGCCCTGCACGGCCAGGTAGAGCACCATGACCGTCTCCTCGCCGCCGGGGAGGCCCGCCTCACGGTGGAACCGCATGCCGAAGTCCAGCTCGCCGCGCACCGACGCGGTGTACGAGGCGTACAGGGCCGGGCGGCGGGTGGCTTCGAGGCGCAGTTCGAGGTGGGCGAGTTAGCCGGTGCGGTCCCCGGTGACACGGGCCAGCAGAGCTCGACGACGTGCGCGGCTTCGACAACGGGGTGGTCGTACGGAAGTACAGCAGGAAGCGCTGAGCGCGGCACCGAGCGCCGGAGATTGCCGGTGTACGGCCGGGAGCGCACCGACCCCGTCGGCCATACCCTGAGGACATGGGCATCGACGAGCATGTCTGCCCGGTCTGCGGACAGCCTGTGGCCACGGTCGTACGGCGGCACAAGACGCTGGGCGCGTGGGTACCCGTGTGGGGTCCGGGTCCGTGCAGGAACCACGAGTGTACGGTGTACGTCGACGAGGCCGTGGAGGCCGCGGAGGCCGCCGCTGAGAAGCCCCGGGCGGTGGCCCGGCGGACGCACGGCAGCCATGGTGCGCATGGCGGTCACGGTGATCGGGCCGGGCACGGCGGTCAAGCGGGTCACTCCGGTCGTGCGGCACGTCCCGGCGAAGCCGAGGCGGTGGCCGAGCCGGCCGAGGCGACGGACCCGGCCCCGGTCCCGGCCGAGGAGCGGACCGAGGAGAAAGCCTGACCGGCCCGGCCGGGCTCGGCCCCTGGCTCCCGGCCCGCACGGCGGACGAAGGAGCGGACACATGAAGTTCCTGATGATGGTCCTCGGCACGCGGGCGGACTACGAGGGCATGCGGGGCCAGACCTCCGAGCACTCCCCGGCCTGGACGCCGGAGCAGCTGCGGGCCATGTACGCCTACATGAGCGCGATCAACGACGACCTCACCGAGACCGGGGAGATGATCGACGGGCAGGGGCTGGCCGAGCCGGCGAGCACCCGGTTCGTCACGGCGGACGTCGACGGCAAACCGGTGGTCACGGACGGCCCGTACCCGGACACTGCCGAACTGCTCGCCGGCTACTGGCTCCTGGACTGCGCCGACCTGGACCGGGTCACGGAGATCGCGGCCCGCGTCGCCCAGTGCCCCGGGCCGGAGGGGCTCAAGGAGTACCCGGTGGTCATCCGCCCGGTGCTGGAGGGTGCGCAGGACATCTGAGCCGACCGGGCTGTCTCACTCCGCCGCCGGAGGCAGCCCGCCCGTCTCCGGGGACCGGCCCGTCAGGCAGTACGTGCCGCCCGCCGGATCGCGCATCACGGTCCAATGGAGCTGACGGGACACACAGGTGGCGCCGATGGATTCATGGTGCGCACGGGTGGCGTCGATGTCGGCGCAGGCGAGGTCGAGGTGGGCGGTGGCCGGGCGAGGAGTGTCGAGTCGCTGGAGGAGGATGCGGAGGGGGAGGCCGGCCGACGGGCGCAGGACATGGAACTCCGGGCGGGAACCCGGGTGGGAGTCCCACCCGGTCAGGGCCGCCCAGAAGGTGACCTCAGCCGCGAAGGCGGCCGGCGGCACGTCGAGGCACACCTGGTCCAGCCGGCTGCCGTTCACGACGGGCGGCCGCTCGGCCTCTCCGTGCCACGGCACCACGCAGAAGAGCTGCCCGGCGGGCGAGTGCAGCACCGCCCAGCCGTCGTGCGGGGCGACCACCTCGGCCCCGAGCCGGACCGCCCGGCCGACGAGCGCGGGGACGTCCTCGACCACGAGGTCCAGGTGAGCGCCGCCGCCCGACCCGACCCCCTGCGCCTTCACACAGGCGTCGCCGGTCTCGGGCAGCAGGGTGACGAACTCGCCCTGATCGCCCCGGCGCGCGGACAGCCGCGTCGCCGTGACCGCCGTCCAGAAGGCGCAGGCCCGCTCGAACACGGCCGTCGGCCGATCGACGAAGGCGTACGCCCACCGGATCGGCACCCCTGCCTCGCCCTCCCCGCCCACCGAGCCGCCGCCCGGGACGCCGCCCAAGACATCGCCCCCGCCGTCCTTGCCGTTCCCGCCCACTCCACCCACAGCGCCGCTCCCTGTCGTACGGTCCAGCCCCACGGCTGAACGACTCGTACGCTCCCTCGCCGTCCCGCTCCACGCAACGCCGTTTCCCGTGTGCCGGGGCGTTCTCTCCGTACCCGGCTGATCAGTCCCGGCGTTGCATGAAGCGCAGCATGTTGCCCGCGGGGTCGCGGAACGCGCAGTCGCGGACGCCGTACGGCTGGTCCGTGGGGGCCTGGAGGACGTCGGCACCGGAGGCTTCGACGCGGCTGTAGAGGGCGTCGCAGTCGGTGGTGGTGAAGTTGACGCCGCGCAGGACGCCCTTGGCGAGGAGGTTGGCGATGGTCTCGCGGTCGGCGGGGGAGATGTCGGGGTCGGCGGCAGGCGGCTCCAGGACGATCTCGACGTCCGGTTGGAGCGGCGAGCCCACGGTCACCCAGCGCATGCCCTCGAAGCCCACGTCGCCACGGACCTCCATGCCCAGGACGTCGCGGTAGAAAGCGAGCGCCTTGTCGTGGTCGTCGACGGCGAGGAAGCACTGGGCGAGCTTCACGTCCGGGGCCGGGAGGCCGCGCGCGGCGTTCGGATCGTTCGTAGTCATGCCCTCACGCTAGGCCGTGCCCGCGGTGTCCCGCCCACTCGGATACGGCCGTCAGGCCGGACAGCCCCTCACCAAGATCTTCATCAGCCTTCTAGGGCACTTCGTCGGGTTCCGTCATGCGTACGCGGTGTCGGGACGGCCGGGTCAGGCGCTTCGCGACACAGGCGGGGACGGCCGCGCCCTCCTCGTGCGAGCGGGCCCGGTACGCGCTCGGTGTCTCGCCGACCAGCTCCGTGAAGCGGGAGCTGAAGGAGCCCAGCGACGTACAGCCCACGGCCATGCACACCTCCGTCACCGTGAGGTCGCCGCGGCGCAGCAGCGCCTTGGCGCGCTCTGTCCGGCGGGTCATGAGGTAGCCGTACGGAGTCTCGCCGAACGCCGCGCGGAAGCTGCGCTGGAAGTGCCCGGGGGACATCAGCGCGGTGCGGGCGAGCGCGGGCACGTCCAGCGGCTCGGCGTACTCGCGGTCCATGCGGTCCCGTGCCCGCCGCAGCCGCACCAGATCGTCCCGGTCCATGCCCACAGCATCGCACCGGGCACTGACAACGGGCCACGCCCGGGACGTCGGGGCACGCCCGCCCGGGGCGGGCGGAAGCTCACCCCTTCACCGCCGAGCTGGCCACCCCCTGGACGAACCACCGCTGGAAGAAGGCGAAGACGATCAGCACCGGCAGGACGAGCAGGACGCCGAAGGCGAGGATCTGGCCCCAGTCCGGGGGCTGCTCCCCCTGGAAGACGCTCATCTCCAGCGGCAGCGGACGTACCGAGGGGTCGGAGACCATCAGCACCGGCCACAGGAACGACCCCCACTGGGTGAGGAAAGTCAGGATGGCGACCGAGGCGAAGGCCGGCTTCGACATCGGGACGATGATCGCGAAGAAGGTGCGCCAGGGGCCGGCGCCGTCCAGCCGGGCCGCCTCCTCGATGCTCGGCGGGATCGAGCGGAAGAACGTGTGGAACTGGTAGACCGAGAAGGCGTTGGCGACGAACGGCAGCGCCTGGATGAAGAGCGTGTTCCGCTGGTCGTTGAACATGTAGAACAGCGGCACGGCCACCGACTCGAACGGCACCAGCATCAGCAGCAGGACCAGCGTGAAGACGGCCTCCCGGCCCCGCCACCGCAGCCGCGAGAGGCCGTACGCCGCCATCGAGTTGACGAAGAGGCCGCCGGTCACCACCACGAACGCCAGCAGCAGCGAGACGCCCATGAACTGCCAGAAGTAGCCCGTGCTCTCGGAGTTCAGGCTGTCCAGGACGGCGGAGTAGTTGTCGAAGGACAGGTGGGTGGGGAGGAAGCCGGACAGCCCGTTCAACACCTCGTCGGACGGCTTGAGGCTGCCGAGGAGGAGATAGAGGACGGGCAGCGCGAAGACGAACGCCAGGACGGAGAGGACGGCGTAGTCGAGGAAGTGGCGCAGCGGCCCGCGGGACGGACCGGCACCCGTGCTCGTACCCGTGGCAGTAGCCGTACCCGTGCTGACGGTCGGACTCATGGTCGTACTCATCTGCTCAGTCCTCGTTGTCGGGCCGGACGACGCGGCGCTGGATCAGGGTCAGGGCGACGACGATCAGGAAGAACACGACGGTGATCGCGGAGGCCTGGCCGATGTTGTTCTGGTCGAAGGCGGTCGTGACGGCCTGGTACATCACCGTGCGGGCCGCGTCCTCGTCGAGCCCGCCGCCCTTGACCAGGACGTACACCTGGTCGAAGACGCGGAAGGACAGCACCGAGGTGAGCATCACGACGAAGACGAGGGTGGAGCGGATGCCCGGCAGGGTGACGTGCCGGAACTGCTGCCAGCGCGAGGCCCTGTCGAGCTGGGCGGCCTCGTAGAGCTCGCCCGGAATCTGCTGGAGCCCGGCGAGCAGGATGACCATCTGGAAGCCGACGCCCTGCCAGACGGAGAGCACGATGATCGAGGCCATCGCGGTCAGACCGTCGCCGAGCCAGTCGAACGCGCCCCAGTTGCCGAAACTCACCGCGTCCAGCGCCGAGTTGAGCATGCCCTGGTCGCTGCGGGCCAGGATCAGCCGCCAGATCACCGCGACCAGCGCCATCGGGAAGACGACCGGCATGAAGAACACCGACCGGAAGATGCCGATCGCCTTCAGCTTGCGGTTCAGCAGGATCGCCAGGCCCAGCGCGAGGCCGGTCTGGAGGGGGACGACGACCACGGCGAAGGTCAGGTTGTTGAGCAGCGCCCGCAGGAACGGGCCGGAGAGGTCGGGGTCGGTGAACAGTCGGCGGTACTGCTCGACACCGAAGAAGGTGGGTTCCAGCGGGGAGCCGAGGCGCACGTTGTAGAAGGAGAGCACGACGGCGTAGCAGAAGGGGATGCCGACGAAGGCGATGAGTCCGGTGACGGCGGGGGCGGACATCAGCAGCCCGTGCAGCCATGCGCGGTCGCGGCGTGGCGGCCGCCGGGTCGGTGCGCCGGGGGCTGGGGCCTGCTGCCGGCCTGGGGCCGCCGCGGGCGTGGGTTCCACGGTTTTCACGGAGGGGTCCTCTTCCCGAAAGGGGCGGACGGACACGGGGTGCGCGTCCGCCCCGGCCGATGGGTTCGGCTGGACCGATGGGTCCGGTACGGCCTGCTGGGCGCGTTGTGCTACGGGATCTCGTAACCGGCGTTGTCCGAGAAGTCCCGGTCGATGGCGCGGGCGGCCTTCGACAGGGCGCCCTTCGGGTCGGCGCCGCCGTAGATCGAGCTCACGGCCTCGCTGAACTTCGCGGTCACCACGGGGTATCCGGCGGTCACCGGCCGGGTGACGGCGACACACGACTTGCTGATGTCGCTGTCGCCGCACGGCTTGGCGAGCTGGTCGGCGAAGAGCTGGAGCGGGCCGCCCTGCCGGTAGAGCGGGCTCGCGGCGAGCGCGGACTTCGTGGCCGGCGGCGCGCCGTTGGCCTTCGTCATCGCGCCGACGTTGGTGTCGTCGAGCAGGAAGTCCAGGAAGGTGCCCGCGGCCTTGGCGTTCTTGCTGTTCGCGCCGACACCCCAGGCCCACGAGCCCTGGCCGGTCTTCGGGCCGTCGCCGAAGTCGGGCAGCGGCAGCACGACCAGGTCGTCACCGAGCGCCTCGCTGTAGGCGGGGTACATCCAGTGCCCGACCCAGCTCAGGGCGACCCGGCCCTTGGCGAAGGCGTTGCCGTCGGTGTTGGCGTCCGTCGTGGCCTTCCAGGACTGGAAGGTCTTCAAGGCCGACGCCACGGCGGGGGTGTCGAGGGCGCCCGCCGCCTTGCCGTCCTTCAGCAGGGAGCCGCCGGCCGACCAGACGATCGGGGCGAATCCGTAGGTGCCCCACTCGGTGGCGTAGCCGTTGCCCTCCTGGAGGTCGAGGACCTTGCCGTCGGAGTCCTTCGCCTTGAGCGCCTTGAGCGCGGCGTCGAACTCCTTCGCGGTCCAGGCGTCGTCCAGGCCCTTCGGGTAGGTGACCCCGGCGGCGTCCAGCAGCTTCTTGCTGCCGTACATGCCGAGGCCGGAGTCGAACATGCCCAGGCCGTAGTGCTTGCCGTCGATCTCGCCCTGTGCCTTGGAGGCGTCCGTGGCGTTGTCGAGGGTCTTGGCGGAGATGTGCCCGTCGAGCGGGGCGAGCTTCTTGTTGTAGACGAAGTTCGCCATCGTCGGGCCGTCGAACTCCAGGACGTCCGGCAGTTCGGCGGCGTCCGTCGCGGTGATGGTCTTGGTGTAGTCCTTCTCCGGTATCAGCTTCAGCTCGACCTTGACCTTGCTCTGCGAGGAGTTGAACGACTTCACCGCGTTCTGCAGGGCCTCCGACTCGCTCTTCTGGCCTTGGTGGGCCCAGACGCTGATGGTCCCCTCGCCGCTGCCGGCCTCGGCGGACGTGTCGCCCCCACCGCCCCCGCCACAGGCGGCCAGTGCCGCCAGGGGGAGGGCCAGGGCCAGTCCCGTACGGGCGGTGCGGCGAAACCTACTGCCGGTCGAGCGGGGGGTCGGGTTCATGGTGTGTGCCTCCGTGCGGGATGAGGGTGCGAGGTGCGGGGTGGGGCTTTCGGGTGGCGGGGTGCCGAGCTCGACGGAATGGGGGTACGGGAAGTCACTGGGGTCCGCGCGGGCGCGGGGGCGCCGTGGTCTCGCGCAGGACGAGCCGGATGGGCATCTCCACCCGGCCGGGCGGCTGTTCGGCCTCCGGCTCGTCCAACTGCCGCAGCAGCAGCCGGGCGGCCTCCGCGCCCTGCCCGGCGACCGGCTGGGCGACGGTGGTCAGCCCGACCACGTCGGCGAGTTCGTGATCGTCGAAGCCGACCACGGACACGTCGTCCGGCACCCGCAGCCGATGCCGTCTGAGCGCGCGCAACGCGCCCATCGCCATCTCGTCGGACTGGGCGAACACGGCGGTCGGGGGCCGGGACGCGGCCAGCAGCTCGGTCATCGCCCGCTCGCCGCCGTCCACCGTGTAGTCGCCGTCCGCCACCAGCGCCGGGTCGTGCTCGATTCCGGCCTCGGCGAGGACGCGCAGATAGGCGGCGCGACGGTCGACCGGGGTGGTCCAGTGCAGCGGCCCGCTGGCCCCGGAGATCATGCCGATCCGGCGGTGGCCGAGGTTCACCAGATGCCGTACGGCGCTCTCCGCGCCCGCCCGGTCGTCGATGCCGACCACCGTGAAGCCGGGCCGGGCACCCCCGACCGTGGAGGCCAGCGGCACCCCGAGGGAGCGCAGCGCGGCGGACTCGTCCTCGTCCGGGATGAGCAGGGACAGCACCGCGTCGACCCGCTTGCGCACCGGCAGTTTGGTGAAGAACCGCTTGCGCGCCTCGGCCGAGCCCAGGTTGTAGAGCAGTACGTCGTACCCGGCGGCGCTGAACACGTGCTCGGCGGCGTCCAGCACGGTGCCGAAGAACCAGCGGCCGATGTACGGGGCCACGACCCCGATCGTGTACGTGCGCCCGCTGGCGAGGCTGGACGCCGAACGGGACGCGGTGTAGCCGAGCTGTGCGGCGACGGCCGCGATCTGGGCGCGTACCTCGTCCGAGACGCCCGGCCTGCCCCGTAGCGCGCGGGACACGGTGGACGCCGAGACGCCGGCGGCGCGGGCGACATCGGTGATGCTGACCGGCACGGCGGATTACTCCCATCGGGTTCACGTCGGTGTGTGTCTGGGGGGTGACGTGACCGTAAACCCGCCCTCCTTGTTGCGCAAGCGTTTGCGTTCAGTTTTACTTGCGCTGATTCTCAATCGACATCTCTCTGAACCATGATCAGCGCACGCGTTTGAGCGCTGCGAGCCGACAGGACTGCTGCGCATGCGATACGCCCCGCCGGGCCTCTGCGTGAACGACTTCGCCCTGCTCCGCGATGACGACGGCACCTACACGGTGCTCCATCTCCAGGGGCCCTGGACCGCCGAGTTCGACCATCTGCGGATGGAGACGTCCTACGGCCGGGCCACCTCGGTCGACCTGGTCGGCTGGCGGCCCGCGGGCACCGCCTTCGGCAACGGTCTGCCCGGTCGCTTCGACCAGCAGGCGGTGTGGACGATGCACCCCGTGCGCCACGGCACCGGAAGCGCGATGTTCTACACGGGGGTGAGCGGGCTGACGCCCGAGGGCTGGCCCCTGCAGTCCGTCGGCCTCGCCCTCTCCGACCGCACGGACGGCACGGGCTGGCGGCGCCACGGCACGGGACCGGTCGTCGAGGCCGACCCCCGCTGGTACCGCACCGCCGACCGGATGGGCTGGCGCGACCCCTTCGTCGTACGCGACGACGAGGGCGACGGCTGGGTCATGGTGATCTGCGCGTCCGACGCCTCGCTCCCGGTCGAGGTCAGCGGTTGCGTGGCCTGGGCCACCTCCCCGGACCTCGAACACTGGACGGTCCACCCGCCGTTGATCTCCCCGGGCGACGTGGACGAGTTGGAGTGCCCGGTCCTGGAACGCCTCGACGACGGGACCTGGCTCCTCCTGGGCTCGATCGGCTCGACGCGCGGCTTCGACGCGTGGACAGCGCCCCGCCTGCGCGGCCCCTGGACCCGGCGCGGCCAACTCGGCCCCACGGGGGCGTACGCCCCCCGCGTCATCGCCGCCCCCGACGGCTCCCGCGTCGTGCTGCACACGACCCCCCGCCGGGTCGGCCTCACCGACGCCGGCGACACCTGCCGGGGCATGCTCGCCCAGCCCAAGTCCCTGGTCGTGGGGGCGGATGCGGCCCCGCGCCTGGCCTGGTGGCCGGGCCTGGACGTCTGGCTCGGCGACCCGACGACCGCCCCCGCACTCCACGCGGTCGGCGACATCGACCTCTCCGGCGGCCCCGTCGAGATCGCCCTGCGCACCGACCCGGCCGACCCCTCCCGCCCGGCCCTCACCGTCGCCTGCGACGGCAAGAACCTCCGCGTCACGGGCCCGGCCGGCGCCCCGTTCGCCGAGACGGTCCTGCGTGAACCCCCCACGTCACTGCGCGTCCTGACGGTCGGCGAGTACGTCGAGGTCTACGCCGACGGCGTCTTCGTCCTGACCGCCCTCTGCTACTCCGGTCGCCCCGTCCCCTGGACGGCGACGACCGACGGCCACGCCACCGCCGTCCCCGTCCGCCCTGTACGCCTCCCCGACCCCGACCGTGACGACGCGTCGGCGATCTGGCCGGGGCTCGATCCGACCCCCTGACTCGGGCCGGACGAACGGCCGTCAGGGCTGTCAGGGCCGTACGGGCCCCCGAACACGACCGCACCCGGCCCGTCACACCGTCGTTCGGGACGGCGGTATGCGGACCGGGTGCGGACGAGAGAGGCCGGGTCAGGCCTTCTTGGTCTCCCAGAAGATCTTGTCGATCTGGGCGATGTAGTCCAGGGCCTTCTGGCCCGTCGCCGGGTCGGTCGAGCCCTTGGCGGCCGAGAGGGCCTTGAGGGCGTCGTTGACCAGCTGGTGCAGCTCCGGGTACTTCTCGAAGTGCGGGGGCTTGAAGTAGTCGCTCCAGAGCACGGAAACGTGGTGCTTCGCGAGCTCGGCGCGCTGCTCCTTGATGACCGTGGCACGCGCCTGGAAGTGCGGGTCGTCGTTGGCGGCCATCTTCTCCTGCACGGCCTTCACCGACTCCGCCTCGATGCGGGCCTGGGCCGGGTCGTACACACCGCAGGGCAGGTCGCAGTGGGCGCTGACCTTGACCTTGGGGGCAAACAGGCGGGAAAGCATGGAGCATTCCTTCCTCGTGATCGTCTTCTCAGGTGGGACATTACTCCCTGCGAGAGGGGTTTTCGCGAGTGCCCCCATGGGCTTAGGACAAAAGTCCGGGGTCAGACTGGGACGGGTGGAGCACTGGAGAGGAACGGACCGGGGAGGTGCCGGGTGATGCCGGAGCCGTCGCAGGAGAGCGGGCCGGGAAGCGTGCGGGGCAGGGCCCTCCTGCCCTTCGGGGTGGCCGAGGTCACGGGGCCATCCATGGTTCCGACGCTGCGCCACGGGGACCAGCTCCTGGTCCACTACGGGGCCCGCCTACGGGTCGGTGACGTCCTCGTACTGCGTCATCCCTTCCAGCAGGATCTGCTCGTCGTGAAACGGATCGCCGAGCGGCGCGACGGCGGTTGGTGGGTGCTCGGGGACAACGCCTACGCGGGCGGGGACAGCACCGACTACGGGGTCGTCCCCGACGAACTGGTCCTCGGGAAGGTCCGATTCCGGTACCGGCCCAGGCCCCAGGGTCAGCGGTCGCCGCTCATGCTCGCCCGCTGGGCGTTCTCGGCGGCCCGGCCCGTGTTCGGCGACCGGTCCGCCTCCAGGCGTTTGCGGGCCCGGTAGGCCGCGACGTTGGCGCGGGTCGCACAGCGGTCCGAGCAGTAGCGCCGGGAGCGGTTGGTCGAGGTGTCGAGGTAGGCGTTGCGGCACGGCGCCGCCTCGCACAGACCGAGCCGGTCCACGCCGTACTCGGTGAGGTGGAAGGCCAGGCCCATCGCGGCGATGGCGGCGTAGCCCGCCGTCGCGTTGGACGGGTGGTCCGCCAGGTGCATGTGCCACAGCGGGCGGCCGTCGTCGTCCCGGAAGTCGTGCCCCGAGATCTGGGGGCTCACCGGGAATTCGAGCAGCAACGAGTTCAGCAGGTCCACGGCGAGGGTCTCGTCGCCGTCGTTCGCGGCCTCGAAGACCGAGCGCAGCCGGGCCCGCACCGACCGGAACCGGGTGACATCGGCGTCCGTCGCCCGCCGGGCCGCCTGCCCACTGGGCCCGAAGAGGTCGCGGACGGCCTCGACCGAGGTGAGCGTGTCCTTGCCCCGGGCCGGTTCCTCGGTGTTGACGAGGCGTACGGCGTAGTCCGAGTAATGGGCCAGTTCCACTTGTAGTCCTTACGGGGGCGCTCTAATGTCGGGGTGCGGATCAGGTAATGGCTGCTCGTGCTTACAGGGTATTACGCGCTCGACGTGTCAGCCGGAAGAAGCGGTACGAGCGGTACACCGAGGAAGGGGACCTCATGACCACCACGGCCGGAACCGACTGGCAGGCCTGGCAGGAGAGCTGGGACCGGCAGCAGGAGCTGTATCTGCCGGACCGTGAGGAGCGGTTCCGGGTGATGCTCGCCATGGTGGAGGCCTTCGCCGGCCCCGCACCCCGCGTCCTCGATCTCGCCTGCGGTACGGGTTCCATCACGTCCAGGCTGCTCGCGCGGTTCCCGAAGGCCGTCAGCACCGGCGTGGACCTCGACCCGGCCCTCCTCGCCATCGCCGAGGGCACGTTCGAGGGCGACCCGCGGGTCACCTTCGTCACCGCCGACCTCACCGACCCCGACTGGACGGCCCGGCTGCCGTACGACGCGTACGACGCCGTCCTGACGGCCACAGCCCTGCACTGGCTGCACAGCGAATCCCTCGCCGCTCTCTACGGTCAGGTCGCGGAACTCCTCCGCGACGGCGGTGTCTTCATGAACGCGGACCACATGATCGACGAGTCGACGCCCCGGATCAACGCGGCGGAGCGCGCGCACCGGCACGCG
Source organism: Streptomyces sp. 11x1 (assembly GCF_032598905.1). Taxonomy (NCBI): domain Bacteria; kingdom Bacillati; phylum Actinomycetota; class Actinomycetes; order Kitasatosporales; family Streptomycetaceae; genus Streptomyces; species Streptomyces sp. 11x1. Next base: position 3,487,016 of record NZ_CP122458.1, on the reverse strand, counting down.
GGTATGGAACAAGCCACCGCGGCCGGCGCCGTCGACTGGGCCGCATGGTGGCAGCTCGCCGCCCAGGACGCCGTGCTCGCCGCGCCGACGGCCCGCCGTTTCGAGATCTACGGCGAGCACGCCGACGGTGACTTCCAGAGCGTCGACTGGCACGCCCGGGTCCTGCGCGAGCGGGGCTTCGCCGAGGCCCGCGCGGTGTGGTGCTCGCCCGCCGACTCGATGGTGCTGGCGGTGAAGTAGGCGGCCGCCCGCGTCGGCGGCACGAGTGCGGGCGGCGCGAGTGAGGGCAGTGCCAGTTAGGGGCGGTACGAGTGAGGGGCGGTACGAGTGAGGGGCGGTACGGAATCCCGTACCGCCCCTCCTCCCGTCGCGCCTTCGCGCCGTCGCGTCCGGGCCCTACAGCACCTTGGACAGGAACGACTGCGTCCGCTCTTCCTGCGGGTTCGTCAGCACGTCACGGGGGTTGCCGGACTCGACCACCACACCGCCGTCCATGAAGACCAGGCTGTCGCCGACCTCGCGGGCGAAGCCCATCTCGTGGGTGACGACGACCATGGTCATCCCGGACTCGGCCAGGTCGCGCATGACGTCGAGGACGTCGCCCACCAGCTCCGGGTCGAGCGCCGACGTCGGCTCGTCGAAGAGCATCAGCTTCGGCTCCATGGCCAGGGCCCGGGCGATGGCCACCCGCTGCTGCTGGCCGCCGGACAGCTGCGACGGGTAGTTGCCCGCCTTGTCGCCGAGGCCGACACGCTCCAGCAGCTCATGGGCGCGCTCGCGGGCCTGCCCCCTGCCGACGCCCTTGACCTGCATCGGCGCCTCCATGACGTTCTCCGCGGCCGTCATGTGCGGGAACAGGTTGAAGCGCTGGAACACCATGCCGATGTCACGCCGCTTGAGCGCGACCTCGCTGTCCTTGAGCTCGTACAGCTTGTCGCCCTTCTGGCGGTAGCCGACCAGCTCGCCGTCGACGTACAGCCGCCCGGCGTTGATCTTCTCCAGGTGGTTGATGCACCTGAGGAACGTGGACTTGCCGGAGCCGGAGGGGCCGATGAGGCAGAACACCTCACCCGTCTGCACCTCGAGGTCGATGCCCTTGAGGACCTCGACGGGGCCGAACGACTTGTGGATGCCCTCGGCCTTCACCATGGCGGTCATGCCGAGACTCCCTTCGGACGGCGCACCGGCAGCACGGCCGTCTTGAGACGCTGGATCGGTGTCGGCGGCAGGGACCGGGAGGACCCCTTCGCGTAGTGCCGCTCCAGGTAGTACTGCCCGACGCTGAAGATGCTGGTGAGGATCAGGTACCAGGCGGCGGCGAGGAACAGCATCTCCACGGGGGCCCCCGCTCCCTGGCCGATGTCCTGGGCCGACTTGAGCAGATCCACGTACTGCACCGTCGAGACGAGCGACGTGGTCTTCAACATGTTGATGACCTCGTTGCCCGTGGGCGGCACGATCACGCGCATCGCCTGGGGGATCACGATCCGGCGCAGCGTCTTGGACTGGCTCATGCCGAGCGCGTGCGACGCCTCGGTCTGGCCCTCGTCGACCGAGAGCAGACCGGCGCGGCAGATCTCCGCCATGTACGCGGCCTCGTTGAGACCGAGGCCGAGCAGCGCCGTCAGCAGCGGCGTCATGAAGGAGGACCAGTAGTCCTTGTAGATCGGGCCGAGGTTGATGGTCTCGAAGACCAGGCCCAGGTTGAACCAGACGAAGAGCTGGACCAGGACCGGCGTACCGCGGAAGAACCAGATGTAGAACCACGCCACCGACGAGGTCACCGGGTTCTTCGACAGTCGCATCACGGCGAGCAGGATGCCGCCGACAACGCCGATCACCATGGACAGCACGGTGAGCAGGAGGGTGTTCAGAACGCCCTCGATGATGCGGTCGTCGAAGAAGTAGTCGGGGATCGCACCCCAGTTGATCTTCTTCGCCTGCGCGAAGGCGTAGACGATCGAACCGAGGAGGGCGAGTGCGATGGCCGCGGACACATAGCGCCCCGGGTGCCGGACCGGAATGGCCTTGAGGGCCTCCGGGCCGGCGGGGGGCGTGTCCGAGGGACCGTCCGTCTTGCTGACGTCAACAGTCAAGGGTGGAGCCTTTCAGAACCGAGCCGAGGAGCAGGAGCGCTGTGATCAGGAGCCGCCGTTGATCTTGGCCTCGGTGACGGCGCCGTCCTCGACGCCCCACTTCTTGATGATCTTCTCGTACTCGCCGTTGTCGATGATCGCCTGGACGGCGGCCTGGAGCGCGTCACGCAGTTCGGTGTTGTCCTTCGCCACGGCGATGCCGTAGGGGCCGGCCTCGATCTGGTCGCCGACGATCTCGAAGTAGTCGCCGCCGCCCGAGGTCTTCACCGAGTACGCGGCCACCGGGTAGTCGGCGGAGACGACGTCCGCGCCCTTGGAGCGCATCCGGGTCTCGGCCTCGGGGTTGGTGGCGAAGTCCTCGATCTTGAGGGCCTTCTTCTTGTCGTCCTTGCACTTCTTCGCCTGGTCCTTGGCGAGGTCGTGCGAGAACGTGTTGCGCTGCACGGCGATGGTCTTGCCGCAGAGGTCGTCCCAGGTCTTGATGCCCTGGTCGTCGCCCTTGTTGGTGTACAGCGAGACACCCGCGGTGAAGTAGTCGACGAAGTCGACGCCGGCGCCGACCTTCTTGCCGGTGCCGGCGTCGACGCCCTCCTGGCGGTCCTTGGTGTCGGTCATGGCCGACATCGCGATGTCGTACCGCTTGGCGGCCAGACCACCGATGAGGGTGTCGAAGGTGGCGTTCTGGAACTTGAAGTCCACGCCGAGCTGCTTGCCCATCGCCGCGGCGATGTCCAGGTCGATGCCGACGACCTTGCCCGACTCGTCCTTGTACTCGACCGGGGCGTAGGCGATGTCCGAACCGACGTTGATCACGCCCTTGTCCCGGACGGCCGCGGGGAGCTTGTCCGCCAGCGGCGCCGCGCTGGTGGAGGCGCTGTCGGAGCCGTTGTCCTTCTTGGTCTGGTCACCGCAGGCGGTGAGCAGCAGGGCGCCCGCGACCGCGATCGCTCCGACCGCGGCTGTACGGGAACGCAGGCCGGTCGTACGACGGGTGGTGCTTGCGGTCATGGTGGGTTCCTCCGGCGGGGGTGGTGTGGAGTTGCCGACAGGTCGACGATTAACACGCGTCTTCGAGTGTGGCGACCTCGTGTGATTACGGCATCTTGCCATTCGGGCATGTGCAATCAGATGACCAGCCATGTCAAAATCGGATAACGGGTGACCCCCCGAATGACCTACGAACCGCCGTGGACCGCGTGATCACACCGGATCATGTGCGGGATTCCCCTCTTCCGGCCGGAAGATCTTCGGTGCATCTCAGGATGCGGTCGGCTGCGAACTCCGCACACGTGGCCGTACATGACTTGTCATGATATGACCCGACTTGTCCTGTCATCCGTCGATGAGTCAAGTCAACCATGATCGTCTTCAATTGACCTTCGAGTTGTGACCTTCACGGTATGAAGTCGTATGGACTCGTCCTCGGCGCTGTCCGTCCGGTAAGAAGGTTCCTTACACCCCTCATCCGGGGCCCAGGGCGCGTGTGCGGCGCGCCCGTCGCGTCTGAGCCCGCAGGCGTCGCCGTACGTATCGGTCGACCTGGGCCTTACGCGGTGCCCGCCCGCCTCCGAACCGGGAGCGGTCACCCTCAAACCATGCAGACCTAAGGGGTACACACAGTGGCAGCGGAGATTGTCAATCCTCGCACCGACAACGGCGACGGCAGTACGGGCCAGGAAGGCGGCGGGGAGCCCCTCAATTCCCTCGACTCCTTCGACCCGGCGTTCGCCCTGCACCGTGGCGGCAAGATGGCCGTGCAGGCCACCGTGCCGATCCGGGACAAGGACGATCTGTCCCTCGCCTACACGCCCGGCGTCGCGCGAGTGTGCACCGCCATCGCCGAGCAGCCCGACCTGGTCAACGACTACACCTGGAAGTCGTCGGTCGTCGCCGTCGTGACGGACGGTACGGCGGTCCTCGGCCTCGGCGACATCGGCCCCGAGGCGTCCCTCCCCGTGATGGAGGGCAAGGCGATCCTGTTCAAGCAGTTCGGCGGCGTCGACGCGGTGCCGATCGCGCTAGCCTGCACGGACGTCGACGAGATCATCGAGACCGTGGTCCGCCTCGCCCCCTCCTTCGGCGGCGTGAACCTGGAGGACATCTCCGCGCCCCGCTGCTTCGAGATCGAGAAGCGGCTCCAGGAGCGGCTGGACATCCCGGTCTTCCACGACGACCAGCACGGTACGGCCGTCGTGACGCTGGCGGCGCTGCGCAACGCCGCCCGGCTGACCGGCCGGGGGCTCGGCGACCTGCGCGCCGTGATCTCGGGCGCGGGCGCGGCGGGCGTGGCCATCGCCAAGATGCTGCTGGAGGCCGGTCTCGGCGATGTCGCGGTCGCCGACCGCAAGGGCATCGTCTCCGTGGACCGCGAGGACCTCACGCCGGTCAAGCGGGAGCTCGCCGAGCTCACCAACCGGGCCGGTCTGTCGGGCTCCCTGGAGGACGCCCTCGCGGGCGCGGACGTCTTCATCGGCGTCTCCGGCGGTACGGTCCCGGAGGAGGCGGTGGCCTCGATGGCCGAGAACGCGTTCGTCTTCGCCATGGCCAACCCCAACCCCGAGGTGCACCCGGACGTCGCCCACAAGTACGCGGCGGTCGTCGCGACCGGGCGGTCCGACTACCCGAACCAGATCAACAACGTTCTCGCCTTCCCGGGGATCTTCGCGGGGGCCCTTCAGGTGCGAGCCTCCCGGATCACCGAGGGGATGAAGATCGCGGCGGCCGAGGCGCTGGCGTCGGTGGTCGGGGACGATCTTGCAGCGGACTATGTCATTCCGTCGCCGTTCGACGAGCGGGTCGCTCCGGCGGTCACCGCGGCGGTCGCGGCGGCGGCGCGGGCGGAGGGTGTGGCTCGGCGTTAGCCCCTTCGGGGTGGCGGGGGGCTCTTTTCGCCCCCGCCGCCCCTACGCGTCCCATCCTCAAGGGGCTGTGCCCCTTTGACCCCCAGGCGTCCCCCAGGCGTCCGTCCGGTGGGGGCTTCTCGCGCAGTTCCCCGCGCCCCTGAGTGGCCGTAGGCCCTCAAGGGGCGCGGTCAGCCCCCACTCAGCCGCACCCGCCATACGTCCTGGCGTCCCGAGTCGGAACGCGGAGGTGGGGACGGGACGCGTGTCACAGTGGTCCGTGGTTCCATCGCTCCCGGCATCCCCCTATGGTCAGGCGCATGTTCGCTGCCTATGCCGCCCGCATCGACCGTGACCAACCGCTGAACGGACTGGAGTTGGGCGACCGGCCCGCGCCGGAATCGAGGTCCGGCTGGACGACCGTCAAGGTGAAGGCCGCCTCGCTGAACCACCACGACCTGTGGTCCCTGCGCGGGGTCGGCCTCGCGGAGGACAAGCTGCCCATGATCCTCGGCTGCGACGCCGCCGGCGTCGACGAGGACGGCAACGAGGTCGTCCTGCACTCCGTGATCGGCCAGACCGGCCACGGCGTCGGCCCGGACGAACCCCGCTCGATCCTCACCGAGCGCTACCAGGGCACCTTCGCCGAACTCGTCTCCGTCCCCACCTGGAACGTCCTCCCCAAGCCCGCCGAACTCTCCTTCGAAGAGGCCGCCTGTCTGCCCACCGCCTGGCTGACGGCATATCGCATGCTCTTCACCAACGCCGGTGTACGCCCCGGGGACTCCGTTCTCGTGCAGGGCGCCGGCGGCGGTGTCGCCACCGCCGCGATCGTGCTCGGCAAGGCGGCGGGCCTGCGGGTCTTCGCCACCAGCCGGGACGAGGCCAAGCGGAAGAGGGCCCTGGAACTCGGCGCCGTGGAGGCGCTGGAGTCGGGGGCCCGGCTCCCGCACCGCGTGGACGCGGTCATCGAGACCGTCGGCGCCGCCACCTGGTCCCACTCGGTGAAGTCCCTGCGTCCCGGCGGCAGCCTCGTCATCTCGGGCGCCACCAGCGGTGACCGGCCCTCCCACGCCGAGCTGACCCGTATCTTCTTCCTCGAACTCAAGGTCGTCGGCTCCACCATGGGGACCAAGGACGAGCTGGAGGACCTGCTCTCCTTCTGTGCCGCGACCGGTGTCCGCCCCGTCATCGACGAGGTGCTGCCCCTGGACCGCGCCCGCGAGGGCTTCGAACGACTGGCGGCCGGCGACCAGTTCGGCAAGATCGTGCTCACCAACCGTTCCTAATCAGTGAGCAGGAGTGAGTCTTGGACCCATTCCTGGTCACTGCGGACACCCTGAACGGTTTTGGATGGCCTGGTCGCCCGCGTACTCGCCGCGTCCGGCGGCACGGATCGTGTCCGTGGTCCGGGGATGCGGGGGCGGGGTCCCTCACACCCAGGGGCACGCCAGTCGGCCTGGACGGTCCGATGCCCGTGCACATCGCTCTGGTGTGCACGGGGCGGTGTCGTCCGCCGCCGGATCGGGTGTCCCTGGGCGCGTCGTGCGATCGCGATGCTCGCCGCGTCGTGCCGGGTGGTCCTACGGGTGGGGCCGGCCATCGGCTTTTGCCAGTGCTGGGCGCCCCACTTGCTGGTGTAGGCCGGGTCCACGGCGATGATCGCGATTCCTGTGGCGTCGGCCATGGAGGTCAGCCGGGCGCGGAGCCTGCCGGTCGGCATGCCGGAGATGAGGTGCCTGAATCGGCGCTTGCGCCCGTGCTTCTCTCTGGTCCTCTCGGCCTGGAAGTCGAGGTCTTCGACCGCGATGGCCTTGACACCGCAGGACTTGGCCCAGTTCAGCAGCCGTGTGAGGGCGTGCCGTACCTGGGCGTCGCGGTGCTGGGCGTTGCCGGACAGGTCGTAGAAGAACCGGCGCGGCCGGCCTACCGGGTTGCCGTGGGTGTCCAGGCGCCATGCGGCGAGGTGGTCGGCGTTGGTGTCCACACCGACCACGCCGTCGGCGAGGGCGGCGTCGAGTGGGATGGTCTTGGTGGGCGGGATCTGCCAGGAGGCGTCCACGTACCAGCGCCCGCGCCCCGTGTCGTAGTGGACGCGGTAGGCCACGGCCCGGTTGGCTTCAACACGGTCGGCCCACTCCTGCCCCCGGTGGGGGAACCGTGCCTTCGCAGCGAGTACGTACCGGCCGTGCCTGGCGTTCGCGAGGTCGGCGAGCGGGGCCGGGAGCTTGATCGACACCTCACCCTCGGGCGTGATGCGGATCGTCTCGTTGCCGAACCTTTTCCCCGACTCACCGTCCGCCTGAAGAAACCAGCGCCCGGCTTCCCACCGCTTGAGCCACTCGGTCTCGGTGAGCTGCGCCTTGTCGAGGTTGTGGCGGGTGCCCAGCAGACGTTCACCGCCACGCACGACATGCACCCGGCCCGCCTCCCGGTCTGCCCGAACCTTCTCGAGCCGGTCCTCCAGGACATGCAGGCGGCGTGCTTTGTGGAACCACTCGTGCGCGGAGCGGTAACCGCTTGGAGCCTGCTTGGTGCCCTTCTTGCCGACCGGCATCGACAGCCGGTGCCGGATCGTCGTGATACCGGCTTCGAGGGACTTGACGTGCGCGGCCTGGCCGCGCCGGGCGAGCGCCCACTGGTCATGCGTGGCCTTCGTGATCGACCCGGCCCACCTGGACGACGACTCGGCAGTCAGATCCCTCTTGCGGGCCGCCCATGACTCGGTGGAGTGCTCCAGGCCGTCCACGCAACGCTCTTTGAGGTCCTTCGAGGCGAGCGAGCCCAGGTGCGCCCCCACCAGACGCAGAACCTTCTCATCCGCAGGCGTGAGGTCTCCCAGTCGGGTACGTACTGTCACGCCGGACGGGCCGAGAGCGACGAACGGCGCGGCGATCGGGCGGAGGTCAGCCATGTTCGGCGGCTTCCAGTGCCTTGCGGGCGCGGTTCTTCGCCGACCTGCGCCCGTACAAGCGGGCGCAGAGCGACGTCAGTACCTCCACCATGTCCCGCACCAGGTCGTCTTCGACCTCGCCGTCGTCCACCACCAGCAGGCGACGGCCCGTCGCGGACAAGGCAGCCTCGACAAGTTCGACGTTCATCCGGCCGAGCCGGTCCTTGTGCTCCACCACCACGCAGGTCACGTTCGGGTCGGCCAGCAGACGCCGGGCCTTGGAACGGCAGCCGTTCATCCCGGAAGCGATCTCCGCCTCCACACGAACGACTCGGTGACCGGCTTTCGCTGCCCACGCCGACAGCCGGGCGACCTGGCGTTCCAGATCGATCTTCTGATCATGCGAGGACACGCGGGCATACAGGCCCAGACCACCGATGGCCCCGGGCGTGGTGTTCGCGTCGATGTTGACCAGAATCGTGCGCGGCCCGACCCGCTGAGCCGGTACCGGCAACGTCCCCTCACGGAACCAGCGATACGCGGTCTGCGGATGCACGCCCTGCGTCTTCGCCCATTCCGTCAGATTCACGCCCTGGCAACGACACTCACTCATACATGGTCACGTTCACTTACCCGACCTCGCGGACCAGCAGGTCAAGACCCCTGACGATTCTCGGTATCGCGACGGCCGGCCCGGTTCTCCGGGCCGGCCGTCGTCATGTCAACCATGGTTGACGCGGCGGGGCCTGTCAACGTAGATTGACATCATGACCGAAGCAACGGATCTCGCCGAGCGAGCGGGTGATCGGGACCCCCGGGTCGGACTGCGGGCCGTCGCCGCGCTGCGCAGACTGCTGGAGCAGCTGGAATCGGTGCAGGTGCGCAGCGCGCGCCATCAGGGTTGGTCGTGGCAGGAGATCGCCGCGGAACTCGGAGTCAGCAGGCAGGCCGTCCACAAGAAGTACGGGAGGCATTGATGTTCGAGCGGTTCACGAAGGATGCCCGGGCCGTGGTCCTGGGCGCGGTCGATCACGCGGAACGCGCCCGTGCGGGGGAGGTGACCGAGGAGCATCTGCTGCTCTCCCTGCTGGACCGGAAGGCCAGCCGCGCCTCGTTCGCCCTGGCCGCGCTCGGGCTGGCCGCGGGCGAACGCCGGGACTCCGTGGAGCGGGCGCTCGCCGAGGCCCGACGCCGGGGCGGCCTCTCCCGCGCGGACACGGACGCGCTCTCCGGTCTCGGCATCGACCTCTCACAGATCGTCTCCCGGGTCGAAGAGGCCCACGGGGTGGGGGCGTTGGAGTCGGGCGGCGGAGGGCGGTGGCGCCGTCGGTTGTCGGGGCACCGTCCCTTCACCCGCGACGCCAAGGACGTCCTCACCCGGTCCCTCCGCACCGCCCACGCCCACCACGACCGCCACATCGGCGACGAACACCTGCTGCTCGCGCTCACCACCCGCCCCGGGGTGCCGGCCGAGGTTCTCGCGGACCACGGGGTGACGTACGAGGCGTTGGAGCGGGTGCTCTACGGGGCGGGGGAGGCCAAGGCGGGGTGACTGGGGTGGGGTGAGCGGGCTTGTCGCGCCGTTCCCCGCGTCCCTGGAGGGCGGGGCTGCGCCCCTGCCCTCCCTCTATCCCTTCGGTACGCGCAGGGTCGCCCCGATGTGTGCCGCCGCTGTCGACAGGTGGCGGCGGGCGTCGCGGAGTTGGTCCTCTGTCACGCCGTGGTCGCGGGCCGCGTCGCGGATGTCGTCCCGGAAGCGGTCCAGGAGCCGGTCGAGGTCGCGGGACGGATCGCCGGTGGGCGCCTCGTGCACCCAGGCGGGCTCGTAGTCGGCCGGGAAGTCCTCGGGAGTGGCCGAGTACTCGGGCTTCCCGGCGCCCGTGGTCGTCTCCGTCCGGCCGAAGCCGAAGTCCTTGCCGAACTCCTTGGCGAAGTCCTCCCCGAACTCGCCGAACTCCTTGACCAGCTCGGTCAGGCCCTCGCGCACGCCCGTCGGCCAGTCGCCCCGCGTGAAATGGTCCTGGACCTGGTCCTGGACGCGCTTGGCGATGCGCTGCAACTCCTCCTGGGCCTGGGTGCGGGCGCGCTCCTGGGCCTCCTTGGCCTGACGGCGGGCGCGCTGGGCCTCCTCCCGGGCCCGTCGGCTCTCGTCCTTCGCGCGACGGGCCTGCTCCTTCCACTCCTGCTTGGCGCGGCGCATCTCCTCCTTCGCGGCCCGCCAGGACGCGTTGTCGGCGTACTCCTCGGACTCCCCGGATGAACCGCCCTCCCCGCCGCCCTTGCGAGCCCCGGAGGCCGCCGCCCGCATCTCACGGCGCAGGTCGCCCGCAGCGCCCCGGACATCGGCCCTGATCTCGGCGGCCAGCTCCGCGACCGACTCGCGGATCTCCAGCTCCAGATCGGCCAACTCTCCGCTGCGGTCGGCCAGTTCGGCGCGGCCGGCGTCGGTGATCGCATACACCTTGCGGCCGCCCTCGGTGGTGTGGGTGACCAGGCCCTCGGCCTCCAGCTTGGTCAGGCGGGGGTAGACGGTGCCGGCCGAGGGCGCGTACAGACCCTGGAAGCGTTCCTCCAGGAGTCGGATCACCTCGTAGCCGTGACGCGGCGCCTCGTCCAGCAGCTTCAGCAGATACAGCCGCAGGCGGCCGTGGGCGAAGACGGGAGGCATCTCAGAGCACCTTCTTGTCGGTCGTGCGAGGGGGCGTGCCGCCGGTCGCGTCAGCAGTCGTGTCAGCGGTTGTGCCGTCAGGGTCGGGGGAGCCGAGGTCGTCCCACGGCTCGTCCTCCGCCGGCGGCCTGCGCAGGAGGGCGATGGAGCCGGAGACCGTCGTGGCCTTGAGGCGGCCGGTGCCCGGGCCGAGGCGGCCGGTGACCTTGTGGGCGCCCCAGAGGCCGCTGACGCGGAGGTCGTCGAAGGCGTTGGAGATGGTGCCGCTGGCCGTGTTGGCCTCCACCTCGGCGTCGGCGGGGTGGGGGAGGCGGATGGCGATCTCGCCGGAGACGCTGGTGAGGCCGATGTCGGCGGGGCCGTCCATGGGGTCGAGGTCGAGGATGATGGCGCCGCTCACCGACTCGGCCTTCACGGTGGGGCAGGAGCCCTCTATGACGGTCAGGTCACCGGAGACGGAACTGAGCCGTAGATCGCCCGTGAGGGCCTGTGCCTCCACGCTTCCCGAGACCGTCGTGGTGCGCACCGGCCCCGACAGGCCGACCAGTGTCGTGTCACCCGAGACGCCCCTCACCTCCGTACGCCCGCCCAGCCCGGACACGACAGCCGTGGCACCCAGTACGCCGACCTCGACCCGGGTGCCCGTCGGGACGGCGAGCGACACCAGGGCGGTGCGACGCCGGACCTTGCGGTCGAGCCACGTCAGGAAGCCCTTTCGGGGCAGGTCGTCGTAGGCCACCGTCAGGGTGCCGTCCTTCTGCGTCACCGTGAGCGGTGGGCCCTCGATGTCGGACACCTCCAGGCGGGCGGAACCCTCGTCGGTGCCCATGACGTTCACCGTTCCGTTGACGACGCGTACGTGCAGTGCCGTCACCGGCTCGTCGAACGTGAGCTTGCGCGGCTCGGCGACGGACCACTCGGACATGGTGCTGACCTCCTCGACGGACCCCGGCTCAGACCCCGACTAGGACCCGGACACACGGCGGAAGACTCGGACGAAGACACGCACTATCGCGTCTCATGCAATTCACGATATATCGCGGAGAGGGAAAGTCAAGACACCCGTTCTGGTGATCCCGCAGGGATATACCTGAGCAAATCGGCCTAGCGTGGAGGCATGTCGACGGAACGCTCCCAGGGATCCCGTGACCCCCGGCCCGCCCCCGCCCCCGGCGCGCTCCTGCTCTGCCGGGCGGATCCCGACGCCGTCGCCCCCGTCGCCCAGCTGCTGCGCGAACGCATGCTGCTCGTCCCCGCCGGCCCGGAGTGGACCGCGCTGGTGCCGGAGGGAAAGCCCTGGTCGCACGGTGGGGAACTGGTGGACCGGGTGCTCACCGGCTGGGCGACGGCCCTCGCCGTGGGCGTCCCGTGGCCCGTACTGGCCCTGTGGTGGGACGCGGACCGCGGCGGCTACACCCTCGCCGCCGGGTTCCGCCGCACCGTCGGCTACGTATGGCTCGCCAACGGCACCCCGGCCGGGGAGGGCGAGGCGATGCGCACCTTCGCCGCCCGCCTGGGCCTGGACCCGATCCTGGACGCACAGGCCCTGGACCGGCTCACCGAGCCCGATCCGGCCGCCGACGCCCGCGCCCGCCTGCTGGGTCTGCTCGCCGTCCTCGCCCGCGCCGGAGTGGCACTCCCCGCGGGCCTCACCCCGGGCGAACCCGCCGACCGGCTCCGTGAGGTCGCCCGCATCCAGCCCGGTGTCCAGCGCATCGAGTGGACGGGCTGGCGCGGGGCCGTCCGCACGGAACTCGACGCCCTCGAACGCGGCTGTCTGGGCCCGTGGCTGCCCTGGGCCGGCACCCCCAGAGCGCGTGCCCTGGCCGCCGCCCAACTCCTCGCGGGCCTCCCGCTCACCGGCTGGGGCCTGTACCGCCGCAGCCCCGGCTGGCTCGTCGCCGGCGGCCTCCTGATCGCCCACGGTGCCCTCGGTCTGCTCTACGACCTGGCCCACCCGCGCGACTGAGCCCTGCCGCTCCTGCCGGAGGGAACGGCTACTCGTCCTCGTCCTCGTCGTCCAGCCGTGCCAGCCACGTGGCCAGCCGCTCCACCGGCACCTCGAAGTCCGGGTTCAGATCCACGAACGTCCGCAGCTGCTCGGCGAGCCACTCGAACGTGACCTCCTCCTCGCCACGCCGCTTCTCCAGTTCCTCGATGCCACGGTCCGTGAAGTACATGGGTCAAGGATAAGTGCGGGAAACGGCCCGGGCCGCACCCCCTGAGAGGGGGTGCGGCCCGGTGGCGTGCGGTCTTCGAGCGCTGTTACGCCTCGAACACCTCACGGACCAACTGCTCCTGCTCGGCCTGGTGGCGCTTGGCCGAGCCGACCGCCGGGGACGAGCCGTGCGGGCGGGAGATGCGGCGGAGCCGCTCTCCGTGGGGGACGTCCGCGCCGACCGCGAGGTCGAGGTGGTCGATCAGGTTGAGGGCGATGAAGGGCCACGCGCCCTGGTTCGCCGGCTCCTCCTGGGCCCACAGGTACTTCTCGGCGTTCGGGTACTTGTTGACCTCCGCCTGGACCTCGGCACCCGGCAGCGGGTAGAGGCGCTCGATACGGATGATCGCCGTGTCCGTGATGCCGCGCTTCCGACGCTCGGCCTCCAGGTCGTAGTAGACCTTGCCGGCGCAGAAGACGACCTTCTTGACCGCGTTCGGGTCGACCGAGCTGTCGCCGATGACCGGGCGGAACTCGCCGCTCGTGAACTCCTCCGCCTTCGACGCGGCGGCCTTCAGGCGCAGCATCGACTTCGGGGTGAAGACGACCAGCGGCTTGTGGTGCGGGTTGTGCACCTGCCACCGCAAGAGGTGGAAGTAGTTCGACGGGAGGGTCGGCATGGCGACCGTCATGTTGTTCTGCGCGCACATCTGGAGGAAGCGCTCCGGGCGGGCGGACGAGTGGTCCGGGCCCTGGCCCTCGTAGCCGTGCGGGAGGAGCAGGGTGACGCCGGACGTCTGGCCCCACTTCTGCTCCGCCGACGAGATGAACTCGTCCACGACCGTCTGGGCGCCGTTGACGAAGTCGCCGAACTGGGCCTCCCACATCACCAGGGACTCGGGACGGGCCAGCGAGTAGCCGTACTCGAAGCCCATCGCCGCGTACTCGGAGAGCAGGGAGTTGTAGACGTTCAGCCGCGCCTGGTCCTCGGAGAGGTACATCAGCGGCGTGAACTCCTCGCCCGTCTCACGGTCGATGATCACCGCGTGACGCTGGCCGAAGGTGCCGCGCTGCGAGTCCTGGCCCGCGAGGCGGACCGGGGTGCCCTCCAGGAGGAGGGAGCCGACCGCGAGGGTCTCGCCCATGCCCCAGTCGATGGTGCCGTCCTCGACCATGGCCGCCCGGCGCTGGAGCTGCGGCAGCAGTCGCGGGTGGGCGGTGATGTGGTCCGGGACGTTGACCTGGGACTCGGCGATGCGCTTGACGGTCTCCGCCGTGATCGCGGTGTTCACCGCGACCGGGAAGCCGTCCTGCGGGTCGTGGACCTCGGCGGACGCCGACTGGGCGGTGGCCTCACGGACCTCGGTGAAGACCTTCTCCAGCTGGCCCTGGTAGTCCTGCAGCGCCTGCTCGGCCTCTTCCAGGGTGATGTCGCCGCGACCGATCAGGGACTCGGTGTAGAGCTTGCGCACCGAGCGCTTCTTGTCGATCAGGTCGTACATCAGCGGCTGGGTGAAGGCCGGGTTGTCCGACTCGTTGTGACCGCGGCGGCGGTAGCAGATGAGGTCGATCACCACGTCCTTGTTGAACGCCTGGCGGAACTCGAACGCCAGCCGCGCGACGCGGACCACGGCCTCCGGGTCGTCGCCGTTCACGTGGAAGATCGGGGCCTCGATCATGCGGGCCACGTCCGTCGCGTACATGGAGGAACGCGAGGACTCGGGGGCCGCGGTGAAGCCGACCTGGTTGTTGATGACGATGTGGACCGTGCCGCCGGTTCGGTAGCCGCGCAGCTGCGACATGTTCAGGGTCTCGGCCACCACGCCCTGGCCCGCGAAGGCCGCGTCGCCGTGCAGGGCCACCGGCAGGACCGTGAAGTCCGTGCCGCCCTTGTTGATGATGTCCTGCTTGGCGCGGGCGACGCCCTCCAGGACCGGGTCCACCGCCTCCAGGTGCGAGGGGTTCGCGACCAGGGAGACCTTGATCTGCTCGCCGTCCAGGCCCGTGAAGGTGCCTTCGGCGCCCAGGTGGTACTTCACGTCGCCGGAGCCGTGCATCGACTTCGGGTCGAGGTTGCCCTCGAACTCCCGGAAGATCTGCGCGTACGACTTGCCGACGATGTTCGCGAGGACGTTCAGCCGGCCGCGGTGGGCCATGCCGATGACGACCTCGTCGAGGCGGGACTCCGCCGCCGAGTCGATGACCGCGTCCAGCAGCGGGATGACGGACTCGCCGCCCTCCAGGCTGAAGCGCTTCTGGCCGACGTACTTGGTCTGCAGGAAGGTCTCGAAGGCTTCCGCCGCGTTCAGCCGGCGCAGGATGCGCAGCTGCTCCTCGCGCTCCGGCTTGGTGTGCGGGCGCTCGATGCGGTCCTGGATCCAGCGGCGCTGCTTCGGGTCCTGGATGTGCATGAACTCGATGCCGGTCGTACGGCAGTACGAGTCGCGCAGGACGCCGAGGATGTCGCGGAGCTTCATCAGGGACTTGCCCGAGAAGCCGCCGACCGCGAACTCGCGCTCCAGGTCCCACAGGGTGAGCCCGTGCTCGGTGATGTCCAGGTCGGGGTGCTTGCGCTGGCGGTACTCCAGCGGGTCGGTGTCGGCCATGACGTGGCCGCGGACCCGGTAGGAGTGGATCAGCTCGAAGACGCGGGCGGCCTTGGTGACGTCGTCGTCGTGCGAGGCGTCGATGTCCTTGAGCCAGCGGACCGGCTCGTAGGGGATGCGCAGGGCCTCGAAGATGTCGTCGTAGAAACCGCCCTCGCCGAGAAGGTAGTTCGCGACGATGCGCAGGAACTCGCCGGAGGCGGCGCCCTGGATGACCCGGTGGTCGTACGTCGAGGTCAGGGTCATGACCTTCGAGATGCCCAGCTTGTTCAGGGTGTCCTGGGAGGTGCCCTGGAACTCGGCCGGGTAGTCCATGGAGCCGACGCCCATGATGACCGACTGGCCGGGCATCAGGCGCGGGACCGAGTGGACGGTGCCGAGGCCGCCGGGGTTGGTCAGGGAGACCGTGACACCGGTGAAGTCGTCCATCGTCAGCTTGCCGTCACGGGCGCGGCGGACGATGTCCTCGTAGGCCTGCCAGAACTCGAAGAAGTTCAGCGTCTCGGCCTTCTTGATGCCCGCGACGACCAGCTGGCGGTCGCCGTTGGGCTTCACCAGGTCGATGGCGAGGCCGAAGTTGACGTGCGGCGGCTTGACGAGAGTGGGCTTCCCGTCCTTCTCCGCGTAGTGCCAGTTCATCGACGGCATCGTCTTGATGGCCTGCACCATCGCGTAGCCGATCAGGTGCGTGAAGGAGATCTTCCCGCCCCGGGCGCGCTTGAGGTGGTTGTTGATGACGATGCGGTTGTCGAACAGCAGCTTCACCGGGACCGCGCGCACGGACGTGGCCGTGGGCAGCTCCAGGGAGGCGTTCATGTTCTTCGCGACGGCGGCGGCGGGGCCGCGCAGCGTGATCAGCTCCGGGCCCGCGGCGGCGGCAGCGACGGGCGCGGCCTGCTTCGCCGGGGCGGCGGCCGCGGGCTTGGCCGGCGCGGGCGCGGCGGCCGCGGGCTTCGCGGGGGCCGGGGCGGCGGCCGCGGGCTTCGGGGCGGCAGGGGCGGGGGTGGCCGGGGCGGCGGGTGCGGCCTGGGCCGGGGCGGCGGGGGCCGCGGGTGTGGTGGTCGCTGCGGGCCCCGTGGCCGCAGAGCTCGCCGGAGCCGGGGCGGCAGCTGCGCCTGGCTTGTAGTCAGCGAAGAAGTCCCACCAGGCTCGGTCTACCGAATTCGGGTCCTGGAGGTACTGCTGATAGATCTCGTCGACGAGCCACTCGTTCGGACCGAAGGCCGCGGCGGGGTTCTTACCCGCTTGGTCTGCGTCGGTCGAGATGCTCGAGTTACTGGGGGACTGTGGCGACACGGCGGCAACCGCCCTCTTCCGCTTCACAAGGTGATGGACAGCGGGAATAAAGGCTACGCCCCCATGGCCGGGAAGGTCAGGTCGAGCCCACTCTTCGTCGCGTAAGTCACATTGGAATGCGTGTTTCGGGGGTGGAAATGGCGGGAAACAAGCGTGGTTCCGGTCTGGAATGGGTGTGGGGGCCATGGGTTGGGCATGCGTCGGGTGGGGCCTGCGGGGATGTGCCCGCGGCCCTCTGCTCGAACGCACCTGATCACACGTGTCCGGCTGGGCGGATCTGCCATGGATCTTGTGGCTCCGGTTCGAACTTTACGTCAACTTGGGAGAGAAGTAAGCCCCGGGAGGATGAGCGAAATCTGGCAAGGGTGGGGGGATTCGGCCAGGTGCAATGTGGGTATCGGGGGATTTTTCCGCCCCCGCCGCCCCTACCCGTCCCATCCTGTCCCTGGGGGCTGCGCCCCCAGACCCCCCCCTGGGCGGGCGGGGGTGGTGGGGGGCGCTGTCGGGTGCGGGTCCGGTGGGGCTTCTCGCGCAGTTCCCCGCGCCCCTGGAAGCCTGCGGCTTCTCGGGCCGGTCGTCTCGCCTCCGGAAGTCTGCGGCTTCTCGGGCCGGTCGCCTCGCCTCCGGAAGCGTGCGGGGTCTTGGGCCGGTTGCCTCGCCTCTGGGAGCTTGCGAGGGCTCGGGCTCGGGGGCTTCGTGGTGGGGGCTCGGTTGCGAGGGTGGGAGTTCCGTCGCGGCCGCGTTCTAGGTGTTTGCCGGGCTGTGTGGTTTTGGGGGGACGCCGGGGAGTATTACCTGGATTCGGCAGCCCTTGGGGGACTCTGCTACTCCGATTCGGCCGCCGTGGAGGTCGACCGCCCAGCGGGCGATGGCCAGGCCCAGGCCCGTGCCGCCGTCGCTGCCGGGGCCGTGGGGGGAGCTGACGGCGCCCCGGTTGAAGCGTTCGAAGACGCGGTGCCACTCGGATTCGGGGATGCCGGGGCCCTCGTCCAGGACTTCCAGATCGAGGGAGTCCGGGGTCGGCCCCCGGCGGGCCTTCACCGTCACGCGGCCGTGCGCCGGGCTGTGCTTGACCGCGTTGTCGATGAGATTCGCCACGACCTGGTGGATGCGCTCCGGGTCGGCGTTCGCGGTGAGCTCCGGCGGGTGCACGTCCAGGTGCAGGTGCACGTCCGTACGCGTGTGCTTGCCCGAGTCCGAGGCGACGCCACCGCGGGCCGAGGAGACCATCTGGGCCTCTTTGAGGACACCCGAGAGGTACGGCCAGACCTCGAAGCGTCGGCGGCGCAGCGGGACCACGCCGTTGTCCAGGCGGGACAGGTCCAGGAGGGTCTCCACGAGACGGCCGAGGCGTTCGGTCTGCTTCAGGGCCGTGCGCATCGTCTCGGGGTCGGCCTGGGTGACGCCGTCGACGATGTTCTCCAGGACCGCGCGCAGGCCGGCGATGGGCGTACGGAGCTCGTGGGAGACGTTCGCCACGAGCTCCTTGCGCTGGCGGTCCTGGGCCTCCAGCTCGTCCGCCATGAGATTGATCGTGTGGGCGAGGTCGCCCAGCTCGTCCCGGCGGTTCTCACGGACCCGGCGGGTGTAGTCGCCGCGCGAGATGGACCGGGCGACCGCGTTCATCTCGTCCAGCGGCGAGGTGAGCGAATGCGCCACGAACTGCGTTATCAGCAGTGTGGCGATCATCGAGAACACCGTGATGAAGCGGAGCTCCGTCTTGGTGTGCACCGCGATCATCGACAGACCGGTGGTGATCAGGACCGAGATGACGACGAGAGCGCCCAGCTTCGTCTTGATCGAGAAGGGGCGCACCCCGCCGAGCGGGCTCGCGCCCTTCCGCGACTGCGCGCCACCGGGACCCCGGTTCCGGGACCTCGGGTCACCGACTCCGCTCATCACGCCACCAGCCCCTTGTGCCTACGTGCCTGCGTGCCTACGTGTGCCCTGCGCACACGGAACGGCGGGCACGGGTCAGGGAGTCGGGGTCTCCAGGGCGTACCCCACACCGTGCACCGTGCGGATCCGCTCCGCGCCGATCTTCCGCCGCAGCGCCTTGATGTGGCTGTCCACGGTCCGCGTCCCGGACGCGTCCGCCCAGTCCCACACCTCGGCGAGCAGCTGCTCGCGCGAGAGTACGGCACGCGGGGTGTTCGCGAGACATACGAGCAGGTCGAACTCGGTGGGCGTGAGGTGCACGTCCTCGCTGCGCACCCGCACACGGCGCTGCGCGTGGTCGATCTCCAGCTCGCCGAGGCGCAGGATGCCCGAGCGCGGCGTGGTGGCGGCCAGCGCGGCCCGCTCCACCCGGCGCAGCAGGACGTGCACGCGGGCGGCCAACTCCCGCATGGAGAACGGCTTGGTCATGTAGTCGTCGGCGCCGACGCCGAGCCCGACCAGCATGTCCGTCTCGTCGTCCCGGGCGGTGAGCATCAGCACGGGGACGGGCCGCTGGGCCTGGACGCGCCTGCACACCTCCAGGCCGTCGAAGCCGGGCAGCATGATGTCGAGGATCAGCAGATCGGGCTGCCAGGCCTCCGCGGTGTCCACCGCGGCCGGTCCGTCGGACGCGGTCTGGACGACGAAACCCTCGGCGCGCAGGCGGGCCGCGATGGCGTCGACGATCGTCGCGTCGTCCTCGACCACGAGGACCCGGCGCTGCGCGCCCGGCGTCGCCGTGGTGTTGCTGTGGGTGGTGTGTGTCTGCTCCATCGCCCGCCCCTGTGTTGCTTTCCGGAATCCGTGGGGTGATCCCTTGACTACGCATGGCTGCGCATGACTGCGATTGACGCTTGAATGATCGGCGTCAGGCAAGCAGGGTACGGGCAGTCGCCGCACCAGGGCTATCCAGGTCGGACCGCGAGGTGCACCACGTCCGGAACGCCTCGGGCAACCGGGATCTCTTCGGTACGCACCTGTTGGAACCCGGCATTCCCCAAGGTTTCCTCGAATTCCGCAGATGGCCGCGCCGACCACACGGCAAGGACCCCACCTGGCCTCAACACCCTTGCGCAGCTTGCCAGTCCGTTCGGCGAGTAGAGGCTGTCGTTGCTCTCGGATACGGTCCAGGCGGGCCCGTTGTCGATGTCCAGGCAGAGCGCGTCGAACGTGGCGGACGTCTCATGGAGGTACTTGACGAGGTCGGCTTCCACGATCTCCGTACGGGGATCCGCGAGCGCTCCGGCGGACACCTCGGCCAGCGGACCGGAGCGGTGCCATGCGATGACGGAGGGTTCGCGTTCGACAACTGTGATCGGCCCCCAGCGCGGATCCGCGGCGGCGTGGGTGAGCGAGAAGCCGACGCCCAGACCGCCGATGAGCACACTTGGCCGAGAACGATCCGTCAGCGCGGCGAGAGCGGCGTCGACCAGCAGTCGCTCCGAGCGGCCGTCCGAGGTGTCCATCAGGAAGCACCCGTTGGCGATGATCTGCAACAGCTCTCCGTGCCGTCGCAGCACGACCTCGCCGTAGGGGCCCTCGTGACGGTCGATGACTACGGGTTCGTCGGTGATGGGCATCCGCCCATCCTTACGTGCTCCCTGCGCCGGGGCAGCCGAATTACGACGGCCCGGCGAGGCCCCGTCAGTTCGCTGTCAGAGCGTCAGGCCGTGGCCGTACGGGAAGAGCGGGGGCTCGGTGTCGTCGGGGGCCGCCCGGTGGGAGGGCTCGGCGGTCGTCAGGGAGTGCGGTAGTTCGAAGGGCAGTCGGCCCTCCGCGCGGGCCCGGCCGAAGGCCACGTCGAGCAGGGCCGTGTCCGAGGCCCCGTAGTCGGCGACGAGCGCGGCGGCCTTCGCGGCGATCTCCGGGAGCGCGGCGGGCCGTTGCAGGTTGACGCAGACCAGGGTGGGCACCGCCGCCAGCAGCGCCAGGGTCTCCACCAGCCGTTCCTCGGACGGCGTGCGCAGCCGCAGCACGGCCACGTCCGCGTGGGCCGGGTCGGCCACGACGTTGCCGTACAGGGACGCCGTCTGCGCGCCCACTCCTTCGACGTACAGGTTCGGGCGGTCGGTGAGCGGGAGGAGGGAGTGGTTGGCCAGGACGGTGAGCGAGCGGCGCTGGGCGGCCTCGCCGAGAGCGGTGAACTCGCCGGCGCCGACGGTCTCCTCGGCGCGGTCCGGGTCGACGTACCGCCTCTCGAAGAGGCCGAGGACGAACTTCTCGCGCAGGATGCGGCGGACGGAGGCGTCGATCCGTTCCTCGGCGATCCGGCCGGACCGGACCAGTTCGACGATCATCTCGGGGCACTGTTCGCCGTGGTCGCCGCCGAACTGGTCGGCGCCCGCGTCCAGGGCCTTCGCGGCGCGTTCGGCGACGGTGAGGTGTCCGAGGCCCCAGGCGCGGGTGCGGTGTGTGTCGCCGAGGGCGGGGGCGTCGGTGAGCAGGCCCCGGTCGGTGCGGACGACGCCGTCGAAGGCGACGCGGTCGAGGCCGTGGCGTTCGCGCGGCAGGCCGGTCAGGGCGTCCCGGTCCAGGCCGAAGCCGATCTCCGCAGCGCCGTCCACACCGGTTCGCCGGCCGTGGTGCGGCATCATCTGCGAGCACCCGGCCTCGACGGCCGCCCGGACGGGCGCGAGGCGGTGGTCGTGCGTTCCGCGGGGACGGACCCGATCCCTGTCCTGCGCGAAGTGCGGTTCCCCGCCGTTCTGTTGCGGGCCGCCGGGGCAGTACGTGGCCACCGCGACGACCGAGCGCGGGCCGAGCCGGGGGCCCTGGAGGCCGCGTACGTACGCCCTGAACAGCGCGCTCGTGACGTCGGCGGGTGAGCCGCGATGGTTCGACCGGTGGGCCCGGCCGGCCCGGTGGGGGCCGGTGGCGAGGTCGATCCGGGGGTGCAGGGCCACGCGGAGGCCGAGGGCGAGGTACTCGCGGCGGACGGTGTCGCCGAACTTCTCCACCAGCTCCGGGTCGCCGATCGCCGCCAGGCCCAGGGGATCGGGCCAGGCCGAGAAGGCCGCGGCGCCGAAGGGGGCGCCCGCCCTGGCGGTGAACGAGTGGCGTGGGCCGGTGGACAGGGTGACCGGGATGCCCAGCCGGGTGTCGGCCGCGAGGGCCTGGAGGCGGTTGACCCATTCCGCCGTCTCCCGCGTCCCGTGCCGGCCGACGAGGTGGAAGTGGGTCAGATGGCTGTCCACGACCAGTTCCGTGGTGCCCTGTTGGAGGGACGGCCCGTCGCTCGCCTCGGCGAGTGTCCCGTCGCCGTTCATCGTCAGCGCCGAGTGGAAGAGTTGACCAGCCTTCTCCGCGAGGGTCATCCGGGCCAGCAGATCCTCCACCCGCTCGTCGACGGGGCGGCTCGGGTCACGGTACGGGGCTGTGGACATCCGGAGTTCCTTGTACGGGTGGCGGTTCGTCGCGCAGGCCCATTCAGGGAATCAGCGAAACCGGGCGCGGACCAGATAAGGACCAAGTGGCCACTCTCACGCGGCAGATGGCTTGAAAGAACGGGTGATTGACTCGTGTAACCCCCGGTTCGCACGAGCGGGTCCGAGCCGTGGAGCTGTCGGCTTGCTGTGAATCGCCCTCCCAGTGGCGGGGATCACAGACAACGGCGTATCGGGCCGTCGAAGGTGAGGCGAAACGGAAGGAGCGCCTCACCTTGGATGCCGCCGAGACTGTGGAGACCGCGGGGCCCGTCCTCGACGGCATTCCGCGGCAGCCGGCGGCGACACCCGGGCGGGAGCCGGTGGCGTACCCGGAGCCAGTGACGCATGTGGAGCCGGTGGCGTACCCGGTGGAATCCGAGGCGTGTGCGGTGCGATCCGAGGCGTGCCCGGTCGAGCCCGGCGTGGGGCTCGACGCGGAGCCCGGGACGCGTGCCGGCGCTGCGTCCGACCAGAGCCGGCGTACCCCGTTCCCGCGCCCCTGGCGGTTGCTCCCCACTCCCGTCGGTACGCCCTTCACCTTCTTCTACGCCACCGTCCTCGCGCTGACCTCGCTGGTCGCCGAGTACGCCGACCCCGCCCTGGTGCGCACCCTGCACCAGGGCTCCAGTACGGACGTGGCGCATCTGGTCCACTCCCCGGTGCCGGTCCTGGGCGCGAGCGCGCTGTGGGTCGCGGGCGGGGTCGGCTCCGTGTACGTCTTCGCCTTCCTCCTGGTGCTGACCGCGCTGGAACGCCGTGTCGGCGGGTGGCGCACGGCCGGTGTCTTCCTGCTGGGCCATGTCCTCGCCACCCTCGCGACGGAGGTCCCCGTGGGCCTCGCCGTCCTGGTCGGCCACCTCCCCGACAGCTCCCTGCACCGTCTCGACTTCGGCATCAGCTTCGGGGTGGCGGCGAGCGCGGGCGCGTTGGCGGGACTGCTGCCGCCGTGGCTGCGGTGGCCGCTGCTGCTGGGCTTCGGCGGCATGCTGCTGGACGACCTGATCGCGTTCGCGGACCCGATGACCAACTGGGGGCATCTGCTGGCCCTGGGGATCGGGGTGGCGATGTGGCCGGTGGTACGGGAGTGGTGCGTGGTGCCGCGCCCGTCAGGGCCGGCCGGTGAACTTCGCGCTCGTCAGTGGGGCCGTCACCGTCCAGCCCGGTGACGCGTAGAGGGCTCGGCCGTCCGGTGTGCCGGCCAGTACTCCTGTCTCCGCGCCCTGTTCGAGGGCGGTCTGGGCGAGGGTGTCCATGACGAACGTGCCGAGGCCGCGGCGGCGGTGGGCCGGGGACGTCTCTATCTGGTCGGCGACCGCCGTCGCTCCGGTCGGGACGATCTGACCGCGGGCCGCCAGGGAACCGTCCGGCGCCGCGACCATCACCCGGATCACGCCGCCGCGCGACCAGGTGCGCAGCCGGTAGCCGTCGGGCAGGGAGACCGCCGGGGCCTCGCGGGGCCTCAGTCGTACGGTCATCAGAAAGCCGGGCTCGGGGTCGATCCACCATCCCTCGCCGAGCCAGGGGCCCACCGTCGACGCGTCCGTGAAGACCTTGAGCCAGGTGCCGGCCCCGGTGACGGCGTCGGCGACCTTCCGGACCGTCTTCTCCTCCACCTCCTCGTTCGCCGCCGAGAGGACGTGGCGGGTGACGTGGTGGGCCAGGCCCATGTCGATCGTGAAGCCCCAGGGCTCGACCACCGGCGGCGCCGCTCCCCGGGACACGACCCACCTGTCGACCCATGCCCGCACTGTTCCGTCTGTTCGTTCCACCGGGACCCCGCGCATGTTGTAATAGGTGAAGCTGGGTGAAGAGTATTACGTATGGTGATTCCGGAGTGCGTCCAGGTGGGCTCGTGATCGCCCACAGCGAACGGGTGGCCGCTCGGGGAACATTCCCCGACCCCTCTGCATTGAGTCGGCATAGCTCAACTTGACTGCCGAGGGAGAGATCATGGCATCGACGTCCGCACCGCTCACCCTGCCCGTGCTGCCGCTCGACGAAGAGGTCGTGCTGCCGGGAATGGTGGTGCCGCTGGACCTCAATGACACCGATGTACGGGCCGCGGTGGAGGCCGCGCGGGCCGAACCCGGGAAGCCGAAGGTGCTCCTGGTGCCGCGTATCGACGGCAACTACGCGAGCATCGGCGTGCTCGGGACCGTCGAGCAGGTCGGACGGCTGGCGGACGGCGACCCCGGGGCGCTCATCCGGGCAGTGCGCCGCGTGCGGATCGGGGCCGGGACCACCGGGCCCGGTGCCGCCCTGTGGGTCGAGGGGACGCGGATCGACGACGGCGTGCCGGAGCCGCTGCCCGGACAGGTCGCCGAACTCGTCAAGGAGTACAAGGCACTTGCCACCAGCTGGCTGCGCAAGCGCGGTGCCTGGCAGGTCGTGGACCGGGTGCAGGCCATCGACGACGTCTCCGCGCTCGCCGACAACTCCGGCTACTCGCCCTTCCTCACCCTCGAACAGAAGATCCAGCTCCTGGAGACCACCGACGCGGTCGTCCGGCTGAAGCTCGCCACCCAGCTGCTCCGCGACCACCTCGCCGAGCAGGACGTCGCCGAGACCATCGCCAAGGACGTCCAGGAGGGCGTCGACAAGCAGCAGCGCGAGTTCCTGCTGCGGCGCCAGCTCGAAGCCGTCCGCAAGGAACTGCGTGAGCTGAACGGCGAGAAGGACGGGGAGGAGTCCGACGACTACCGGGCCCGCGTCGAGGCCGCCGACCTGCCGGAGGCGGTACGGGAGGCCGCGCTCAAGGAGGTCGACAAGCTGGAGCGGTCCAGCGACCAGTCGCCCGAGGGCGGATGGATCCGGACCTGGCTCGACACCGTCCTGGAACTGCCCTGGAACGAGCGGACCGAGGACGCGTACGACATCCAGGGCGCCAAGAGCGTCCTCGACGCCGAGCACGCCGGGCTGGAGGACGTGAAGGAGCGCATCACCGAGTACCTCGCGGTGCGCAAGCGGCGGGCCGAGCGGGGCCTCGGTGTCGTCGGCGGGCGGCGCGGCGGTGCCGTGCTCGCGCTCGTCGGGCCGCCCGGCGTCGGCAAGACCAGCCTCGGCGAGTCCGTCGCGCACGCCATGGGACGGAAGTTCGTCCGGGTCGCGCTCGGCGGTGTGCGCGACGAGGCCGAGATCCGCGGACACCGGCGCACGTACGTGGGCGCGCTCCCCGGCCGTATCGTCCGCGCCATCAAGGAGGCCGGGTCCATGAACCCGGTCGTCCTGCTCGACGAGATCGACAAGGTGGGCTCCGACTTCCGGGGCGACCCGGCGGCCGCGCTGCTCGAAGTCCTCGACCCCGCGCAGAACCACACCTTCCGGGACCACTACCTGGAGGTCGAGCTGGACCTGAGCGACGTCGTCTTCCTCGCCACCGCCAACGTGCTGGAGGCGATCCCCGAGGCCCTGCTCGACCGGATGGAACTCGTCCGGCTCGACGGGTACACGGAGGACGAGAAGATCGTCATCGCCCGGGACCACCTGCTGCCCCGGCAGCTGGAGCGGGCCGGGCTCGACGCCGACGAGGTCGTGCTCGACGAGAGCGCGCTGCGCAAGCTCGCCGGTGAGTACACGCGCGAGGCGGGCGTACGGAACCTGGAGCGGTCCGTGGCGCGGTTGCTGCGCAAGGTCGCGGCCCAGCACGAACTGGGCCGGCGCGAGCTGCCCTTCACCGTCACCGACGCGGATCTGCGCGGGCTCATCGGCCGACCGCACCACGTGCCCGAGTCCGCCCAGGACCCTGCGGAGCGGCGTACGGCGGTGCCCGGTGTCGCCACCGGGCTCGCGGTCACCGGTGCCGGCGGCGACGTGCTCTATGTGGAGGCGTCGCTGGCCGACCCGGAGACGGGCGCGGCGGGGCTGACCCTCACCGGCCAGCTGGGCGACGTGATGAAGGAGTCCGCGCAGATCGCGCTCTCCTTCCTGCGCTCGCACGGCGCGGAGCTGGAGCTGCCCGTCGCCGACCTCAAGGACCGGGGCGTGCACATCCACTTCCCTGCGGGCGCGGTCCCCAAGGACGGCCCCAGCGCCGGTGTCACCATGACGACGGCCCTCGCGTCGCTGCTGTCCGGGCGGCTGGTCCGTACGGACGTGGCGATGACGGGTGAGGTGTCGCTGACCGGGCGGGTGCTGCCGATCGGCGGGGTGAAGCAGAAGCTTCTCGCCGCGCATCGGGCCGGTGTCACCACCGTCGTCATTCCCAAGCGGAACGAGGCGGACCTCGACGATGTGCCCGCCGAGGTGCTGGAGAAGCTCGATGTGCACGCGGTGACAGATGTCCGCCAGGTGCTGGAGCTGGCGCTGGCTCCGGCGGAGGTTGGGGTGCCTGTGGCTGCGTGACCCTCCGGGTGGGGGCGCAGTGGGCGTCGTTCCACGGGTGCGGCCCGGTGGGGCTTCTCGCGCAGTTCCCCGCGCCCCTGAAAAGCAGGGGCTGCGCCCCGTGCTTCTCAGGGGCGCGGGGCCGTGGTCCTCCAGGCCCGAAGGGCCTTGTCTTTCAGGGGCGCGGGGAACTGCGCGACCAACCCCACCGGACCCGCGGGCGACCTGGACCATGTCCGCCCCCACCTGCGAAATACTGACCCGCAGGTACCCGGATCGGAATAGCAGGAGCGCTGACGTGCACGACGAGGGCGGAAACGGCGACGGCGGTGCTGTCGGAGCCGGCATGGACCAGGCGTTCCTGGCGCTGGAGCGCGAGTTGACGGTCCTGCTGCGGCGCGCCCGCGCCAAGTCCGGCGAGATGGCCCGTGCCGTCCACCCCGATCTGGAGTCCGCCGCCTACGGCCTCCTCGCCCGCCTCGACGAGACCGGCCGGCTGCGCGCCACCGAACTCGCCGCCTACATCGGCGTCGGCAAGGCCACCATGTCCCGGCAGCTCCGCGCCCTGGAACACCTCGGCCTCATCGCCCGCGAACCCGACCCCGCCGACGGGCGCGCCTGGCTCGTCCACCTCACGGACGAGGGCCGGGCCCGCTTCCGGGCGGTCCGGGACGCCCGCCGGGTCGCCTACGTACGACAGCTCGCCGGCTGGGACAGGGACGAGGTGGCCCAGCTCGCGCACCTGCTGCACCAGCTGAACCGAGGCGTGGAGAACTGAGCGGCCGAGGAGTTCACCACTCCACGAACACCACGCTCGCGTCGTCGTGTCTCTTGGCGCGTCCCAGGAACTCCCGTTCCACGTCGGTGGCTTCCAGCTCCCGCACCCGCTGCACCAGCCCCGGCGCCCCTGTCTTGCGGACCAGGGTGAGGCAGTCCGCCCAGTCGCCCTCGCGGAACGTCTCCACCCAGCGGCCCGCCCCGTCCGTCAACGCGGCCAGCGCGCGGACCTCCTCGCGGGGGACGGTCCCCGTCACCGCCCGCGCGGCCACGGCGGGATCGGCGGCCGCAGTCCAGAACCCGCCCTCCTTGTTCCGCACGGTCGAGTCCACGATCGCGGCCGTCGCCAGCGAGGCCCGGGGCAGCCGGGAGAGGCGGTCGTCCAGCACGGCCGTCACCGTGCCGTCCGGCCGTTCGAACAGCAGGGCCGAGTCCGACAACACCAGGTACTCCACGGCCGTCCGTGACCAGCGGGCGACAACCACCGTGGCCTGTGGGGTTCGCGGGTGAGAAAGGTCACAGGTTTGGGCGTGGGCTCGGGCGGTACGAGAAATGGCCTGTGAGAGCACGTCGGGCAACGGTGAATCTCGCTCCGAAACGGACATTTCGGTCAGGGTGCCGCCGAGGCGGGAAGTGAACCATGCGACCGAATGTCGACAGCCGTAGCCGTCGGGCGGCGGGGTCACCCCGTCGAGGACGACGAGGGCGCCGCCCTGTCCCCCCGCGGGCAGGGCCACCGACGCGAAGTCCTCGTTGGGGCGAAGGGGATCGCCGGGTTCCGAGACGAGTTCCGTGCGCATTCGGCCAGTCTGCACGAGCCCGCCACAAGATCCGTGAAAGGCCGACAACGGTCGCCGTGCGCCCCGGACCCTCCAGGCGGGCCGCCGGGTTTGGCATGGAATGATCGTGAGCGGTGAAGCGCGGCGGCGAATACTGTCAAAGCGCGTCGCCGACGTCCAACCGGCCTGACGCAGGGGGCATCGGCACGAGCCGGAGGAACTTGCCCGCCAACTCCCCGGGGATGTTCACTCCTTCGGGTGGCGGGACCGATGATGCGGGACCACTGCCCACCGGCACTGGGAGGGTCGGGAGCCGTACCGGGGGGACGGCCAGATTTGACGAGTTGACGGATCGTCACCCGGGCTAATGGGTACACGAGTCAGGAATGCGAGCACCGGTGCAGAAGACGCGGCCTCGGCGCGCAGGCAAGCAGGCAGCTTCGAAGGCCTCCGCGGCCTCCCCGAACCAGCAGGGGACGGCACAGGCAGGGGCCCCCGCCGTCGGCACCGGGCGGAAGGCGCACGTACGCAACCGGCTCATCGTCGCCGTGGCCGTCGTGGCAGCCGCCATAGCGGGCGCCGGAGCCCCCTCGATCCTCGCCGCCTCGGAGCAACTGCACGACACCCAGAGCCTGGTCACGCTCGCCGAGCAGACCCAGGAGACGCTCAC
This sequence comes from Streptomyces sp. 11x1, assembly GCF_032598905.1. Classification (NCBI taxonomy): domain Bacteria; kingdom Bacillati; phylum Actinomycetota; class Actinomycetes; order Kitasatosporales; family Streptomycetaceae; genus Streptomyces; species Streptomyces sp. 11x1. The sequence continues at coordinate 3,458,550 of NZ_CP122458.1, read as the reverse complement.
CCTCGCGCACGCGCTCGCCGACGAGCGGGACGAGGTCACCGCGTACATCGCCGCCGGGCGCCCCAAGTCGGCCGCGCCCAGCAAGCAGCGTAGTGACCGCGTCGACACCCAGGCCGAGGAGCTGAGCGCCGACACCGACACCTCCGCCGCTCTGCGGGAGGACATCGAGTCCATCGCCGGCGTACGGGAAGCGGCGCTCTCCGGGAAGAGCACCGCCCTGGAGGCGCACACGGCATACACCGCCGTCGTCACCGAACTCCACGCCCTCGCCGAGGAACTGGCCGCCGAACTGCCGCCGCGTGCCGGTGGTGGCGCCTACGCCCTCGCCGAACTCGACACCGCCGTCCAGCAGGCCGCCGCCGCCCGGGGGCTGCTCGTGGCGGCGCTGAGCGTCCCGACGAGCACGCAGACGGTCATCGACCCCACCACCGGGCTGCCCACCACCACGACCGGCGCCTCGGCCGCCGACGCCAAGCAGCGCGACGCCCTCACCGCCGTCGCCCAGCAAGCCCGCGTCCGCTCCGACGCCGCCCTCGCCCACTTCCGCGAGACCGCGCCCGCCGCCGGCCGGTCCTCCTACGACGCCACGGTCACCGGCCCTGAGGCCGACACCGCCGACAGGTACCTGGCGGACCTCACCGACCAGCCCACGCTCTCCGACCGCGAGGCCGGCATCAGCGCCGAGAAGGTCGGCGCGGCCCTGTCCGCCCGCGTGGACCTGATGCGCGGCGCCGAGTCCTCCCTCTACGACCGGCGCACCAAGGACCTCGCCCAGCTGCGTGACGAGGACGTCACCGCGCTGGAGATCCGCGTCGCCGTCCTCGGCGCCCTGATGCTGCTGGCCGTCGGTGTCGCCACCGGCATGGCCCGCTCCCTCACCCGCCCGCTCGCGGTGCTGCGCATCGGCTCCGCCCGGGTCGCCGGCGACCCGGCGAACCAGGAGCCGGTCAAGTTCACCGGTCGCAACGACGAGTTCGCGCAGGTCGTGCGCTCGGTCAACGCGCTCCACGCGCACGCCCTCGCCCTGCACGAGCGGCTCGCGCCCCTGGAGGGCGACCGCAAGCACCTCATCGGGCAGCGCCAGACCATGGCCGACGACCGCGACCGGCTGCGCGCCGAACTCGCCGAGGCGACGGCCCACCTGACGAAGGTCCAGCACAGCGTCCACGCCACCTTCGTCAACCTCGCGCTGCGCACCCTCGGCCTCGTCGAGCGGCAGCTCGCCGTCATCGAGTCCCTGGAGGAGCGCGAGCAGGACCCGGACCGGCTCGCCACCATCTTCAAGCTCGACCACTTCGCGACCGTCATGCGCCGCCACAGCGAGAACCTCCTCGTCCTGGCCGGCCACGAGCACGTCCAGCACCACGCCGGACCCGTCCCGCTCGTCGACGTCGTCCGCGCCGCGGTCAGCGAGATCGAGCGCTACGAACGCGTCCGCATCGCCGCGCTGCCGCCGGGCGCGCACGTCGCCGGGTTCGCCGCCGACGACCTCAGCCACCTCCTCGCCGAACTCCTGGAGAACGGCACGTCGTTCTCGCCGCCGGAGATGTCCGTCGAGGTCACCGGCTGGCTGATGGAGAACGGCGAGATCGCCCTCTCCGTCCAGGACGGCGGCATCGGCGTCGCCCCCGACCGGCTCGCCCAGCTCAACTCCCGCCTCACCGACTTCGACCCCGAGGCGCCCTACGAGCAGGAGGACGGCGAGGGCCTCGGCCTCGGCCTGTACGTCGTGGCCCGCCTCGCCCACCGGCTCGGCACCCCCGTCCGGCTCCGGCCGCACGGCTCGGGCGGCACCGCCGCGGTCGTCGTCCTGCCCAAGACGCTGCTGGCCCCCACGCCCGCCGTGCCCGTGGGGACCCCGGCCTCCGTCACGCCCCAGTTCACGCTGCCGGGCGCCGACGCCGAGGCCAACTCGAACGTCCTGCCCGGCCGATCCGTCGCCGTACGCGAGCCCGAGGGCGACGGCGACCCCCTCATCGAGGCGGCCGAGCGGGCACTTCAGGCGAGGGAGGCCGTGGGGACGGCCGCCGACGCCGCAGAGGCCGCCGGGAGCGTCGTACCGGAAGACGACGCACCCGAGGCCGCACCCGGCCCCGACACCGGGGCCGGGACCGGACCCGCGTCCGGGGCCGAGTCCGTGTCCGAGACGACGATGGAGCTCTTCGCTCCGGTGGCCCCGGGGAAGGGCGCCGACGAGGAGAGCGACGAGACCCTCGCCGACCACGACACCGACACCGGCGCCGAAGGGGACGACCCGTACACGGGCGAACCCGACACCCACGAGCGTGCCGCCTACGAAGGGAACACGGCGCGCGCGACCGAGGTGTCACGGGCCGGGACGGAGGGACCGCGGGGGGAACCGACCCCGCGCCTCACCGACAAGGGCCTGCCCAAGCGCACGCCCAGGATCACCGCGCCGGCGCCCACGACCCCCCGGCCACGGGTCGGCGGCGTGAACGCCGAGGAGCTGCGCCGGCGGCTCGGCGGGTTCCACCAGGGGGCCAGGGAGGGGCGGCGCGACGTCGAGGCCGAGATCGCCGAGCAGTCGGGTGAGACACGGATGCCCGTGCCCCATGAGTACCGGACAGAGGCAGTTGACACCACGGGGGGCACTTCCGAGGAGGAAAGCAGTTGACCGCGCCCATTACCTTCGGACTGAGCAGTGAAGCCCGCAACCTGCACTGGCTGTTGACCAACCTGGTGGAGGAGGTGCCGGGGCTGCTGTCGGTCGCGGTGGTCTCCTCCGACGGCCTGCTGCTGCTCTCCTCCGACCCCGGCAGGAACGCGCAGGCCCGCGAGGCCCGGGAAGAGCGGCCGCAGGGCCCCCGGGGCTCCGCCGCCGACCTGGCCACCATCGTCTCCGGCATCGGCAGCCTCACCATCGGCGCCGCCAAGCTCATGGAGTTCGGCGGGGTCAAGCAGACGATGGTCGCGATGGACGAGGGCAGCCTCTTCGTGATGTCGATCAGCGACGGCTCGCTGCTCGGGGTGCACGGCTCCCCGGACTGCGACATGAGCGTGGTGGCGTACCACATGGCGCTCTTCGTCGGTCGCGCCGGCCATGTCCTCACCCCGGAACTCCGCAGCGAGCTGCGCAAGTCCCTGGAGGCCGAGTCCCACAGGGAGACCGAGGCGGCCGGGAGCCGGCGATGAGCGGCCCCAGGCAGAACAGGGCGCGGGCCCCCGAGCCCGGCCGGGCGAAGCGGCCGCCCGCGACCAAGGGCGCGACGGGCACCAGGAGCACCAGGGGAGCCAAGAAGCTCCCCGTGCGCGGCGGCGACCGCAAACCCGCCCGCGTACGCCCCTACTCGCTCACCGGCGGCCGCACCCGCTTCGGCCACGTCCTGCACGTGGAGACGTTCGTCGCCGTACTCGAAGCCCCGGCGGAGCGGCCGCAGTTGGCGAATGGTTCACTCAACACCAAGGTGATGCCCGAGATGCGGGCCATCGTCGAACTCTGCCGCCGTATGCGGACGGTGGCAGAGATCGCCGCGCTGCTGAAGATGCCGCTCGGCGTGGTCCGCGTCCTCCTCAGCGATCTCGCGGACCAGGGAAAGATCCGTGTGTACGGAACAGGTCACGGACCGGGACAGCCGGACCGCGCTCTGCTGGAAAGGGTGCTGAGTGGACTCCGCCGTCTCTGACGCCGCCTCGGCCGGCGTCAACCCCGACGCCTCGGCCGGCGTCACCCCGGGCGTCGACGACGCCCCCCGCGTCGCGCTGGACGCGGACGCTCCTCGTGTCGAGATAGACGCGGACGCCCCTCGTCTCGACGTGGACGCCGTGCGTGCCGAGCCCGGTACGCACGGCGTCGGCATCGACAACGGCACGGCCGCCCCGCCCGGGGGTTACGCCCGGGCGGCCTCCCGCGGTCTCGACCGGCTCGCCGAGGCGCGGGCCGGCGCCGGGGACGACGCGGCCGGACCCGCCGCGGAGCCCGAGGAGGAGCTGAAACCCTGGCAGTCCGACCTGAGCCGGGCCCCCATCGCCACGAAGATCGTGGTGGCGGGCGGCTTCGGTGTCGGCAAGACCACCTTCGTCGGCGCGGTCTCCGAGATCACCCCGCTGCGCACCGAGGCGCTGATGACCGCGGCCAGCGTCGGCACGGACGACCTCTCCGCGACGCCGGACAAGCTCACCACCACCGTGGCCATGGACTACGGCCGCATCACCCTCGACGACGACCTCGTCCTCTACCTGTTCGGCACGCCCGGGCAGGAGCGGTTCTGGTTCATGTGGGACGACATGGTGCGCGGCGCGATCGGCGCGGTCATCCTCGCCGACACCCGCCGCCTCGGCGACTGCTTCCCCGCGCTCGACTACTTCGAGAGCTGCGGACTGCCGTACATCGTCGCGGTCAACGCGTTCGACGGCAGTGTGCGCTACGAGCCCGAGGACGTCCGGGAGGCACTGACCGTGCCCGACCATGTACCTGTCATGATCATGGACGCGCGCAAGCGGGCCTCCGCGATGGAGACCCTGCTGGCGCTCTGCGCCCACGCGATATCCCTCAGCCCCGAGTAGTCCCCGAGCGGGACACCACGGGACGCCACGGACGAACCAGGAGACCTGTCCGGATGCGGAAGATTCTCGTCGTCGGAGCCGGCCAGTCCGGGCTGCAACTGGCCCTCGGACTCCAGTCGCACGGGTACGAGGTCACACTGATGTCCAATCGCACCCCGGACGAGATACGCGCCGGCCGCATCATGTCCACCCAGTGCATGTTCGACTCGGCCCTGCGCCACGAGCGTGAGCTGGACCTCGACTTCTGGGATTTCCAGGCGCCGAGGATCGAGGGCGTCGGCGTCTCCGTCACCGGCCCGGCCGGACGGCGCGACGTCGACTGGGTCGGCAGGCTGCGGGGGTACGCGCAGGCCGTGGACCAGCGGGTGAAGATGGCCGGCTGGCTGGAGACGTTCTCCCGGCGCGGCGGTCAACTGGTCGTCCACGGCGCGGCGGTCTCCGACCTGGACTACTTCTCCCGGATGTACGACCTCGTGCTCGTCACCGCGGGAAAGGGCGAACTGGTGCGGATGTTCCGCCGCGACGCCGCCCGCTCGCCCTACACCGAACCGCAGCGCGCGCTCGCCGCGGTGTACGTGCACGGCCTGGGTCCGCGCCCCGAACACCCGGAGTTCGACGCGGCCCGCTGCAACCTGGTGCCCGGCGTCGGCGAACTCATCGTCCAGCCCGTCCTCACCACCTCCGGGCGTGCCGACGCCCTCTTCTGGCTGGGGCTGCCCGGCGGCCCGGTCGACGCCTTCGAGGGCGTCCGGGACGCGGCGGGGCAGCTTGCGCTGACCCTGGAGCTGATGAAGCGCTACACGCCCTGGGAGTACGCGCGGGCCACGGGCGTCGAGGTGACCGACCCGGGGGCGGCGCTGCAGGGCCGCTACACACCGGTGGTACGGCACCCCGTGGGTCAGCTCCCGAGCGGCGGGCTGGTGCTGGGCGCCGGGGACGTCGTCGTGGCCAACGACCCGCTCACCGGGCAGGGGGCGAACTCGGCGGCCAAGTGCGCGGCCGTGTACCTCTCGGCGATCCTCGACCACGGGGACGGCGAGTTCGACGAGGTCTGGATGCGGCGGACGTTCGAGCGGTTCTGGCAGATCGTGGGGCCGGCCACCAAGTGGACCAACACGATGCTCGCTCCGCCGGCCGAGCATGTGCTGGAGCTGGTCGAGGCGGCGGAGGGGCTGCCGGTGGTGGCGGATCGATTCGCCAACGGGTTCGACGATCCGGCTGATTTCGAGGGGTACTTCTACGAGGCGGAGAAGACGCGGGCGTATCTCTCCGAGGTGGCCGGGGGGTAGGGAGCCGGGCGGGCGCCGTGGTGGCCCTGCTCGGCTGCCGGGTTCACGTGGTTCGTGGTTGCTCGCGCAGTTCCCCGCGCCCCTAGGGCGACGGGGGCCTCGGGAGGTCGGGGGCGGGGGTGTGCTCCGACTTCTTGAGCTCGGCCAACTGGGCCGGGGTCAGGGACGCGAGCAGGTTCTCGATCTCGGCCAGGCGGTCGGACGTGGTGTCGTGTTCCCTTCTGTGCTGTTCGGCGAGGGTCAGCTGGCGGTCCAGGGCCACGCGGGCCCTGCGGGCCAGGGCGTTGGTGTCCTGTTCGCTGCCGACCAGACGCTCGATCGTCTCCGCCCGCTCCTGCGCCACCTGTCCGATCACATGGCCCTGCTCCAGCGCCCGGTGCGGGTCCCGCGTCATCAGCAGCCGTACGTAGGGGGAGAGCGCCGTGCTGCTGCTCTGGTACTGCTGCCGGGCGAGCCGGCCGGCCGCGCCCCGGCTGTCGTGCAGGGAGAGCCGGGCCATCGCGAGCCGATGGTCGAGCCTCGCCACCTCGGCTCGCTGCTTCCTCAGCTCCTGGCCGGTCCTGCCGTACGCCTCGGCGGCCTTCTCGGCCTCGCGGTGGAGCCGTTGGAGGTCGGTGAGGAGATCGGCGACCGAGCGGTCCTCGGCGGAGGGGGACTCGGCGGCGGTGTCGGTGGGGGTGTCGGCGGCGGGGGGTTCCGGTGCGGCCGTGGCGGGTGCGGGGGCCGTGGCGAGGAGGGCGCCGGCCGTGAGGGCCGTGACCGTCGCCGAACAGACCAGGCGCAGCAGCCTTGCTGACATGTCATCACCTCCGGTGCTCAGGTGGGCCGTCCACCTCGCACCGGCAGGATCGGGGGAGGGGGAGGCGGGCGCGCGCCGGGTGGACCGTTCGGTGCCGGGGTGTCACTCGTCGGTGGGGCGCGGCCGCGCGGGCGGCGTGGCGGATTGCCCGTCCGAGCTGTCGGGGGCGCCGGCACCCGCCCGGGTGCCCGGCTTGGACCACGGCCACTTCAGGCGACGGCTGGGGTCCGCGTCCGGTGCGTACTCGTACTTCCACAGCTGGTGCAGGAAGCCGCTGCGGCCCGCGTCGACCCGGCGGTAGACGAGGACCGTCGGCGGGCCGCCGGCGGTGTCGGGCACCGGGACCCGGTACGTCTTCGGGGGGTGCCCGGTGATCCCGAGGGGCACGGGCAGGACGCGCCCGTCGAGGGGGCCGCCCACGAAAGGGGTGTCTTGGCTCTTCACCGGACCAGTGTCACAGGACCGGTGTCACAGCAGGTGCCCGGCGTCGCCGACCACGGGCAGGATGCGGCGGGCCAGGCTCCCGACGGCGCCCTCGGGGGTCTCGACGGTCAGGGCGTGCCGGACGACGGCGGCGGTCTGCGGGTCGCGACCGGCGGTGGCGGTGAGACAGGCGACGAACTGCTCGACGAGCCAGTCCCGCAGCTCGCCGACGTCCGGCTGTTTGCCCTCGTCCAGCCAGATGAGGGAGGCGGCCTCCACGGAGGTGATCCACATCCGGACGGTCATCCGCAGCCGCAGGCCCGGCTCGGCCACCTCCAGGTGCCGCAGGATGTGGTCGGCGGCCGCCCGCCGGACCCCGTCCACGATGGCCGTGGCCCGAGAGGTCTCCACGACGCTGCCGCCCTGGAGGAGGGCGCTGAAGCCGGTGTCGTGCGTGTCGACGAAGTCCAGATACCGGTCGAGGGCGCGGGCCAGGCGGCTGGTGAGGGGGCCCTCGGCGGGCTCGTCGAAGCAGTGCTCCAGCTCCTCGGCGGCCGTGCGCAGGGCCGCCTCGTAGAGCTGCTGCTTGCCGCCGGGGAAGTAGCGGTAGACGAGAGGGCGTGAGACGCCGGCCGCCTCCGCGACGTCGTCGAGGGAGACGTCCTCGGGAGCGTTTTGCGCGAAGAGCTCCAGGGCCGCGTCCAGCAACTGGCTGCGCCGCTCCTCGACGCTGAGCCGACGGTATGCGCGGGTGGGGGCCTCGGACGTCATACCCGCAGGGTAGTCGGGGGTGAGTGGCGACCGCCGGGATCGCGTCAGGGGGTGGGGGTGCGGGTTTCGTGGGCGGCTGCGGGTGGGTGGGGGGCTGGTCGCGCAGCTCCCCGCGCCCCTGAGAAGCCGGGGCTGTGCCCCGTGCATTTCATCCGCGTCCCGCAGCCCCGCCGTCTTCCAGGCCCGCAGGGCCTGGTCTTTCAGGGGCGCGGGGAACTGCGCGAGAAGCCCCACCGGAGCCGCACCCGCCGACGAACCTGCAGTCCCGAGCTGACAGGCGCCCCAACCCCCGCTCCCAGGCGCCCCAACCACCTACCACCTACCCCAGCAACCCCGACGACCTCCACATCCGCCGCCCCACCCCCCGCAGCACCCCGATGTCGTCCAGGAAGTCCGTCAACCGCTTCGCCCCGGTCTGCATGACCTCCCGCCGGTGCCCACTCGCCCGTACCTGGGCGACCGCCGCCCGCTGGTCGAGGCCGACGTTCGAGTACACCTCGGGGTTCACGAACGCCACTGAGAAGACGCGGGCGAACTCGCCGGACGTGACGCGGGTGAAGCTCCGGGACATCCGCGGGGCCGTCACCATCTGGCGGCGCAGCTCCTCACGGGCGTAGCGCACGTGCCGCGCCTCCTCGACCACATGGATCCGGGTGACCCCCCGGATCAGCGGCTGGACCCGCTCGTCGGGGAAGGTCAGCCGCTGCATCCAGTCGAGGATCTCCTCGCCGAGCAGGGTCGCCGTGAAGGACCCCGGCGTCGTCGAGATCGTCTTGAAGACGCGGCCCAGGTTCTGGTGCAGTCGGCTCACCGGGTAGTACGGGGTGCCGCCCTTGCTGATCAGCCGGGCGAACATCTTCGAGTGCCGGCACTCGTCCTCGAGCTCGGTGAGCGCGTAGCGCACATGCGCACTGGTCGCCGCCCGGTCGTAGATGTGCCGGACGAGCAGCTGCATGAGGATGATCTCGAACCAGATGCCGAGGGAGGCCAGCGCCGCCGCCTCGTGTTGAGACAGCGCGATGCGCTGCTCCTCCGACATCCTGCGCCACATCGGAGTCCCGTACAGGGACACCAGCTCCGGCGGCCAGAACCACTTCCCCTCCTCGAAGGGGGCGTCCCAGTCGAGCTCCTTGTCCGGGTCGAAGGAGTGCTTCGCGGAGGAGACGAGCAGCCGTTCGGCCACCTGTTCCCGGTCCTTGAGGAGCCCGAGCGCGTCGCGCAGCACCTCCGCCTCCGACTCGGGGTTCGTCGAACTCAGCGAGGTCACCGTAGTCATGGCTGTCGCAGCTCCTCGTACGGAAGTTCAGGGAGTTACCAGCGGTCACCGTTTATGAGACTACTTGTCAGCAAGGCCGTCAATCCTTTGCGCGCGACTCGTGCAGTAACGTGCTGGCGTGTCCATGCCTCCATCGCCCCAGCAGCCCTACGGTCAGCAGCAGCCGCCCCAGGGGCCGTACGGTCAGCAGCCGTACCCGCCGCAACAGCCGCCCCAGCCGTACGGTCAGCACCCGCACGTGCCGCAGCAGTACCCGCCGCAGCAGTACCCGCCGCAGCCCCAGCCGTACGGCGCGCCCCAGCCCGGCGGGTGGCAGCCCACGCCGCCGCCGAAGAGCCGCACGGGACTCGTCCTCGGGATCGTCGGCGGGGTCGTGGGCCTCGTGGTGCTCGGGACCGTGGGGCTGTGGGTCGTCGGGACGCAGAGCACCAGCGGTTTCCCGGAGGCCGAGTACAAGCTGGCCCTGCCCGAGACCGTGCTCGACGGTGAGTACAAGCTGGCCCAGGACCTCTCCGGCACCGAGGGGCGGAAGGTGGAGGACGAGGCGGAGGGAGCCTGGGACGCCCGTGACGTCACGGCCGCCGTCGCGCAGTACGCACCCCGGAAGGACGGGGCCCAGGGCGCCCTGATCGTCTCGGGCATGTACGGCCGGTTCAAGAACACCGACGCCGCACGCGACAACATGCTGAAGGGCGCGGCCGGCGTCAGCTCGATCAAGGTGGTCGTGCCGCCCGAGGACTACACCCCGGGCGACGACGGCCTCACCATCAGCTGCCAGGTCGTCACCCAGAACCAGGGCGGCAGCGAGATCACCTACCCGATGTGCGCCTGGGCCGACGGCAACACCGGGGCGTCCGTGGCCGAGCTGAGCGTCGAGAGCGTCGGGCAGGACGCCTCGGAGGTCGACGTCGAGGCCTTCGCGGAGCGCACGCTTCAGGTCCGCTCCGAACTCCGGCAGCCGATCAGCTGAGCACCGCGTCGGGCTGCGCCGGCTCCGTCGGTCCTGTCGGCTCCGCCGGTCCCGCCGGGAACGAGGTGCGCAGGGTGAACGCGTACGGCGTCGGGCCGTGGGCGCGGAGGTGGAGGATCCGTTCCTCCGCCTCGGCCACGGTGGGGTGGTGACCGGCCGGGACCCACCACAGGGCGGTCGCCGCCTTGCTCAACCGCTCGAACCACTCCCGCCTGCGGGCCAGCAGTTCCCGGTGCTGTCCCTGGTACATGAAGGCGGTCAGGGCGTCGGTGTCCCGCCACACCGACATGTTGATGATCAGCCACTCGTCGCCGAGGACCGGGATGTCGGTCGCGTTGCCGGAGTCGCTCTGCAGACGCCATACGAAGCCGGGGGAGCGGTCCGCGACCGCGTTCACCGGATCGAGGGCGTCGACGAAGTCCTGCAACCGGGGCGAGTCCAGCGGGGCTTGGAGGCGGGCGATGTTCACCTGGGCGAGTTCGTACGTGGTGGGAGTCATGGGCGAACGGTAGGCCCGGGTGGGGCCAGGGCTACATCGCTTATCTCGGATGGTGGGAACGGTGCGTACCGTGCGGGCCGGTGGAGCTTCTCGCGCCCACGCGGCGGAGCCGCACATCGAAACGGCCCCGCGCCCCTTACGGGACGTCGGAAGCCTTGAGCACCGCTCGCATCACCTCCCTCGCGATCGGTGCCGCGTCGCCGCCCCCGCTGATGTCCCCCCGTACCGCCTCCGCGTCCTCCACCACCACCGCCACGGCCACCTGGGGTTCGACCGCGTCGTCGGACTGGGCCCAGCCGATGAACCAGGCGAAGGGGGTGCCGGAGTTGCCGAGGCCGTGCTGGGCGGTGCCGGTCTTGCCGCCGACGGTGGCGTGACGGAGGGCGGCGTTGGCGCCGGTGCCGTCCTCGACGACGCCGCGCATGAGGTCGCGCAGCCGCCGCGCGGTGGTGGGGTTCATGGCCTGGCGGAGCGGGTGCGTGCCCGAGCCGGCGACCGTGCGGCCGCTCGCCGTGGTGGTGCGTTCGACGAGGTACGGCGCCCGCACCGAGCCCCCGTTGGCGACGGCCGCCGTGACGAGCGCCATCTGCAGGGGCGTGGCCCGGGTGTCGTACTGCCCGATGGAGGAGAGGGCGAGCTGCGCCCGGTCCATCTCGGTGTCGAAGCTGCTGGGGGCGACCGAGAAGGGGATGCGCAGCCCGGGGTCGTTGAAGCCGAAGGCGCGGGCCGTGTCCGCCATGGCGCCGAGGCCGACGTCCACGCCCAGCTTCGCGAACACCGTGTTGCAGGACCACTCGAAGGCATAGCGCAGCGAGGCGTTCGCGCAGCCCTCGACCTCGTTGGCGAGGGAGGTCGTGGTGCCCGGCAGGGTGTACGGGTCGGGGGAGCGGGTCGGGGCGTCGAGGTCCGTGACCACCCCGGCGTCCAGTGCGGCGGCGGCCGTCACCACCTTGAAGGTCGAGCCCGGCGGATAGGTCTGCCGCACCGCCCGGTTGAGCATCGGTCTGCCCGCGTCCCCGTTCAGCCGTGCCCACGCCTCGGCCGCCTCGGGGCCGTTGCCGGAGAGCCGTCCGGGGTCGTAGGACGGCCGGGACACCAGCGCCAGGACGCGCCCGGTGGCCGGTTCGAGCGCGGCGACCGCGCCCCGGCGGGTGCCGAGACCCAGATACGCCGCCCGCTGGGCCGCCTCCTGGATCGTGGTGACGACGGTGCCGCCGGCGTTCCGGTCGCGGGTGATGTCGTTCCACAGCGGGAGGAAGGACAGCAGCGGGTCGCTGCCGTCGAGGACGGAGTCCTGCGCGTGCTCCAGGAACGTCGTCCCGTACACCTGCGAGGCGAAGCCCGTGACCGGCGCGTACAACGGGCCGTCCCGGTACGTCCGTTCGTAGCGGAGCTGCTCCCCGGTGTCCGTCGAGCCGGTGACCGGGCGTCCCCCGACCACGATGTCTCCGCGCGGCTGGCCCCAACGGGCGATCTCCGGGCGGCGGTTGGCGGGATTGTCGTCGTAGGCCCGGGACTGCAGGACCTGCACGCGGGTGGCGTTGACAAGGAGGGCGAGCAGCAGCAGGGCGCACAGGGCGGCGGCCCGGCGGATGTACGTCGTCATGCGCTTCGGCCCTCCCGCGCGCCGTCCCGGCCCTCCGGTTCCCCGAGCGGGTCCCCCGGCAGCGGCCCCGGGGCGTACTGCCGTCGGGAGGAGTCGCTGAGCCGGATCAGCAGGGCCACGATGACCCAGTTGGTGACGACCGAGGAGCCGCCCTGGGCGAGGAAGGGCATCGCCATGCCGGTGAGCGGGATGAGGCCGGTGACGCCGCCGGCGATGACGAAGACCTGGAGGGCGATGATCGAGGCGAGGCCGGTGGCCAGGAGCCGGCCGAAGGCGTCGCGCAGGGCGAGACCGGCCCGGAAGCCGCGCTCCACCAGCAGGGCGTAGAGCAGGAAGATCGCGGAGAGTCCGGCGAGGCCCAGCTCCTCGCCCGCCGTGGCCAGGATGAAGTCGGACTTGGCGGCGAAGCCGATCAGGATGGAGTGGCCGAGACCGAGCCCGGTGCCGAGCAGCCCGCCGGCGGCGAACGCGAAGAGGGACTGGGCGAGTTGGCCCGCGCCCTGGCCCGCCTCGATGGACGCGAACGGATGCAGCCAGTCCTCGACCCGGCTGTGGACGTGCGGTTCCAGCCAGCCCACGGCGACCGCGCCCACGCACGCCAGCAGCAGCCCCACCGCGATCCAGCCGGTGCGGCCCGTGGCGACGTACAGCATGATCACGAACAGGCCGAAGAACAGCAGGGAGGTGCCCAGGTCCCGTTCCAGGACCAGGACGCCGACGCTCAGCAGCCAGATGGTGACGATCGGGCCGAGGACCCGCCCGGCGGGCAGTTGGAGGCGTCTGAACCGCCAGATCTGACGCCCGGCGTACGCCAGCGCGTTGCGGTTCGCCGCGAGATAGCTGGCGAAGAACAGCGCGAGCAGCACCTTCGCGAACTCGCTCGGCTGGAGGGAGAACCCGGCGATCCGCACCCAGATCCGGGCCCCGTTGACCGGTGGGAAGAGGATCGGCAGGGCCAGCAGCGCGAGCGCCGCCACCACCGAGACGTACGCGTACCGCTGGAGCACCCGGTGGTCACGCAGCAGCGCCACCACCGCGATGAACAGCGCGACGCCGAGCGTCGACCAGTTCAGCTGCGCGGGCGCGGCCTGGTCGGCCGGTGTCTCCAGGTCGAGCCGGTGGATCAGCACCAGTCCCAGGCCGTTGAGGAGCACCGCGATCGGCAGCAGCAGCGGATCGGCGTACGGCGCCCGCAGCCGGACCACCAGATGGGCCAGCAGCGCGAGCACACCGAGCCCGGCGCCGTAGTCGGCGGCGCCGGGCGGGACGGTGCCGTATCTGGCCAGACCCACAGCGCAGTAGCCGTACACGGAGAGCAGGACGGCCACGACGGTGAGGGTGAACTCGACGCCTCGGCGCCGGAGCAGGCGTACGGCGGGCGGCGGGGACGGATCCGAGGGATCCGCCGCCAGGGTCGTTCCGGCCTTGGTGGTCATGCCCGGAACTTACCTAAATGGAATGCCTTGTGTGTCTTGTTCTGTCTGTGCGCCTTGTTGTGCCTTGCCGTGCCTTGCTGCTCAGGCGTCGCACCAGCGGGGCGCCTTGAAGGGGGCGATGTAGCGGGCCGAGCCCCAGGCCCAGGTCCCGTCGACGAGCAGGTACCACTGCCGGTTGCCGTCCACGCTCTGGCCCTCGGTCCGGCAGTAGATCTTGACGATCTCGCCGTGGCGCGCGACCCGGATGACCGAACCTCCTCGGGTCGGCGCACTGCGCAGGATCAGGCCGGACCGGGCGACGACCTTGCCGTCGACGATTTGCTTGCTCGTGCGGGGGTCCTCCTGTTCGACACCGGCGGCGGGAGTCGTGGCGGCGAACGCGAGGAGAGCGCCACCGGCAGCGGCTATACCGAACCGCAGGAGCAGAATCCGCAGGGACATCTGATGTTCCTCCAGGGAAAAAAGGGGGGCGAGGCTGACTATTCGCCACGTTAGGAGGAGCGCGGAGGGGGCGCCTTTCTCGATGGGCCATCAGGGCAACGCCGCTCTTTTCAGGGGCGCGGGGAACTGCGCGATCAACCCCCACCGACACTCAGTCGCAGAACGGCCAACGCGCCGCCGCCCGAAGCGTTCTCGAATCCCAACCGCGCTCCCAACACCTCCGCCTGCCCCATGGCGATGGTCAAACCCAGGCCGTGTCCCTTGGCGGAGCCCTCGGTGCGAAACCTCTGCGGCCCCTCGGTCAGCAGATAGTCAGGGAACCCGTCCCCGTGATCCCGCACGGTCACCACCGGCCCCTCCACGGTCAACACCACCGGAGGCGCCCCGTGTTTGTGGGCGTTGGCCACCAGGTTCCCCACCACCCGCTCCAGCCGCCGCCGGTCCGTCTCCACCCACGCGTCCTCGACGACCCGCACCTCGGTGTCGCCGCTCGCGTGCGCGGCCACCCGCTCGGCCAGCAGTCCGAGCCGGATCGCGTCCAGGTCCAGCCGCTCGCTCCCCGCGTCCAGCCGCGAGATCTCCAGCAGGTCCTCGGTCAGCGTCCGCAACGCGGCGACCCGGTCCCGCACCATCTCCGTCGGCCGCCCCGCCGGCAGCAGCTCCGCCGCCGCGTGCAGCCCGGTCAACGGCGTACGCAACTCGTGCGCGACGTCCGCCGTGAACCGCTGCTCGCCGAGTAGTTTCCGCTGCAGCGTGGACGCCATGGTGTCGAGCGCGGCGGCCACCGCGGCCACCTCGTCGCGATACCGCGCCGGGTCCGTCGTCCGGGGGTCGCCGACCCGGGCGTCCAGGTCGCCCGCGCTGATCCGCCGGGCCACCTGGGAGGTCGTGCGCAGCCGCCGGGTCACCCCGCCGACGCCCAGCGCGCCGACGGCCAGCGTCGCCCCGATCGCCAGCGCCGAGGAGCCCAGGATGGCCCGGTCGAGGTTCTCGATGGTGGCCGCGCTCTGCGCGTAGTCGATCCGCACGGCGAGGGCACGGCCGTCGGCGGGGGCGGCGGCCCACATCGAGGGGACTCCGGAGACGACCCCGACCATCGTGCCGCGCCGCCCGCTCACCGCCAGCTCGCGCAGCTCCCCCGGCATGCCCCGCGGGTCGATCCCGGCATCGGGTGGGAGCCGGTTCCCGGCCTCGTACGCCTGTGCCGCCTCGTCGAGCCGGACCAGGGCCCGGGAACGGGCGTCGCTCACCGTCCGGTTGGTGACGGAGACATGGACGAGGGCGCCGAGCAGAGCGGCCAGCCCGCAGCACATGACCGTGATGAACGCCAGCGCCTTCCAGGTGAGCGAGGAGGCCCACCGGGGCAGGCCGAACCGTTTCCGCCCGGGTCTCGCGGGCCTCGCGGCGCTCACCCCGGCCGCACCGAGGACGAGGCGGAGGGCACGTCGGGCGAGGGGGAGCGGGACGCGGACGCGGTGGAGGGCATGTCGGGCGAGGGGGAGGCGGAGGGGGACGCCGACGGTGACCGGGACGGCTTCGCCGCTCCGCCCACGCGCAGGATCTCGTCCCGGGTGAGCAGCATCGCCTGCTGGTCCTCGTCCCAGGTCCACTGGGTGCGGTACTCGTAGCCGACGATGCCCGCCGGGGAGCGGATGATCACGGTCCGGCCGGCCAGCTCGACCGCGAGCACCGCGTCGTCGCTGGCCAGCACCTGCACCAGTCGGTCCGCCTGGAAGGTGTACATCCGCACCGCCGTCTGATTGCCGGGCAGCAGCCGGAAGCCGAGCACCATGTCGTCGCGCCCGTCGCCGGTGAGGTCCCGGTAGTAGGCCTGGAGGACGGGGCACTTGGCGCGGTCGGTCTTCCTGCCGGCGGTCGCGTCCGTGCCGGCGGTCGTGTCCGGCCCTGCGGCCGTGTCCTTGTCCGTGCCTGCGGTCGTGTCCGGGTCGGCCGAAGCGTCGGTGCCGCCCCTTCCGCAGTCGGCCATGCGTGCGGTCGTTCCCCCGTAGAGGGCCCCGGATCCGGCGTACACCTCGGGGTGCGCGGCGATCTCCGCGCGGACGACGGCCAGCGGGTCCACCTTGTGGATGTCCTCGCCGGGAGCGCGGACGCCCTTGACCACCTCCGTCTCGGCCTCGCCGTAGTCGTAGGCGGGGGAGGACGCGGGCGGCTCCCCGGGCCACAGCCGGGTCGGGCCGCTCGCGGTGGGCGTCGCGCCCGCGCTCACCAGGCCCCCGGAGTCGCCACAGCCGCCCACCAGCAGGACGGCGGCGAAGGCGCCGGCGGCGACGCGCGCGCCGACGGCAGCGCGCGCGGGGCGGCTGGGGGACACGGGACTCCTGGGTGTACAGGGACGGGAGGACGGTTGTGGGGGAGGACCACTGTGGTCCGTACACCCTAATTCGTGCGGAAGTACTTTTTCGTGACGGCTCGGTCGAGCCGGCCCGCGCTGCCCGGCAGCCGGGCTGATCGACTCGGCACGCCCCGCGGCCCGGCACATGCCCTACTCGGCCGACTCCTCCAGTTCCTCCAGCAGCCGGACCGTCGCCAGCCCCGTGTGCAGGTACTCCACGAACAGCTCGTTGTGCAGCGCCCACGGCGAACGGCGGCTGCGGATCAGCCGGATCGCCTCCTCGGCGGAGTGGCCGTCGCGGATCAGCGCCTGCGCCACGACCAGACCGGCCCGGTTGTACCCGCTGCGGCAGCGGACCAGGACCCGCTTGCCGTCCTCCAGCGCGTCGCACGCCGCCTGCGCCAGCCGCATCACGCCCGCCAACTGCGTACCGTCCAGCGGTCCGTCCGGGATCGGCCACACATGGTGCTCGACCCCCTCGTCGGGCCCGTGCCCCGGCAGCCGCAGCAGGGTCAGCACCAGATCGAACTCGTCGCGTACGACCGCGAATTCGACGCCCCCGGTACCGGCCGGCCCCGCGAACTCGTGCCCGCCCATCCACAGCCCCGGCACGATCTCGCTCCACGGTTCCCGCGGAGCCGGGACATCGGGTTGCTTGCGCGTCCGCAACGGCGCCTCCCCCAGGCCGTGGCCCTCGACGACGGGTCGTCACCCCAAAGGTAGCCGGGTTCTTGCCGATGGAGCACCCCGCCTGTTCCCATGGTCGTGGGGTGATGGTGCATGAGCGAACTGCGCGTCATACCGACCTGGCGTCATGGACAGCGACGCCTGTACGTGTGCCGGACCGACGGGAGGAACATCGCCTGGTACGACCGTGAGGCGGGCCGGGTGAACCTCCTCAGCGAGGAGCTGAGAGAGGACGTGCTGGCCGTCCTCCGCCCCTTCGTCACCGGCCCGGTCGCCGTGGGGCCGCCGCCTGTGCCGACCCCCGCCGAACTGGCCCGGCTGAGCCTCCCCCCGGACGACGACCTCGCCCCCAACCGGCCCGGCGAGGCCCTGTTGATCGCTCTCGACCGCGCCCCCGGCCCGGCACGCCGGCTGCGCCCCGACCCGCGCCGCCGCGCCCTGGCCGCCGAGCAGACCGTCGGCGACGCGCTGGACCGGCTTGCGGGCGCCGGCTGGCACACCCTGCACTCCGTGCCACTGCCCGGCGGCGACCGCATCCACCACCTGGTCGTCGGCCCCGGGGGCGTGTTCTGCGTCCGCTCCGTCCACGCCCGCAGGCAGCGCGTCGTCGTCACCGACCCCATGGTCGCCGTGGGCCGGCACGAACCCCGGGCGCTGCTGCGCGGGCTGCGGGCCGACGCCGACCGCGCCTCCTACGCCCTCACCGCCGAGGTCCGCCCGGTCCTCGCTCTCGCCGAACCCTCCTCGGTCGCGGTCACCACACCCCTGCGCGAGGTGCGCGTCCTGCGCGACACGGACCTGTCGGAACTCGCCCGCGCCGGCGGGGTGCTGAAGCCGGCGGACGTGGAGGGCCTGCACGCGATGGCCCGCGACCGGCGGACGTGGACGCGGGTGTAGGCCGCCGGGGCCGGCCGTGTCACGGGAGCGGGTGTGCGGCCTCCGGGTCCAGGAGCGGTGCCAGCAGGTCGCCGTGGTCCTGCAGCCGGGGGCCGATGTCCGGGGCGCGGAAGGACAGCAGCTCGGGGGCGCCGCACTCCTCGACCTCGGTCCAGGTGACCGGCGCGGAGACGGTTGGCTCGGGGCGGGCCCGCAGGGTGTACGGCGCGGCCGTGGTCTTGCGGGCGGCGTTCTGGCTCCAGTCGACGAACACCTTGCCCGGGCGCAGACTGCGGGTCATCCGGTGGACGACCCGGCGGGGCATCGCCTGCTCCGCCTCGACGGCCAGTTCCCTGGCGTACTCCGAGACCCGCTCCGACGAAGCCCCGCGCACCGCCGCCAGCAGATGCAGCCCCTTCGACCCGGACGTCTTCGCGTACGCCTCGATCCCGTCCGCCGCGAGCCGCTCCCGCAGCCAGCAGGCGACCTCGCAGCACTCGACGACGGTCGCGGGCGACCCCGGGTCCAGGTCGAACACCAGCCGGTCGGCCTCGTCCGAGGTGCGGACGGTCCATTGCGGCGTGTGGTACTCGGCGACCAGGTTCGAGGCCCACATCAGGCTCGCCAGGTCCTGGACCAGCACCATCCGGGCCGGCCCCTCCATCCGCCGTACCTCGGCGGTGGTGACCCAGTCCGGTGTGCCCGGCGGCACGTTCTTGGTGAAGAAGACCTGGCCGCCCGGCCCGTCCGGGTAGCGCAGGAAGGAGACCGGGCGGTCGCGCAGATGCGGCAGCAGGGCGTCCGCCGTCGTGGCGTAGTAGTGCAGCAGCTCGCCCTTGGTGAAGCCCGTCGCCGGGTGGAGGACCTTCTCCAGATTGGAGAGGGCGACCCTGTGGCCCTCCACCTCGGTGATGGGTGTCATGGGACCCAGAATCCCATGATTCGGCAACTGAGGAGATGAAGGCGATAGGGGGTATGAAAGTGGCGAGAGGGGATTAATCTGACCCCACGGCCGCACTCGGCTCCCCACGGCCGGGCTCATGCTCTCCGTCCGCGCTCAGGCTCCCACGTACGCGGCCAAGTGCTCGCCGGTGAGCGTGGAGCGGGTCGCGACCAGGTCGGTCGGGGTGCCCTCGAAGACGATCCGCCCGCCGTCGTGGCCGGCGCCGGGCCCGAGGTCGATGATCCAGTCGGCGTGCGCCATGACCGCCTGGTGGTGCTCGATGACGATCACCGACTTGCCGGCGTCGACCAGGCGGTCGAGGAGCCCGAGCAACTGCTCCACGTCGGCGAGGTGGAGACCCGTGGTCGGCTCGTCGAGGACGTAGACGCCGCCTTTGTCGCCCATGTGGGTGGCCAGCTTCAGCCGCTGCCGCTCGCCGCCGGAGAGCGTGGTCAGCGGCTGGCCGAGGGTGAGGTAGCCGAGGCCGACGTCCGCCATCCGCTCGACGATCCGGTGGGCGGCCGGGGTGCGCGCCTCGCCCTCGCCGAAGAACGCCTCGGCCTCGGTCACCGACATCGCGAGCACCTCGCTGATGTCCCGGCCGCCGAAGCGGTACTCCAGCACCGACGCCTCGAACCGCTTCCCCTCGCACTCCTCGCACGTCGTGGCGACGCTTTGCATGATCGCCAGGTCGGTGTAGATGACACCGGCGCCGTTGCAGGTGGGGCAGGCGCCCTCGGAGTTGGCGCTGAACAGCGCCGGCTTGACGCCGTTGGCCTTGGCGAAGGCCTTGCGGATCGGGTCGGCCAGCCCGGTGTACGTCGCCGGGTTGCTGCGCCGGGAGCCGCGGATCGGGGTCTGGTCGACCGACACCACGCCCTCCTCGCTCGGGATCGACCCGTGCACCAGCGAACTCTTGCCGGAGCCGGCGACCCCGGTGATGACGGTGAGCACGCCGAGCGGGATGTCGACGTCGACATGGCGGAGGTTGTTCGCCGAGGCGCCGCGGATCTCCAGCGCGCCGGTGGGCTTGCGCACCGTCTCCTTCAGCGCGGCCCGGTCGCCGAGGTGACGTCCGGTGACGGTGTCGCTGGCGCGCAGCCCCTCCAGGGTGCCCTCGAAGCAGACCGTGCCGCCCGCCGTGCCGGCGCCGGGCCCGAGGTCCACGACATGGTCGGCGATGGCGATCGTCTCCGGCTTGTGCTCGACCACCAGCACCGTGTTGCCCTTGTCGCGCAGCCGCAGCAGCAGGTTGTTCATCCGCTCGATGTCGTGCGGGTGCAGCCCGATGGTCGGCTCGTCGAAGACGTACGTGACGTCGGTGAGGGAGGAGCCGAGGTGGCGGATCATCTTCGTCCGCTGCGCCTCGCCGCCGGAGAGCGTGCCGGAGGCCCGGTCCAGGGAGAGGTAGCCGAGGCCGATCTCCACGAACGAGTCGAGCGTGTAGTGCAGCTTGGCGAGCAGCGGTGCGACCGAGGCGTCCTCGATCCCGCGCGCCCATGCGGCGAGGTCGCGGATCTCCATCGCGCAGGCCTCCGCGATGTTGAGTCCGGCGATGCGCGAGGAGCGGGCCAACTCGCTCAGCCGGGTGCCGTCGCAGTCGGGACACACGGCGAAGGTGACCGCCCGGTCCACGAAGGCCCGGATGTGCGGCTGCATCGACTCCCGGTCCTTGGAGAGGAACGACTTCTGGATCTTCGGGATCAGGCCCTCGTAGGTGAGGTTGACACCGTTGATCTTCACCTTGGTCGGCTCGCGGTACAGGAAGTCGTGCCGCTCCTTCTTGGTGTACTCCCGGATCGGCTTCTCCTTGTCGAAGAACCCGGATTCGGCGATGACCCGCACGACCCACCCGTCCCCCGTGTAGGTGGGGATGGTGAACGGGTCCTCGGACAGCGACTTCGTGTCGTCGAACAGCTGGGTGAGGTCGATGTCGGAGACCGTGCCCCGGCCCTCGCAGTGCGTGCACATCCCGCCGGTGCGGCTGAACGTCACCTTCTCCGTCTTGGTCTTGTCGGCGCCCCGGTCGACCGTGAGGCCGCCGCTCGCCGAGACCGAGGCGACGTTGAAGGAGAACGCGCCGGGTGGGCCGATGTGCGGGGTGCCGAGCCGGCTGAAGAGGATGCGCAGCATCGCGTTGGCGTCGGTGGCGGTGCCGACGGTGGAGCGCGGATCGGACCCCATCCGCTGCTGGTCCACGGTGATCGCGGTGGTCAGCCCGTCCAGCACGTCCACCTCGGGCCGGGCGAGGTTCGGCATGAAGCCCTGGAGGAAGGCGCTGTACGTCTCGTTGATCAGCCGCTGCGACTCGGCGGCGATCGTGTCGAACACCAGCGAGCTCTTCCCCGAGCCGGAGACCCCCGTGAACACGGTCAGCCGGCGTTTCGGGATCTCGATGCTGACGTCCTTGAGATTGTTCTCCCGCGCCCCGTGCACACGGATCAGATCATGGCTGTCGGCGGCGTGCGGCCCGGGAGCCTGCGCCTGCGTCCGCGCGCTCGTGGCCTTGGTCATCGTTCCTCCATCAGTCGGGCGGGGCCGCGTCACGGTCCCCACCGGCGTCGCCCGTCCACTGCCCACCGTCGTACGACCGCGGTGGCCCTCTTCGTGACGTCCTCTTCGTAACGGCTGCGGCGGTCCTCCGGATCTCAGACCTCGTGGACGCGGATCAGGTTGCCCGCCGGATCACGGACGGCGAAGGCACGGACGGCGATGGCGCGGACGCCGTAGGGCTACACATGCGTACGTCTCCCTGGTCATCATCTCGACGTGCGGGAGGACGCTCGCGTCGATGGTGAGGTCCATGGCCCTCACGCTAGGCGCGCCCCACCCGCCCGCGCTTCTCGAATCCTGACCGGTGCGGTGGCGGGGCCGGACCTGGCCGGCGGCGGGTGCCTGTTGGTCGTCGACGGGCAGGGTCGGAGGGTCGGCGTTACGGTGTGGACAAACCGGAAGCAGGGACCCGAAAGGTGCGTGCTGCCCGTGCGATCCATCTGGAACGGCGCCATCTCCTTCGGCCTGGTCAGCATCCCGATCAAGCTGGTGAACGCGACCGAGAGCCACTCCGTCTCCTTCCGCCAGGTCCATCTGGACGACGGCGGCCGCATCCGTTACCGCAAGGTCTGCGAGCTGGAGGACCGTGAGGTGACGCAGGGGGAGATCGGCAAGGCGTACGAGGACGCGGACGGCACGATGATCCCGATCACCGACGAGGATCTCGCGTCGTTGCCCATCCCCACGGCCAAGACCATCGAGATCGAGGGCTTCGTACCGGCCGAGAGCGTCGACCCGCTCCAGGTGGACGCGGCGTACTACCTCGCGGCGAACGGGGTCCCGGCCGCCAAGCCGTACACCCTCCTCCGCGAGGCGCTCAAGCGCAGCGGCAAGGTGGCGATCTGCAAGTTCGCGCTGCGGGGGCGTGAGCGGCTCGGCATGCTCCGGGTGGTGGACGACGTCCTCGCCATGCACGGTCTGCTCTGGCCCGACGAGATCCGTACGACCGAGGGGGTCGCTCCCGACGCGAGTGTCACCGTCCGCGACAAGGAACTCGACCTGGCGGACGCCCTGATGGACACGCTCGGGGAGGTCGACCTGGAATCCCTCCACGACGACTATCGCGAGGCAGTGGAGGAGCTGATCGCGGCGAAGGCGTCCGGCGAGGAGCCGCCGAGCGCTCCGATGCCGGCGGCGGAGGGCAAGGTCCTCGACCTCATGGCCGCGCTGGAGAAGAGCGTGCGTGAGGCGAAGGAGTCCCGTGGCGAGAGCGCCGAGGCCGACGCCGACGCTGACGTGACCCACCTCGCGGCCCGGCCCACCCCCAAACAGTCCCCGGGCAAGAAGTCCACGGCGTCGACCCGGAAAACGGCTGCTTCCCCCAAGAAAACGACCGCGAAGACAGCACAGCCGGCAAAGAAGACGGCCACGAAGCAGCAGACGTCCAGAAAGACGACGACGGCGAAGTCGACGACCACGAAATCCACGGCGGCGAAAAAGACCGCGACGGCGAAGACGCCCACGAAGAAAACCCCGGCAAAGAAAACCACCGCACGCAAACGCTCGGCCTGAGGGGGGCGACTCGACTCGGTACGACCCCACGCCGAGGGCCTCCTTCCGCGGTCTGGCCCAGTTCTTTCGTCGCCGGCCCTCGGCTTCCTGCCGCCGGTTCCCCTCCGAGCTCTCCGGTTGCTCTCCCGCCGACGCTCCCCGCCCGCGCGCCGCTCACCCACGACGGTCGCGGTAGGCCGGCGGCGCCGGGACGCACAGGAGCGGGTCTGCGTCAATCCGCGGCCGACCCGGAGGGCTACGTGGTGCGGCGGAGGGCCAGGACCGCGTTGTGGCCGCCGAAGCCGAAGGAGTTCGTGAGGGCGAGGTCGCCGTCGCGAGGCAGCGGGCGCGGGGCGGTGGTGACGACGTCGAGGGTGATGGCCCGGTCCTGGTCGGCGCAGCCGATGGTCGGGGGGATGAGCCCGTGGTGGAGCGTGAGCGCGGTGGCGAGGGCCTCCACCGCCCCGGCCGCCCCCTGAAGGTGCCCGAGGTGCCCCTTCAGCGCCGTCACCGGCACCCGGCGCCCCGACAGCACCGCCGTCAGCGCGTTCGCCTCCGCGAGGTCCCCGTCGACCGTGGCGGTGGCGTGCGCGTTGACGTGGACCACGTCCGAGGGCCCCGCCGCCGCGTCCTCCAACGCCCGCCGCAGCGCGAGCGCCACCCCCGAGCCCGACGGATCGGGCGCCGCCATGTGATGCGCGTCGGCGGACAGCCCCCACCCCGCGGCCTCGCAGTAGACCCGGGCCCCGCGAGCCCGGGCATGGTCCTCCGCCTCCAGCAGCAGGAACCCCGCCCCCTCGCCGTTCACGAACCCGTCCCGGTCCTTCGCGAACGGCCGGGACGGACTCGCCTCACCCTCGTCCAGCCCGTGCCGCGACAGCGCCCGCATCGCCGCGAAGGACGCCATGATCGCCGGGGTCACCACCGCCTCGGCCCCACCCGCGAGCGCCAGGTCCACCCGCCCGTACCGGATCCGGTCGACGGCCTGACCGATCGCCTCGGTCCCGGAGGCGCACGCACTGGTGACCGTGCGCGCCTCCCCGGTGATCCCGAGGTCCAGCGAGACCTGCGACGCTGCCTGCGAGGGCACACACATCGGGGTCGTGAGCGGCGAGACACCGCGCGGCCCCCGGTCCCGTAACTGCCGGTCGCCGGCCACCAGCACCGACGCGTCTCCGAGGATCGCCCCGGCGGACACCCCGACCCGGTCAGCGTCGAGCCCGCTCTCCGCCGCACCGCCGGGCTCGAAGCCCCCGTCCCGCCACGCCTCCCGCGCCGCCAGTACGGCGAACCGCGCGGCCCGGTTCATACGCCGGGCCCGGGGCCGGGGGAGCAGCTCGGCGGGATCCACCGGCACCGTCCCCGCGACCCGCACCGGTAACTCCGCGAACTCCTCCCCGTCCAACTCCCGTATCCCGCAACGGCCTTCCAGCAGCCCCTGCCACAGCTCATCCACGCCCACCCCGAGCGGGGTGACGGCCCCCAGCCCCGTGACGACCACTCGGCGCCCCACCGAGTACGACATACGCCCTCCCCGAACTGCCCAGTACCGCCCGATCCTCCAGTCCCTGAGATGGTTCCCGCTTCAACTGCTTGCTGCACCCACCCTGCACCCATGACCGGCGAGGGCACCCGCACGGGGGCGTAAGCGCGAAGGTGTCCCGCGAGCCCTTCCCGCGAGGCCGAGGCCGAGGCGGACACGGAGGTCCACGGCGGCCTCCCGCACCGTCGGCCGCTTGCCGGGGCGCGGCCCGAAGGCCGCCGCCCGTCAGTCGCCCGTCAAAGCACTTTCGCCCGCACCAGCGCCGAGAGGACGAGCGTGCCCGGCAGGAGGGGGAGCCAGACGGTGAGGACGCGGTAGCCGATGACCGTGGTGGTGGCGAGGGCCGCGGGCGCGCCGAAGGCGACCAGGGTGAAGACGAGCGCCGCGTCCATGGGGCCGAGGCCGCCCGGCGCGGGCACCGCACCGGCCGCCGTACTGGCGACGAGATAGGCGAAGAGCATCTGCGGCCAGGACACGGGCAGCCCGAGCGAGGAGCCGACCGAGGCGACCACGGCCCCCTGGCACAGAGGGAAGGCGGCGGCCCCGCCCCACAGGGCCAGCGCCCGGCCGGGG
Source organism: Streptomyces sp. 11x1 (assembly GCF_032598905.1). Taxonomy (NCBI): domain Bacteria; kingdom Bacillati; phylum Actinomycetota; class Actinomycetes; order Kitasatosporales; family Streptomycetaceae; genus Streptomyces; species Streptomyces sp. 11x1. The sequence goes on along the minus strand of NZ_CP122458.1, from coordinate 3,433,497 downwards.
CAGCTGTGCACGATCCGGGTGTCGGTGAGGGCGGAACGCAGCCCTCCGATCAGCGGTCGCCGCAACGGCCGTACGGTCGTGATCAGTGTGACCACGGCCGCGAGGCTGACGCCGGTGATCGCGCCGACGAGGGCGAGCGTCTCGCCCTTCGGGAGGAGTTCGGTCAGGCGCAGCGTGCCCGGGAAGGCGACGACGAAGGCGACGATCACCAGGGTCTTGGCCACGGGTTTGACCGCCGAGTACAGGGCGAGCGAGGACGTGGCCCGGGCGAGCGGGATGCCCTGGCGCCGCAGGAAGCGCAGGACGACGGCGTGGGCGCCGATGTTGCCCGGCAGCGCGTGCCCCGCCGCCCCGGCTGCGAACTGCGTCGCCAGCAACGGGCCCGGCGGCAGCCGTTCCGGCACCGCGCCCTGCCGTACGAACGCGGAGGCCACTGAGCACAGGCCGGTGAACAACACCCCGGCCAGCAGCCACCGCGGATCGGCCGAGGCCAGCCGCACCGCCCCGCTGTGCACGGTGCGCCAGTCGAACGCCGCCCAGGCGCCGAGCAGTACCAACGGCAACAACGTCAGGGCCAGCCGCAGCCGTCGGCCATTGGCGGCCGACCGGGCGGGGAGCAGCGCCCGAACCCTGCCGGACAGGAGCGCGACGAGCCGGGCCGGGTGGGGTACGGGGGGCTGGGCGGAGGTGGAGGCGGAGTCGCAGGCTGGGGCCACCGTCGGGTTCGCGGGAGCCGCAGGGACCGTGGGGGCCGTGGGGGCCGTGCGAACCACGGGGTCGGCAGCTGCGGGATCCACAGGAGCCGCGAGCTCGCACACCGCGAGCGCGCACACCGCGAGCTCGCACACCGCGAGCTCGCACACCGCGAGCTCACCATCCGTGGGCGGGCAATCCGCGGGCGCGCAATCCGTCAGCTCGGCAGCGGGCTCAGAATCCGTGAGCCCGGCAGCCGTGGGTGCGGCAGCCGTGGGTGCGGCGTGACGCGGGGCCCGGGTGAGGTCCACGGGACGGGCCGGGCTGGGTATCAGGGTGAGGGGATCGGGGACCGGGGACGGGGTGGGCCGCGAGGGGGGCGGCGCGTCGAGCGGGAGCGGGAACAAAGGGCACGTCGTCCTTCCGCGTCGCGTCGGTACGGCGGGGGACCGCGTCGACGGAGGCAGGGCAAGTCAAGAACGAAGGGAACCCCAGGACCGTTCCCACCCCAAATGACTCCCCGGTATGCACCGCCCGAACTCCTGCCACCGCCAGAACGACGACACCGCCTCCGAACAGCGACTCCGCGCCCGAAACCCATCCGAACCCCACGACCCCGCATGAGACGCAAGTCACTCCAGAGACCCCCGACGCAAGGGGGCCCCACCCACCCCCTCCGGTATCCCGCCCCGCCCGCCTCACCGGTCGCCACCGGCAGCGACGACCGCCGCCGTACCCCGCCGCACGTCCTGAGCCGATCCGCCGCAACCACCACCACACCCACCCACCCGGCGCCCCCCCGACGCCGGAGTCCGCATCGGCACCATGCTCGACGTCACCCGTACCGCGGAGGAACCCGCCGACGTGGCCGCCCTCCGCTTCGCCGACTTCGCGGCCGTGGACCTGCTGGTCTCCATCCTGCTCGGCGACGAGCCGGAACCCTTCGGCCTCGGCACACGGCTGCGCCGGGTCGCCCTGGGCGCCGTGCACGAGGAGTCGCACCGGTACGAGGTCGGAGACTCGGTGGGACCCGGCCCGGCTGCAGCGCGCCCTCGCCGCCGGCATCCACTGCCGCGGTCGTGGAAGGACTACCGCCGTACCACCGGCGCGAGCCTGCTCGCGGTCGGCCACGACCGCACCTCCTACAGCGCTGGGGCGACCGCACAGTCCACTGGGAACGGTCAGCGAAAGCCGTGTCAACCCGATGCCCCGGACCACCCCCGCGGCACCGCCCCCCTCAGCCTCAATGGCGAGCGCCGGCTCCGGCAACGACGACACGGAGGACGGCACCCCACGGCGGCCCCCCACCGTGGCCCCGGTGACGCCACCGATCCCCGCTTCACGCACGTCCTCGCCGCAGCAACCCTCTCCCACCTCGGTGACCGGGTCCGCGCGGTCGCCCACCCGCTGTCGGCCGCGGCCACTACCTGCGATCCTTCAGCGAGTCGTGCCGCATTTCTACGAAGCCGCATTTCTACGAATCGGTCTCGATCCGGGCCACCGCTTGGGCGCTGAGGGCGGTGGGGCAATCATGGGGCCATGCATCGGCCGCCGCTCCGCCTCCACGCCCCTGAGTGGTTCACGGCCGACGAGTCGACCCTGAATGTGGCGTTCGTGTACCCGATGCAGGGGCCGGCCGGGATCTTCGGTCCCACCTGCGAGGCGTGCGCGCGGCTGGCCGCCGAGGAGATCAACAAGGCGGGCGGCGTGCTCGGCAAGGAGCTGCGGCTGCTGGAGGTCGACGGCGGCGCGGCTCCTCAGCAGGTCGCGAACGAGGTCGAGGCCCTGGTGGCGGCGGGTGCGGTGCAGGGCGTCACCGGCTGGCACATCTCCTCGGTGCGGCAGGCGGTGGCACCACGGATCGCGCACCGGGTGCCGTACGTCTACACGGCCCTGTACGAGGGCGGCGAGCGCACCGAGGGCGTCTACATGACCAGCGAGACGCCTGCCTGGCAGCTGCTGCCGGCGATGCGGCTGCTCGCCGAGGCGCGGGGCGTACGCCGGTGGTTCGTCGTCGGCAACAACTACATCTGGCCCCGGCGCACCGCCCGGGCCGCGCGCCGTTACGCGCGCGAAGGCCGGGACCGGGTCTGCGGCGAGGTGTACCTGCCGCTGGGCACCGACGACTTCACCGACGTCCTGCGGCGCATCGAGCGGGCGGACGCCGACGGCGTGCTCATGCTCATGGTGGGCAGCGACGCGGTCCGCTTCAACCGGGCCTTCGCCGCTGCCGGGCTCGACCAGCGCTGCTTGCGGCTGAGCACACTCATGGACGAGAGCATGCTGCTGGCGAGCGGCGCCGAGGCGACGACCGACCTCTACAGCACGGCCGGGTTCTTCGCCTCGCTGGCCGACCAGAACACCATGGACTTCCACGGCCGGTACGCGGGCCGCTTCGGTGTGGACGCACCGGTTCCGGGCAGTCTCGGCGAGTCCTGCTACGAGGGCGTGCTGCTGCTCGCGGCGCTCATCGAACGGGCCCGCACCCTGGACGTGTCCGCCATCGGAGCAGCCGCCGAGAACGTCGCGTACGAAGGTCCGCGCGGCCTGCTGAGCCTGGACGGACGGCATGTGCGCCAGCGCATCTACCTGGCGCGGGCGGACGGGCTCGACTTCAACGTGCTCGCCCAACTTCGCGCTCCGCACGAGCTGTTGTGACGCTCCCCTCGCCTTCCAGCGCCCCGGCCAGCCGATCGAGCAGGGTCTGCAACCGCTCCTCCTCGTCCTGCCCGAGCAGGGGTTCCAGCTCACCCCAGTCGGCCCGGACCGCGCGGGACAGTCGCTGCCGGCGCTGAATTCCCCGTGGGGTGAGCTGGGCCAGGACACGGCGCCGGTCGGCAGGGTCGACGCGGCGGAAGACCAGGTTCTGGTCGACGAGTTGGTCGATCAGCTTCGTCAGGGTCGGCGCCGGCAGGAAGGCATGGTCGGCGAGGGCCGTCATGTTGTGCCCCTCGCCGTCGGAGAGCAGGTCGAGCACCCACCACGCCTCGATGGAGCAGTCGAACTCCTCCAGCACGGACTGGACTCGGCGCACCGAGAGGCGCTCGGCCCGTGTCAGCAGGTGGAGCAGGTCCTGGGGCTGCCTCGCCATTGCACTCCTCAGCTCGCATGCGCACGACCCCGGGGCGGGGATGCCGTGAGCCTACCGTCGATCAACGCACTCTTGACGAGCATTCCCAGAATATGATCCTTTCTGGCGGAAGCAATAAATGCCGTCACTGAGACGCCGTCAATCATGCGTCGTCAGTGGCGGCTTTCCTCTTTTTCAGCCTATCTCGATACTTCCGATGGAAACTGTTCTTCAATTGCGCCGAAACGCCGTTGAAACAGTTCCGCCGCAGGCTGTGGACGCACTTCAACGACCAGCCCGGAGGTCACCCCGGAACGGCTGGGGGCTTCGCGCGCCAACGCCGCCGCCACTGAAGCGCGTCCGATCCATTCCTTCCCCAGAGTCTTCCGCTCGCTTCGCACCGCCCTTCGGGGCATGGAGGTATCGAATGTCCGGGCTCAACATCAGCAGGCGCGGTCTCCTGGCAGGCGTATCCGCCCTCGGCGCATCGGCCGCCCTCAGCGCGTGCGGCGCCAAGACCGGCAGCGACACGTCGTCAGGCTCCGGCGCCAAGGCGGACACCTCGGGCGACACCGTCAAGGTCGGCCTGCTGAACTCGCTCTCGGGCACCATGGCCATCAGCGAGGTGACCGTTCACAACGCCCTGCTGCTCGCGGTCAACGAGATCAACGCCGCCGGCGGCGTCCTCGGCAAGAAGCTCAAGCCGATCAGCCAGGACGGCGCCTCGGATTGGCCCACCTTCGCCGAGAAGGCACAGACCCTGATCACGGACGACAAGGTCGTCGCCACCTTCGGCTGCTGGACCTCTGCCAGCCGCAAGGCCGTCAAGCCGGTCTTCGAGCGGAACAAGTCGCTGCTGTTCTACCCCGTGCAGTACGAGGGCCTGGAGCAGTCCCCGTACATCTTCTACATCGGTGCGACCACCAACCAGCAGATCGTGCCCGCACTGGACTACCTCAAGAAGCAGGGCCTGACCAAGCTCTACCTCGTCGGCAGCGACTATGTCTTCCCGCGCACCGCCAACAAGGAGATCAGGGCCTACGCGAAGGCCAACGGCATGGAGGTGGTCGGTGAGGACTACGCGCCGCTGGGATCGACCGAGTTCAGCACCATCGTCAACAAGGTCAAGGACGCCGGCGCGGACGCCGTGTTCAACACCCTCAACGGCGACAGCAACGTGGCCTTCTTCAAGGAGTACAAGTCCGCGGGCCTGACCGCGAAGAGCCTGCCCGTGCTCTCGGTGTCCATCGCCGAGGAAGAGGTCAAGAGCATCGGCACCCAGTACCTGGAGGGCCAGCTGACGGCCTGGAACTACTACCAGACCACTCCGGGCGCGGCGAACGAGAAGTTCGTGAAGGCGTACCAGGCCGCCTACGGCAAGGACAAGCCGACGTCCGACCCGATGGAGGCCGCCTACATCTCGGTCTACCTGTGGAAGGCGATGGTCGAGAAGGCCGGCTCCTTCGACGTGGCGAAGGTGAAGGCCGCCTCCGACGGCATCACCTTCGACGCCCCCGAGGGCAAGGTCACCGTCGACGGCGCCACCCAGCACGTCCACAAGACGGCCCGGATCGGCAAGGTCGGCGCGGACGGCCTCATCGAGGAGGTCTGGAACTCGGGCAAGCCGATCGAGCCGGACCCGTACCTGAAGGGCTACTCCTGGGCCTCGGGCCTCTCCTGAGCCCCGCTCGGCCCCTCGCGGTGGGACCCGGCCTCGTCGTGAGGCCGGGTCACGCCCATGGAAAGCCCGCACCTTACGTCCCCGACCCGGAGCCGCTTCATGACGGTCGTCCTCAACCAGTCCTTCACCGGCATCAGTATCGGTGCCGTCCTGCTGCTCATCGCGCTCGGCCTGACCCTGACCTTCGGTCAGATGGGCGTGATCAACATGGCGCACGGCGAGTTCATCATGGCCGGCGCCTACACCACGTACGTGCTGCAGAAGTCCATCAGCGGCGCGGGCGTCTCCCTGCTCGTCGCCCTGCCCCTGGCCTTCCTGGTCGCCGGCGCCATGGGAGCGCTCCTGGAGTGGCTGCTCATCCGCCGCCTGTACACCCGGCCGCTGGACACCCTGCTGGTCACCTGGGGCGTGTCCCTGATGCTTCAACAGCTCGCCCGTGACATCTTCGGCGCCCCCAACGTGCAGACCGCCGCCCCGGACCTGCTGACCGGCAACATCTCGGTCGCGGGCATCACCCTCGCGAACAACCGGCTGTTCATCCTCGGCCTCGCGCTGCTGTGCGTCCTCGGCCTCACCCTGATCCTGCGGCTCACCCCGCTCGGGCGCCGGATCCGGGCCGTCGTGCAGAACCGGGCCCTCGCCGAGGTGTCCGGCATCGCCACCGAGCGGGTGGACCGTACGACGTTCTTCATCGGTTCGGGCCTGGCGGGTGTGGCGGGCGTCGCGCTCACCCTGGTCGGCCCGATCGGCCCGACGATGGGCACCAACTACATCGTCGACGCCTTCCTGGTCGTGGTCGTAGGCGGCATCGGCCAGCTCAAGGGCAGTGTCATCACGGCCTTCGCGCTCGGCGTGCTGCAGTCGGTGCTGGAGTACTCGACGACCGTGAGCGTCGCGAAGGTCATCGTGCTCGTGGCGATCGTCGCCTTCCTGCAGTGGCGACCCCAGGGCCTGTACGCACTGCGCACCCGGAGCCTGGCATGACGACGACAACCTCCCCGACCAGCACGACGCCCGTGGTGCAGCCGTCGGCGTCCCTCCTGGAACGCTTCCGCGTGCCCGGCGGGTTTCTCCTCGGCGCCGTCCTGCTTCTCGGCATCGCCCCGCTCGCCCTGTCCGACTTCCGGCTCAACCTCCTGGCCAAGTACCTCTGCTACGCGATCGTGGCCGTCGGCGTGAGCCTCGCCTGGGGCCGCGGCGGACTGATGGTCCTCGGCCAGGGCGTCTTCTTCGGCCTCGGCGGCTACGCCATGGCCATGCACCTCAAGCTCGCCGACGCCGCCGCCACCGGCCAGACCCTGCCCGACTTCATGCAGCTGTACGGCACCGGTGACGCGCTGCCCTGGTGGTGGAAACCGTTCGCCGACCCGGCCTTCGCGCTCGCCATGACCGTACTGCTGCCCATGGCGGTCGCCGCGCTGCTCGGCTTCCTCGTCTTCCGCCGCCGGGTCAAGGGCGCGTACTTCGCGATCCTCAGCCAGGCCCTCGCGGCGGCCCTGGCCATCTGGCTGGTCGGCCAGCAGGCCACCACGGGCGGCACCAACGGCCTGACCGACATCCAGGGCTTCTTCGGCTACGACCTCAACGACCCCGTCAACCAGCGGACGGTGTACTTCATCATCGCCGCTGCGCTTCTGCTGCTGATGGCGGTCGCTCGCCAGCTGTTCGTCTCCCGCTACGGCGAACTCCTCGTCGCCGTACGGGACTCCGAGGAGCGGGTGCGCTTCCTCGGCTACAACCCGGCCAACGTCAAGCTGGTGGCGTACGTCGTCGCGGCCGGCATGGCGGGCCTGGCCGGCGCCCTCTTCGTGCCCGCGGTCGGGATCATCTCCCCGGCGCTGATCGGGATCGTGCCGTCCATCGGCTTTGTCATCGGCGCGGCGGTCGGCGGCCGGGCCAGCCTGGTGGGCGCGGTGCTGGGCGCGATCGCGGTGGCCTGGACGCAGAGCACGCTCTCGGACGCCTACCCCGCCGCGTGGACGTACCTCCAGGGCCTGCTGTTCGTCGTGGCAGTCGGCTTCCTGCCCGGCGGCCTGGCGTCCCTGGTGACCGTCCTGCGCAAGCGCCGTACCGTTGCGACCCCGACGGGAGAGACAGCATGAGCGGCGAGGGACTGACCGTCCGCGACCTGCGCGTGACGTTCGACGGCTTCAGGGCCGTCGACGGAGTGGACCTGGACATCCATCCCGGCGACCTGCGCTTCCTCATCGGGCCGAACGGCGCCGGCAAGACCACACTCGTCGACGCGGTCACGGGTCTGGTGAAGGCGACCGGCTCGGTCCGTTTCGGAGACCAGGACCTGCTGGGCAAGCCGGTCCACAAGATCGCCCGTATGGGCG